>NZ_JACGVV010000020.1:0-77147 GCF_014077405.1 Colwellia sp. BRX10-9 | reverse complement strand
AGGTATTATTAATGAAAACGTAAGAAAAAATATAAATAGCAAACAACTGAGATAATGTAAAAATGCGATGTTCAATCCAATGACGCCTGTGCGAATAACTGACACCGGTTTCTTGATCAACACCACATAAAAAGGCTTTTCGAACGGTTTGACTGCAAATATGATAATACGGCGTATCAGGTAAACTGATTTGTTGTGAACGAGGCTTAGGCATGACAATCACCACACTTATAAGAGGGTAAACTAAGTGTAGTTTATTGTTGGAAAATTGAACGGTTTATTATGGGTGGCTTAATGGGGGATATTGAAAAAACAAACAGGTTATTATGGGTGGCTTAATTGGGGATATTTCTGTGTGACTAAATAATACCTTATAAAGCTATGTAAATATTTTTCGCAGTTTAGCTTTAACAGAGCGCCAATGAGTTAAAGGTAAATCTGGAGCTTTGGACAAGAGGTGTTGGTAGTCATCATCGCTAAGTTGAACCTCACCGCCATGCGCAAGCAAAATGGATTTAGGTTGAAGATTATGTAATTTAGTCAGTGAGCTTTTATAGCGATTGGGATAAAAAACGGGAAAAGGCGGAATAAATCGTCCTTTTACTTCCACCATTAGATCAGCTACATAAATAAGTTGACTTGGTTGGTGTAGCAAAGAGATATCTCTGTCGGTATGCCCTTGAGTATAAATGACTTGCCATTCAGCAAAGCCGGGTAAAACTTCACCATCATTTATTTTTATGTCGGGCTTTAATTTGGAGGAGTACCAAAGGTTTTTTGCTGGTTTATTTTTACGTTTCGCAACCCAGCGAGTTAATGCCATATCGGTCAAGTGCATTAATAATCCGTCTACACCTGTGTACCAATGCCCAGAAACATTAGCAATGGCAATTTTACAACCAGTTTTTTTTCTCAATACATGAGCTGCTCCAGCATGATCTGGATGCATATGTGTGACGACTATGAGTTTAAGGTCCGAAAATGGACGTTGTAATTCTTCTGTTATAAAAGTCTGAATGGTTTCGACATCTGCACGGCAGCAACCATCGAGTAACAATAATTTTTCAGAATATTCTACGAGGTAAATAGATTGAATATAGCCTTCAATTTGGTGCAATTTCATTTTATAAAGATCATTAGTTTTTTGTTGTTTACTTATAACAAGCTTGATCCATAAATTCAAACGCTCGTTTTAATCTTTATTTAATGCCACGGCACAAATACAGTCATCCCAATGCAACATAGTGACGCCGGCAATGGTGGCATTTTTCCAGTCAGGTTATTCGATTAATTGGTAATATTTATAGTCAAACAATGCGTCTTTTTATCTGTGGGGAAAGTCCGCTGCCGTATCAGATAAGACAGTTTTGGTACTGATTAGGGTGTTAGGAAAGGTCTTTTTTTGGCAACTACTGCCCTTAGAGTTATATTTTAGAAGTTAGCTATTTCAGCGTTTGATTAAATTTTTTGAAAGGTATATTCGGTGCTTAAACGTAATAACTTCAGTTTCCAACGTTATTCAACTTCTACAATTAGTTAAGGAAAACGGTGATTGCTATCGTTAATGGTGTCAGTAATGCACAACTAACATTGTAAGCAAGGTATATAGGGTGTTGACCAATGTTTTCTTTAAATTTTATTGCACCATATAAAGCGACAAAGGCCAATGCCAGTGGAATAAACGCCATTGCACTTAGTGTTGGTAATAGCTTTTGGCTAATAAAAAAGCCAAGTAATAACGTTGAGAACACCGAAAAGATGAAAAAAATGGTGTTGCTTGCTTTTATGCCAAAGGCAATAGGAAAATGATTTCGACCAATACTTTTATCAGCATCAATATCAGGATATTGGTTTAAAAGTAATAAGTTGTTAATAAGAAAAAAAGGGATCAAACCTATTAGCCAAGGTGTTGTTGAAAAATGGCCAGATAAAATAACTTGGGTACCTGCCACCATCAGTAAACCAAAACAAAGACCAGGGGCAACTAAACAGATAATGGGCCATTTATTAATCCACTTTGTGTAACTAATAATAATGGCTAATCCAAGTAATCCCATCGGCACTAAGGCAATTACTGCTACGCCATAAAGGGTGACGAAATAAACACCAATCAGAAAGGTTAAAAGGGTTGTGACAATCGCGGCTCTTTTTACCCCAGGAAGTAACTCTGGATGCTGAGATAATAAACCGCTACCACCGCTAAAGGGGGTTCTAATTGTTTTCAGATCTAATCCGCTGACGTAGTCTTGATATTCATTAATGGTATTAACCGCAATGTGCGCAGAGATCGCCCCTAAAAAGGCAATGGCTAATACGGCATAATCAACCGCACTTTGTTCCATATAACTAATACTAGCACCCAGAAAAACACAAATAGGGGCTAATATTAAGAAAGGTAGGCGAAATGAAGGAATAATAGCGGTTAGTGTCATGTTTATTTATTATCCTTTATCTAGATAGTAAAATATTAGCGAAAAGTCTTTTATGTTCAAAGTTATTGGCGTTGAAGGCGTTATCAAGCCTTCAACGTGTTACTAAACCAAATTAACGTAACTAATAAGACTTAATAACGACAGGCATTAATTTTTAGATGGTTGGTAATAAGCACTCTTCGTAGTCATCGTTTATCCGTTAGGTATAACAAGTGAGTCATCTTGCGAATACAAATGTAAATAACAGCCTTTGCCCGCTAGAGTTAACCGGTAGGTAATTTCAGCTCTTTCTAAAAATCCTTGTTCAACAAGCCCGTTATCAATTAAAAAATCGAACATTGTATTCGACAGTTCACCCATTTTTGCTTTTGCACTTATTTCCATTTTAGTCGCAACACCTTTAATAGAGTTAATGGCGTAAAGTGCACGAATAATTGCCGCTTCTTTATCACCTATGCTTGGCATGGCTCCTTGATAAGGGGGAAATTGTTTGGTGGGATATTTTCCATAAACACTTTTATAAGAGGCTTGCATCGCTTGAATATCATCGTCTTTATTATTGGTCAGTTTAAAGATGTGAAAAACACCTGTTTCTTTACTGAGGTAATCGACTTTGGCTAAAAAAATGGGTAATCCACATCCTTGAGCAACATGGTAAAAGCCTGTTTTCCATTTTGCTACTCCACCTCTTGTACCTTCTGGAGTAAATAAGAAAAATACTCGTTTACCTTTTTGTGTTTCAATAAATTGCTTGATTTGTTCAACTTGCCCTAAGCCTGTAGATGAACGATCAATAGGCATAGCGCCAAGGTACATCAACCAACGACCTAAAAGAGGTATGCGGCACATGCTGTCTTTAATAGAAAAATATATTTTCACATCTTGCAATATCGCAGCGCCAAGCGCATAAACAAAATCCCAATTCGATGTGTGCGGTGCTGCAATAGTAATACCAGCACCTTCGGGAGTGGCTGTGCATAATTTCCAGCCCGAAATTTTAAACCAAAAACTAAAAACGAATTTTAAAATGTATTTACTAAAAATACCGTCAAAGATTGTTTTTTCACGGATACGAAGATTTTTTCTGGCCATAGTCATATAGTATTTAATGAGTAGTTAATATTTAATAATAGCATATTATACAGTTTATTTGACGCGATAGATCAATATATGAGGTGGTAGTTTTATTCATCAAAATACCGCTAAAATACTGTTTTAGGTTACAGTAAAAGATAGTATTTCCTTGTGTTCACCATCTGTTCAAAAGAAAACTTATCGTAAATTAATATCGTAAATAAATTGTTATTAAGTCGACGTGTTTTTTACGATGAGTATAACGAGCAGATAGTGCGACAAGTTATAAGGGCTAAACCGCACAAAAAATAAAATAGATAAACCGATAAACATCCAAGTTGATAATTTCAATTTTTACTTCTTCTAAAGTCATCTCATCGCGTTCATCGGCTAAGATTGGAGTAGCCACAGTAGCCACACTTGCTACAACATCAGCCACATTTATTAGGTCATATTTAAATTTTGACTCAAGGCTCACTACATTTAAAGTTTATTGTTGATATACACTGAGAGGGTTGCTCTAGGCGGGATTTTTTTAAGGCGAGAAGTAGGGCTAGTAAGACTTTACTTTATGATTAAGTAAATAAAATCATTACTAGCCGCTAACGATAGCGCACTATTGCTCTTTGATAAAAACACTGGTGGTTAGTGCTGGAACAAAAAAGCTGTTTTCATCGCTACTACTCTCTTTAACAACACTATCAACGCCCTGTTGTTGAATAGGGTGCAATTGATATTGTGCTGCCTCTTTAAAAGGGATTGTTTTAGCGGTGGTGCTAGTATTAAAAATAACAACGAGCGCTGATATCTCAGCATCTACTTGCTGATATTTTTCGGCATCATCGATGCTCATCACAATTAAGCCAATTTGTTGTGCTTTACCGGTATTGTGAAATTTTACACGCTCTATTATTTGTTCACTGTTGGTAAGACGAAAAAGGGGGGTACTCATGCGCAGACTAATAAACTCTTTAAACACTTCTGCACTAAACTCGATGTCAGTTGGGCTAACAATATCTCGCCCTTCATTTTTTGCTAGAACTTTTTTAATCAGTGGCCAGTTTGCTTGGTCTTTATCTGCTGGCGGTAAACCAACATTATAATTATTGCTTTGCTTGGTAAAATCGACTTTATTAAACCAATCACCATAGTCGTAACTGTCGCGTAAAAATGACTTCGAACGTAAAAACTCTGATCCCATATGTAAGAATGGAATGCCCTGTGCGAATATAGCAAAGGACAGTGATTGTAAGTGAATACGTACGCGATCTTTTGTTGAGGTATTAAAAGGTAAGCGGTATTGATTATTGTCCCATAATGTTTGGTTATCGTGCTTAGATACATAGTTAATGGTATCGGCAGGGTCTAGTGCATAACCGGTTGGTTGGTCACCATAAGGAATTTCTTTACCGGTAACGTGTTTATCTTGAGCATTTTTAAGAGGGAAGTTAGCTAAATTAGCGGCTAAACCAATACGTAATTGATCTGCGGCGAGTAGATAAGCTTTTCTTGATTCGACTCGATCCACTAATTCATTAGGCATAGTGCTTAAACCACTGCCGATACCTTGGCTTTTACGAATATCATCGCCACTGGCGCTAAAGGCTCCACCGCGAACTGCATCGCGTAAACGGTCGGTAAAGGTACCGATTTCTGTGCCAGCCAATGCTAATTGGCTAGCTTGCGTAAAGCGCTGATTATTCGCTACCTCACCAAAATTCCAACCTTCGCCATAAAAGTAGGTGTCTTTATCAACCGCTTGTACTGCTTTTTTGGCTTTAAGCATCGCTGATTTGGGTTGGTGTGCCATAAGGTCGAAGCGAAAGCCGTCAATTTTGTAGTCTCTTGCCCAAACAACTAATGAGTCTGTCATTAACTTTTCCATCATGACATTTTCTGTGGCAGTGTTATCACAACAGGTTGATTGTGCGATTTTTCCGCTGATAGGGTCAAGACGATGATAATAATTAGGGACAATTTTATCAAGCACAGCCGTTGGCGCTAGCCCTGCTTGATGAGTATGGTTATAAACGACATCCATGATGACGCGAAAGCCTAGATTATGAATACTTTGTACCATTTGACGAAATTCAATAATACGTGCTGAGCCTTCAGGGTTTTGAGCGTAACTGCCCTCTGGAACAGTATAATGGAAAGGATCGTAGCCCCAATTGTAATTATCAATTTCTCTAAGAGAACTGACTATCGCTTGGCGCTCCTGTGTTGCAGAGGGAAGTGTTTCTAAATATTCTTGTATCGTCATTTCTTGGTCTTCGAGCCGACAAAGCTTATGTTCGGGCACGAGTTGGCAAAGTTTGCTAATAGGATTATTTAGATCAATAACTTGTGTGTCATTTTCGTTAGCGGTACCAATATCAAAGGTGGGCAGTAGATGAATATTGTTAATACCTGCTTTTTGTAGATCCTTAAAGTGTTTAATGCCAGCGCTATTTTTTTCGCTGAAAGCGGCGTACTTTCCACGAACAGCAGGTGATGAAAGTTGCGGATCGTGGGCACTAAAATCACGAATGTGGGTTTCATAAAAAATATTATCTTCAGGGTTCTTAATTAAAACATCTTGCTGTAATTCCCAGCCATTAGGTTTGTTTTTTGAGTCGTCTAAATTGATAACATGTGAATATTCACTATTTGTTGAAAGGCTTAAGGAATAGGGATCTGTGGTGGTTAATGTTTCAATTTTATCGCTAGCCGGGTGATATATTGTCAGCTGATATTGGTAGTAGACTTCTTGTTGAGTATTAATAACTGCACCAGACCAAATACCGGTATTGCTATCTTCTTTAAGTGGCACAACATGCGTCGCTTGCTTGTCTTTATTAAACGCTAATAAGGTTACCTGTTTTGCGGTCGGTGCCCACAGTGCAAACTCAATAGAATCTTTACTGAGAGTGGCCCCTAAATTATTTAGCTCATTAGCGTCGTTACTTTGTGAGGTAAACAAAACATCCAATAATTGAGCTGTTTGTACCTGTGCTGTGTGTTTTGAATTTGTGCCCTTGCTTGCAGAACTGACATATATTTTATTTTTCAGTGCTTTTTTAATCTTATTAGTAGCCAGCTTTACCTCAAATACATTAAATGAACGTAAATGTTTGGGGATAAGCAGACGATTTATTTCTCCTGTGAAGGGCGTAAGTGTGGCTTTTTCAATATGTCCGCCATCATCAAAAGTTAACGTATGTTGTTGATGTAAATTATCTTCAGGTAATAAAAGCAGTTCTGGGGTCAGCCAATGTGCAGAAAAGTCTTGGCTTACTAAAGGAGAAACTGCTGCTGACTTTACGCTCGTTTCTGTAAGCTGGGTTCTTGTTGGTATACTTTGATCATGCTGACATGAGCTTAGACATGTCGTTGTGATAATGATTAGGCTTAATTGTCGAAAACGAGCTAAAGAAATACGCATAAGGATAAATAACAAAGTAAATTAATGATGTTAATAAGTTACGCATTTATCAGCAATATAAACAGTTTATTCTAATTTTTACATACGTATTCAGCCAATCTGCTGACAAGTTATTTCCCCATAAAAAAGCGCCAAGAATATTCATCCTCAGCGCTTTCTATAGTGTTAGCCCAGCTTAAGTACTTAAGCTGTTCGATTAACTTACCTGATGACTATGGCTGACATTCTTGTATCGCTAAACGGCCAACATTATAGCCTTTACTTGGGTTTGCGCTGTAGAGTGTTAGTAAAAAGCTGTATGAGCCTGCCGCCAGTGTCGTATTGTTATTGGCGTCGCCAGCGTTATTATAAGCAACAGGGTAATTGATACCTAAGGCTAAATTCTCCCCTTCAATATCGTTACTATCGTTTTCTTGTACCCACAATTGTGTGGTCCAACTGCCGTCATCTGAAGCCAGTTTAAATTGCATTGCCCCGTCAAATTCAGCTACGGCTTGATACTGGTTATTGCCTTTGTAATGTAATCGAAACTCTTCAGTGGCATTCCACGCTGAATGATCGCCACGAACAAAGAGTTGGCCACTACCATTAATATCAAAAGGAATGTCGTCGCTTGAATCAACTAAAGCAGCACAATCTACTGTGGTGTTTTTGGTCACAATCGTTAAGCTTGGCGTCGATGTGCTGGCATTTAAGCTAAAGTTATAATTACCAGCAGTCGTGGTGGTTATTTCTATATTACCACTGTTATCGGCCGATGCTGTTATTGAGTTATCAGTGAAGGTGACATCACTAAAGGCGAGGTTTACAGCCGCCCAATCATCAGAACCCACTTTAAAAATATGCGTGCCAACCGCCAAGGTGAAATCAATCACATAGTCGCCGTTCCCTTGATAAGTAAACATATCGATTGCTGTTAAACCGTCGTCACCCCAATTATTCATTGACCCACGTAGGTAAATACTTGTCTCGCCATAAGGTGCGGGGTCAGGCGCATTTAAGGTCGCATCAGCTGCTAAACCAACGCCTTGTGCCATTGCTTGTGGTTTTACAAAGACTGCAGTAGTTAACGCAGGTACAGTGAAGGTGCCTTTTCCTGAAGCCTCAACAAATGATGCTGTTTGAACATTAGTATCGGCAGAGCTTTGTTGTACGCTGTGCAACTCAAAGCCGGTCGCAGTTAAAATACTTTGTGATTGCGCGGATGCAGTGCCGTTTATCACCACAACAAGTGCATCAATATTCTCATCAAGGTCAGTTAGACCGTTACCATCATCAATACTCATCACAATTAAGCCCTGAGTCTGTTCGCTACCGGTATTATGAAAACCTAAACGTGCACTAATATCAGCTTGCGTGGTTAACCTAAACAAAGGGCTTGAGGCGCGAATACTCAAAAACTCTTTAAATATATTTGATGAGAATTCAATATCACTGGCTTGTGGCGCTGTTTCGCTATTATTGATCAGTGCTGTCATCAACGACCATTTACTTTCATTGTCTTGCGCAAGTGGCAAGCCGACATTCCAGTTATTGGTACTCATAGTGAAATCAACTCTATTGAACCAGTCACCGGCATCATAAGTGTTTCGGTCCATTGATTTTGAGCGCAGTAAATCACCACCCAGTTGGAAAAACGGAATACCTTGACTGATTAACGGCAAAGTCCCAGAAATATTTTGTATGCGCACGCGATCATTAAGACTAACTTCGGTTTCAATGCCATATTGCAGTTGATCCCATAAGGTTTCATTATCATGTTTTGAGACATAGTTAATGATGTCGGCAGGGTCTTTTCCGTAAGAAGGTTTACTAAATGTACTACCCGCTTTGATGTTGTCATTCTTATCTTGTAGTTGATAATCTTTTTGGGTACCAGCAAGTCCTAAGCGAATAATGTCTTGGTCATTTAAACTACCAGTACTTTTAAATAAAGAGGCACTGCGAATAATGTCGCGAGGTCGATCGTTAAACGTACCGATTTGCGAACCCGTCATATTATTTTGATCCGCTTGTTGATAGCCTTTATCATCACGCGTCCAACCTTCACCGTAGAAATAGTTGTCGGTGTCTATTGCTTGTACAGCGGTGCGAGCACTTAAAATCGATGCTTTTGAATTATTACTCATGATGTCAAAACGAAAGCCATCAAACTTATAGGCTTGTGACCAAGTAAGTAATGAGTCTTGCATGAGTTTATGCATCATTTCATGTTCAGGCGCGGTATCTTGGCAACAAGTTGCTGTTTCAACATTACCTGAGGTTAAATCACGGCGGTGATAGTAACCGGGTACTACTTTATCAAGCACTGAGTTTTCCCATAAACCCGAAGAGTTAGTGTGGTTGTAAACAACATCTAAAACAACACGTAAGCCCATTTCGTGCAAAGCTTGGTTCATCGCACGCATTTCAGTTATGCGAGCGACACCGTCAGGATTTGATGAATAACTACCATCGGGCGTTGTGAAGTGTTCAGGATCATAACCCCAATTAAAGCTGTCTAAGCCTCGCAATGATTCGGCAAGCGCTTGTGCAGCTGTGCTGGTCGGGTCGTAACTGGCGAATACCTCGGCTAATGTATCACTAGCATTTTCAACACCACAAACAGGCGCGTCACTTTTCTTAGCACATAATTCGCTGACGGTATTATCAAGGTTAATACGATTAACGGCATCTTCATTTATGCTGGCAATATCGTTGGCGGGTAATAGTTGAAAGTGTGTTAAGCCTGCGTCAGCAAGAGATTTTAAATGTGTTACGGGTACAGAGGTTTCTTCGGTAAAGGCAAGGTAGTTACCTCGGTTTTCTACACGGGTGCTGGCGTCTAAAATACTAAAGTCACGTATGTGGCCTTCATATATAACACTGTCTTCAGGGTTAACAACTTCAGGAACGGTGTGACTGTCCCATCCGATGGGTTTTAAATCACTATCAGCTAAATTAACAAACTGAGAAAAATCGCCATTGGTTGATAAAGAAACCGAGTAAGGGTCTGTGGCTTCAATTGTTTCAATACGCTGATTTTGTTGATGATAAACAGTTAACTCATAGCGATAAAATAAGCGGTCTACTGTGTTTGGCGCGGTAAATGACCAAATACCTGTTGCTGCGTCAAGGGACATCGCATGGCTTGACTGTAAAGCTTTACTTGCGTTGTACACCTTAAGGGTAACTTGCTGTGCTGTCGGTGCCCAAAGTTTAGCGCTTATCTCGCTAGCACTGTAAATAATACCTAAATCTGCTTCGTTAGCATCGTTATTTGCTGAGGTATATAAAGCGTCTAAGATACGGGGTGTTTGTAGGTAAGTTGCGGCGATAAGTGAATCGTCACTCGCATATGAAATTGCCAATAATTTACCGCTAAGCATTGATTTGGCTTTACTTACCGATGCTGATGTTGCGGTAAATGCTGCTAAATCTTTATAGCGAGGCATATTAAGTGAAATCGCAGGGTGTTCGCCACCAGCTGCGGGTAGGTACTCAAGGTAGTTATCTCCAGAAATACCGTTTTCACCATCAAAAGCTAAGTCGTCAGTGGCTGAACTATAAATGCGTACTTTAGCTACGTTGGTACCGGCGTTCCAAAAAACGGTATTTTCATTGGCCCAGTGCGCAGCAACATCGTTAATTAATATGCCTGTTGGAAGTAAGGTCGCCTGGGTATATACATCACTGATACCTGATAGTGTCCAAGTCATGCGATCGCCGCTTAAATCAGCTTGATGGTCGATGCCACCTAAGTCTTTATCATCACCTTTATGAACAATAAAGTTAGCACAATCGCCATAACCTGCTTTTAAATCGATAAGCCAGTAAGCGCCGTAATTTGGATCTAGCCCTGTTTGTGCTTGCCCCGTTGCCCAGTCAGTATCGGCGTTGGCATAAGCGTCACAAGTCTCGTTGTTCCATAAATGTATGATCCAATCGCTGTAAGTTGCGTCCGCACGGTTATAGAAAATGACTAATTCGTTATCACCTGCAGTAACTATTGGCGCTGGTAATCCCGCTGTAGCAATATCAAAGGTCAGGCTAGCAGTAGCACTAGCATTACTCGGGTCGGTAACAGTCAAGCTTGCCTGATAGTTTCCTGCGCCTGATGAGGTCACGGTTGTTGAAGTATTGTTTGCACAATCAGCGATGGTCACTGTTGTAAAGCCATTGCCTGGAGATAATTGACAAGATAATGCATCGCCGTCACTATCGGTAACAGACCATGAATAAACGATTTCCTTAGGTGATGATTCAATAATTTCATGGCTGAAATTCGTCATAGTTGGCGCATTGTTCACCTTGTCAGGTATATTAACTTTATCACCACCATCACTGCCTCCACCGCCACAAGCACTTAATGCGGTGGTAACCGTTGCTATAAGGGCAACCTTTTTAAATTGAATTATTGTCATCTTATCACTCTTAGGTTTATGCAATATTTATCTGTTGCACATTTGAGCTACGCTAGATAAATATTATTTTTAATTATTCCTTCATACTAAAGAGTAGACTGGTTAATGAATAGCCATTACATACGTATTCAAGACAGATTAATGACCTTTTATTTACTGTTTAGCCACGTTTTGTTGACGATTGATAAGGGAATTATAGGCATAAAAAAACCGTGATAAATCACGGTTTTTACAATGAGATGCATTTACTACATCAATAGTAAATTTATTTGATTAGTTGGTTTTCTCAGTAATCGTTAACATAGGTCTTGATGGGTTAATTGCGTTCAATGTAAAGACATAAGTCGCTTCTTTAGTTACATCAAAAGTAATATCAGCACCGGGTAATGTTAAGGTTTTTGCTTCACCGGCGGTTAAGATATTATCATCAACAACACCGCCAACCGTAGAGTCTTCTTCCCAATCAGCAGAGGCAATTTTAAAATTATAGCTACGAACGGGTAATAACGTTTCTATTGTATAAATACCTGCAGCATAAGTTAGTATATAAGCCTCTTCGGTAGCCCATCCATTCATGTCGCCTTTAAGGTACATAGTACGTTCTTGGTAAGGGGCAGGCGCTTCGGTTACTGTTAATTTAGGCGCGGTGAAATCAGTCGCATCTAAAGTGAAGGTTAATATTTTATTTTCAGTCACTTCAATGGCAATATTATCTTCACCCGGCAAGGTTAATAATTTTTCTTCACCGATAACAACATCACCTTCGCCAGCAAAAGCACCCATAGTAGAATCGTTTTCCCAGCCATCTGACGCTATTTTAAAGCCATACTTTTTAGTGTTATCAATCAATGCATTTACCACGTAAGTGGTGTCGGTAAGTGCAAAGTCAAAGTTAGGTGTAGTTGACCAATCGTTCATGTCACCTTTTAAATACAAAGTGCGACCTGAATAAGGTACTGCATTCTCAATCGTTAATATTGGGGCACCTTTATTGGTGGCATCAAGTATAAATCGATAAGTACCCGCTGCAGCGGCAGTGAAATTAATGTTTTGAGCAACATCTTCACCAAAAACTAATGTGGTGGCGGTATCAAGTGGCACAACGGCACCTTCGGTAGCAATACCGAAATTAGTCGCATCAGTCCAATTAGCATCAGCCACTTTAAAGGCATAATCTTGCATTTCTAATGGATGTAAAGAGGTGTAGATATTTTCACCCTTATATACCATAGGAAGGGCATTAGCCCATTCGTTCATGTCGCCTTTAACATAAAGTACTTTGTCATAAGCAACTTCAATAACGGTTAACGTTGGTGCTTCAGTATCTGAAATATCTAAAATGAACTGGTAGTTACCGTTGTTAGGAATGGTAAGGCTAATGTTTTTACCTAGCTCTTCACTGGCAATCAATGTTTTACTTTCGCCAAGAACGACTGTTTCATCACCTTCACTTGCGCCAAAGGCATTGATAACATTCCAATCTGCATCAGCAACTTTGAAATTATAAGCTGTCGCTGAGCCCGTAACGGCTAGTGCCATCGTGTAGACACCTTCAGAGTAAACAAATTTATTGCTGTCGTCTGTGGTTTCCCAGTCAATGAGGCCGCGTAAATAAAGTTCAGCTGCGCCATCAACAATAGTTGGCACTGCATCTGGGTCGGTTACACACTCGTCACCCGCTTCATTAGCTATAAGTGGCGCTTCACACTCTAAAGGTGCCGGTGTTGAGCCACCAGGAACAACTAAAGAGGCAAACGTTCTTGGGAACGGAAAGATAGTGGTTTCTTTTTCTAGTAAGAATAATTCACCGGTATTAACTGTGCTTATATCAACAAGAATATCATCTTCACCTGAAAATTTAACTGAACCAATAGCATCGTAAACAATAAAGTTAATACAATTAGGTGGATCGATAGTATTCATTACCCAATAGGCGCCAAAATTATCATCAATACCTGTCCATGCTAATGAAGAGCCCCAAGGTGTGGTCCCTTCAGGACGATCAAAATCTGCATAGGAGTTACAGTCAGCGTTATTCCAAGCGTGCAAACCGGCAAGGTTATAATCTATCGCGCTGCCATCAGTTGGTGTTTCAAATTGAAAGTAAATAACTAATTCGTTTGCCGCTGGTGTGTAAGCTGGTACGGGCATAGTGATACCGTTAGAGCCATCAATCCATGCCTCTTTGCTCATTTCACAAAGTTGAGTGTCAGGGTTGGCAACTTCAGGGTAATTACAGGGGGTAATTACTAATTCACATGCATTACCTGTTTCGTTAATTGTTTCTGGTGACTTACACCAAAGAGGGGATTCAGTAACAGCATTACTTTCATCACTTCCTCCACAGCCTGCTAATACACTAACCAATACGGCTAACGTAGCAAACGATAATTGTTTCATATAACCAGTCATAAATGACATCTCCACTTAAATGTTGATAAGGTGCTAAGCCGTTATTTATATAGCAAACTTAGTACGTTGTTTTTATTTTAATAATTGTTATTGCTTTATATTGTTACTGTCACGTAATCAAAAAACGGTCTTAATCATCCATTAAAAAGTAGCTTCAGGTTATGTTGAATCTAATTTCATCATCCTTTCACTGGGGAACGATGTTATGCCGCGTTGACTATAAAACCTAATGCTGATGTTATGAATACGTATTCAAAGACCTACAGTAATCTGCTTTTATTCTTACTTTAATTTTTTAAGGTTATGTAATAAAAGGAAATAACGAGTTTACTTGCTTTCTAGAACCATCTTATTACTAAAGTTCGCTGATGGGTAATCGGTTGTAACTGTGCAAAAAATGATTACTATGAAGTTGTCACCGTAAATCTTGAAACATAAATAGATAGGGAATATCTCATAAAAATAATTGACTCCAACTCGCTGTGCGTTATCAACCATAGTGCAAGTGTAAGTAGGGGCTTCTCGATAATACATATTATTAGGAATATGAAACAATGAACAAATTCAAGCCAAATATATTAACACTCAGCTTAATAGCTGCGGGTTTATCATTTGCTAGTGTTCCCAGTTTTGCTCAAGATGCTCAAGAAGAAGTAAAAGCGCAAACTGTTAACGTTAACAAACCAAAAACATTAGAAGAAAAAGAAAATGCAGTAGAAGTTATTGAAGTTAGAGGTTTTAGAGGCAGTATTATTAAGTCTTTAAACACTAAACGTTTTTCAGACACTGTCGTTGATGCGATATCAGCTGACGACATTGGTGGTTTACCCGATGTATCTATAGCCGATTCTTTAACACGCTTGCCAGGTGTTACCTCTGTACGAATCGATGGCCAATCAAGCGAGCTGAATATCCGTGGTTTATCAGGTGGCTTTGTATTTTCAACATTAAATGGTCGTGAACAAGTTTCAACAGCAGGTGGACGCTCAGTTCAGTTTGATCAATTTCCTTCAGAATTAATTAAGCAAGCGCAAGTGTATAAATCACAAAAAGCGTCGCTTATAGAAGGCGGTATTGCCGGTACTATTGAACTAGAAACCGCTAATGCGCTAGATAATGAAAAAGAAACTAGTTTTCGTTTTTCAGCTCACGGAAATTGGAATGATGCCGCTGCTGGCAATGAAGATTCTGCTGACTTTGGTCGCCGCTTAACCGCTTCTTATCAAGCCAAATTCTTAGATGACACGCTTGGTCTTTCATTGGGATACGCCGGTATGTTTCAGCCTACTGTGTCGAGCCGTTTCGTAAACTATCAATTTGACGACCGAGATTTATCAGAAACATATGATGGCGGTCCAGAAAGTCTATTAGTTTCATCTGGCTTTGAAGTTAATGAACGTGGTGGTGAAGATAGTCGTGATGCTTTTGTTTTGGCGTTAAATTGGGAACCTCGTGATGATTTACGTTTCCAATTTGATGGTTTTCATTCAAAGTTTGACTCAGAAAAATGGGATCGTGGTTTACGTATATCAGGCATAAACAACATTGCCAGTCCAGGACAGTCTTTACTCTTAACCGATCCGCTTATTGCTAACGGCGCACTTATCGGTGGTACCATCTCTCGTAATCCTAATGGTGATGCCATTGCGCCACCTTATAAAGGGTCTGATCGTAGCTTAAATATTCAAACACAAGCCGATGATAATACGACGAACAGTGAATTAAGCTCATTTGGTTTAAAGGGTGAATGGGAAATTAATGATGATTTATTAATGACCGTTGATTTTGCCCATTCTCAAGGTAAAGAGACCAGCAAAGATCAAGTTATGCGTATGGCTTATTTTAAAGACTCTAGCGCAGCAACTCCTATTATTGATAACGACATCATCTTTAGCTATAAACTTAATGGCTTAGAAAACCCTGATTTAGCCTTTAACCAAGACTTTACCGATACCGACCACATGATGGTTACCAGTGCAGAGTCATATCCAAGTATCGAGTCAAATGAATCAAATGCTGTACGTGTTGATTTCGCTTACCAACTTGAAAGTGACATCTTTAGTTCAGTTGAATTTGGTGCCCGTTTATCGGAACGTGAATACGAACTAGGCCGTGGACGTTTCTTATATGGTACTACCGACGCAAATATGCGTAATGGTCAATACATCACTTATGCAGGTACCGATGAAGAAGGTAACCCGATAGAAACAGAACGTTTTGCTCCATTTCCATTATCCAATGATAACTCGACAGTAACGAGTATTAACGGTGACTTACCGGGTATGCCGAGTTTCTTAGCGGTTAACAACAACGATATTTTGAATGCTTGGATCCCAAATGTTGATCGTACGCCAGTACGTGACTGGAATCATAGCTGGACAATGACTCAAAATAATATTGTCGAAGAAGAAGTTACCGCAGCTTACGTGCAATTAAACCTAAACGCTGAACTGTTTGGTTTACCGTTAAGCGGCAATGTAGGTCTTCGCTATGTTGGCTCTAAACAAAGCAGCACAGGTTTAGTCAATGTGGGAGCGGGTAATGGTGATGTAATTTATGATGATGTTGGCGGTACAAGCGACGAATTCCGCCGTGAAACAGTCAGCGAAAGTTATAATGATTTATTACCATCTTTAAATTTGAATATTCAATTATCAGAAGACGACCAATTACGTTTTGCTTACTCAAAAGTTATGTCACGTCCAGATATGCCATCAATGGCTAACAGCGGTAACTTTAGGTTTAATTCAGCGGATGACGGTCGAAACTATATTGATTTAGACAGTTCAACTAGCCCGTCAATACGTCCGTTTTATGCAGATCAAATCGATATTTCTTATGAGCATTATTTCTCTGAAACCGATGGCGCGTTTGTTTTTGCTATTTGGAACAAAGACATTGAAAACATGCCAGGTACAACCACAGATAAGAATTTTGATTATCAGGCTAATGGTATTGCTGTACCAGCAATCCCTGATGACAAGACGCATGCTGAGTACGATAGCGAAACTGGGGAGCCCATTGGCGAACCACTCGTTTGGGAAAATGGCACTTATTCACACGCCGCTAATAACGCAGAGGCAGGTTATATTCGTGGTATTGAAATTGGATATACGCAAACTTTTACCTTTTTACCTGATATGTGGAAAGGCTTAGGCGCTAACATCAATTTTTCTTACACAGAAAGTGAAATCGAACGTCCGTCAAATGTACCGGGTGAAGATGGTCAGCCAGGTCCAATCGAAGGTTTATCACCACGCGTATTTAGTGCAACACTTTTTTATGATTACGAAGATTTGTTCACCGCGCGTGTTAGTGCTCGTCATCGCGCAGAATACTTGAGTCGTCAAATTGCGATTGGTGATTCACAATCAGCGTACTTCCAAGAAGAAACGATTATTTCTGCACAAATGTCGTATAACTTTACTGAGAATCTACAAGGAGTCGTTTCTGTTGATAACTTAACAGACGAACCGAATATTTCTTACTTTGGTGATACTTCACGTACCGGAACAATTCAGTACTTTGGTCGCACGGTTTACTTTGGTATTAATTATTCAATGTAAATGAAAACTTAAAAAGGTGTGGATGAAACCACACCTTTTTTATTTGTCGATAGTCATGGTAATTTTTTAAGCAGTAAAATTAATGATAAATTCAGCCCACCCAGATAAAACAGCACAAAGCACTTCCCCAAAAAAACTTAACATGGTGATTTTAGGTGGTGGTACTGCAGGTTGGATGACCGCTAATTTAATGGCTAAAAAGTGGCAAAACCACCCTGTTTCAATAACGTTAATTGAATCTCCTTCGCTCGGTGTTATTGGTGTTGGTGAAGGTTCTACACCACAATTAAAAAGCTTCTTTGACAAAATAGGTGTCACCGAACAAGAATGGATGCCGCAATGCAATGCGACCTATAAAAATGGCATATTATTCAATGGCTGGTCAACACGAGTAGGTTTTGAAAGTTATTTTCATCCTTTTACTTCGCTTATCGATGCCCATACTGCTCCTGCCTTTGTCTATAACACTCAGTATCGTCGTAAAGGCTTTAACGTCGATTGTCATCCTGATCGTTTCTTTTTGTCTGCACAATTAGCTAAACAAAAAAAATCTGCGGTTGGCGAATATAATTTTCCTTTCGATATTGGCTATGGCTATCACTTTGATGCCATTTTATTGGGGAAGTTTTTAGGCAAAGTTGCGCAGAAAAAAGGTGTTAAGCATATTTTGGCGCAAGTTGATGAGGTAAACGTAAATGATGCTGGCGACATTCAATCGTTAACACTTGATAACGGCGAGGTCATTGCCGGTGATTTTTTTGTTGATTGCTCAGGCTTTAACAGCCTACTTTTACAAAAAACATTAAAAGTACCTTTTATCAGTTTTAAAGATAACTTATTTAATGACAGTGCTGTGACCATCTCTGTAGCAAGAGATAAAAACGCTCAGCAAGGTCTTAACTCACAAACTATTGCTACTGCGATGAAATGTGGTTGGGCGTGGGATATTCCGCTAACTAACCGCACTGGAAACGGCTATGTTTATAGTTCAGAGCACTGTACTGGCGAACAAGCAGAGCTTGAGTTACGAGAAAAACTTTCATTGGTCGATGAAGCCGTTGACGTTCGTCACTTAAAAATGAAAGTAGGGCGAGTCAAACAACATTGGCACAAAAACTGTGTCGCTATTGGCTTGTCGCAAGGCTTTATTGAGCCCCTTGAAGCGACCGCTTTACATTTTGTCCAAGAGAGTATTGAAGGTTTTATTGATGATTTCTCTCTCGGTCAGTACAGCAATATTTATCAAGATAGATTTAATGAAAAAATGAATCATCGTTTTGATGGCATTCGTGATTATATTGTCGCTCATTATCGCTTGAGTTCGCGTGACGACACCGAGTACTGGCGAAAAAATAGCATAAATCCCAATATATCTAACAATTTAAAGAAAATAGTACAGTGCTGGGTCGCGGGTGATGATTTAAACAAAGCCCTAATTCAACCAGGTATGGTGAGTTTTTACCCACCAGTTTCTTGGCATGCTATGCTTGCCGGTTACGGTATTTTTCCTGAGTTATCACAAGACAAACAACTTGCCGAAAAATTTGGCGAGCAGGCTCTTGATGCAGCACATAAATATGACTTAGCGCATATAGACCAGTTTATTCAACGCTGTTCAGTAAATTTTGCTGATCATCAACAGTTTATTAATGACAAGCTCATTAATAAATAAAGTTATTGATAGGTATTCACATGAAAAACACGCGATCATCACTTTACGTTTACCCCTTTCTTTTCTTATTAAGCTTCGCACTTACTGCGCTATCAGGTTGTGGTGGCGGAAGCGCGAGTAACGATAAGCCTGTCGAGAAAACAGGTGTTGAAACACCTGTTTTAATTGGGCCACAAGTTGTTGGTATTGCTGCAAAGGTTACTGAGCGGGCTGCCATTGGCAGCGCTAGTCATCAGTGCCATGCCGTTGAGAATAGTGCGCAATCATTACAGTTTTCGGAAATCTCTCAGCAAGCGGGTATTACCTTTAGCCATTCAATGCCCGATGGTGATGGCGTATTAGGTATGTCTGGTGGTGTGGCGGCAGGTGATTTTGACAATGATGGTTGGGTAGATTTATACGCGATAGGTGGTGAAGGGCAAGCCAATGTTTTATTAAAAAATCAAGGTAATGGTACCTTTACCGACCGAGCTAGCTTTTCAGGTGTTGCTCAAAAAAATAAAGGCAGTGGTCCTGCTTTTGGTGATTTTAATGGTGACGGCTTATTAGATTTATTTGTTGGTGGTGTCGGTGGCGATGCGGCAAAGCTTTATGTTAATCAAGGAAATGAACAATACCTAGACATTACTGCGAGTTCAGGTCTGGTACTGCCGGGTAATAATTTTTCAGGCACTTGGGCTGACTACGATAAAGATGGTGACCTTGATTTGTTTGTTACTCATTGGACCGAAGAGCGTAGCGGTTACTTTGCCTATTTTTGGCAGAATAATGGCGATTCAACCTTTTCAGATGTCACCTTTGAAGCCGGTATAAAAAATACCAGTAATGCCGATAAAACCTTAACCGCAACATTCTCTGATATTAATAACGATGGTTGGGTCGACCTACTCTTAGTAACAGATTATGCGCAAACCCGTCTTTACAAAAACAATAAAGATGGCACGTTTACCGATATCACTGACCATGAAGTGATAACAGATAATACTGGCATGGGCTCAGCAGTAGCTGACTACGACAATGATGGCGACTTAGACTGGTTTGTTAGCGCAATATCTTATCGAGACGAACCGGCAAAGTTAGGTTGGCTGTCTCCAGGCAATCGATTTTATCAGAATCAGGGCGATGGCACTTTTCTTGATAAAACAGACGAGCTTGGTGTTCGTCATAGCTCTTGGGCATGGGCGACTTGTTTTAGTGATTTCAATAACGACGGCTTACAAGATTTATTTGTTGTTAATGGTATGTATGGCGAAAATATTGAAAAAATGTTTTTAGACGATCCTTCTCGACTCTTTCTTGCTAATGGTGATGGTACTTTTAAAGAGTCATCCATCGATGTCGGTATTGATGACAAGTCGATGGGGCGAGGCTTAGTATGTTTTGATTATGACAAAGACGGTGATCAAGATATTTATATTGCTAACCATGATGAGCCACCTAAGTTGTTTTGTAATAATGGCGGCAGTAAGACGGGTCAGAATAACTTTATCAATATCAAATTGATTGATGCAACCACTAATTCTCAGGCCCTAGGGGCAAGGATATATGTCAGTAGTGGTGATATTCGTCAAATGCGGGAATTAAAATCAGGGACAAATTATGTCTCACAAAACCCGGTTGAAGCACACTTTGGTTTAGGTAAGTCGTCAATAATAACCCGTATACGTGTGGTGTGGCCTGATGGCGAAGAGTCAGTGATCACTCAAGTAGCGGTCAATAAATTTGTGACTATCGAGCGTATTTAGCCGCTATTGACTAATTATTTAGTTGCTAGCCAATAATTGTTAGAATCAAAATAAGTATAAAAATAATAAGTAGACCTTATGATTAAGCCGAGCAAAATGAAAATAGTAAAAAACATTATCCTGCCACTCATGTTAAGCCCATTATTATTAACGGCTTGCGGTGGTTCAAGTTCAAGCAGTAAAAATGAAGTGATTGTTGCTGCGCCAATAACAATAACACCCGAGCGAAGTGGACAGTCAGTTGCAAGACAGTGGAATGAAGTTTTACTGCATGCGATACGAAATGACTATGCGCGCCCTACGATACATGCTCGAAACTTATTCCATATTTCATCAGCAATGTTTGACGCTTGGTCTGTTTATCGCCCGCAAGTGAAACCTTTTTTATGGGGCAATAATGTTGCTGGGTTTAATTGTCTTGCACAAGCCGTTGATTTGCCTATCGACATTATCCCTTTTCAAGAGCAAGCGATAAGTTTCGCCAGTTATAAAATGATCAAACATCGTTTTCGCTTATCACCTGGAGCCAATCATATTATTGCCACAGCGGATGCTTTAATGACGCGCTTAGGCTTTGATGTTGATGATACTTCTGTCGACTATGCTAATGGTTCAGCTGCAGCTCTTGGTAATGCTATCGCCCAATGCTATATCAATTTTGGCTTACAAGATGGCGCTAACGAACAACAGTTTTACAGTAATCGCCATTACCAATCGGTTAACCCTGCGTTAGCTTTGGGAACTGGGCAGTCGGGTAACCCGACTATTGTTGACTTAAATCGCTGGCAACCTCTTTCTATTCAGGGATATATTGATCAAGCAGGAAACCCTGTTGACGATATGCCTGAATTTCTAAGCCCAGAATGGGGACAAGTTGTTCCATTTTCCTTATCTGCAAATGACAAAACTGTTTTTACCCGTGATGGATTTGACTATCAGGTTTACCATGATCCAGGGATGCCGCCGTTGATAGGTTCAGATACAGCGGATTTATATAAGTGGGGCTTTTCGTTAGTCGCGATATGGTCAGCTCATTTAGATGAGAATGACGGTGTCGAATGGGATATATCGCCAAAAAGTATCGGTAACATTAATAGCTTTCCAACAACCTTTTCTCAATATAATGAGTTTTACAATCAACTTGACGGCGGAGATACCAGTGCCGGTTATATCCTTAACCCAGTAACTAACCAACCTTACCAAGAGCAGATTGTGCCTCGTGGCGACTATGGCCGAGTACTCGCCGAGTTCTGGGCAGACGGTCCTGAGTCTGAAACACCGCCGGGTCACTGGTTTGTCATCCTAAATACCGTTAGCGACCATAATTTACTTGAAAAACGTTGGGCGGGTACTGGCGAAATATTAGGTAATTTAGAATGGGACATAAAAAGCTATTTTGCCATGGGGGGCACTATGCATGACGCGGCAATCGCAGCTTGGGGGATCAAGGGGCGCTACGATTATATTCGACCTGTTTCAGCCATTCGTGCAATGGCCGACCTAGGACAAAGTAGCGATGAGCAGTTACCTTCTTATCACCTTAACGGAATTCTTCTTGTTGATGGTTACATCGAACTTGTTGGAGCGAACGATGCATTAGCAGGGGACAATAAACAAAATGTCGGAAAAATTAAAATTTATGGCTGGAAAGGCCCAGATTACATTAACAACCCCGCTACTGATAAAGCCGGTGTTGATTGGATTTTAGCTGAGAATTGGTGGCCTTATCAGCGTCCCTCTTTTGTGACCCCACCTTTTGCCGGCTATGTATCTGGGCATTCTACTTATTCTAGAGCCGCTGCCGAATTAATGACCGCAATGACAGGTTCACGATACTTCCCTGGCGGAATGAGCGAATTTGACGTGGTTGCCAATGAGTTTTTAGTTTTTGAACAAGGGCCAAGTGTCAATATGACCCTGCAATGGGCGACTTATCAAGATGCTTCTGATCAATGTAGTCTGTCACGTATTTGGGGAGGTATTCATCCACCTGCCGATGATATTACCGGTCGCTTAATTGGTGAGAAAATAGGTAAAAATAGTTTTGAGTTTGTACAAGACTATTTTAGTCAATAACCTTTAATGCGACTGCAAATAATAAAAAGAGAATAATAAAAATGTTGGCCATTCAAAAAAACCTTAGTAAATCTTTCTATATGCTATTGAGCCTACCCGCAACAGCGATGGGGTTTGCTTTATCAGTACAGATATCAGCGCTTAGCTGGATATTAACTACTCAATACGGTCTTGATATTCATCAGGTCGGCTTAGTGTGGGCCGCAGGACCTATTGCGGGGATTTTAGGACAAGTTATAGTTGGTATTATTAGCGATAATGTTTGGTTTTGGAATGGCCGTCGCCGTCCGTTTATCCTCATCGGTGGTGTGTTAGCCGCTATGATGTTATTGGCTTTACCCAATATTGATATTGTTTCTTCATCACTTGGCATCTCAGGATTGCTCGGCGTAGCGATTGCTGTTGCGTTAACCTTAGATTTATCGATAAATATTAGTTTTAATCCAACACGTGCCATTATCGCGGATGTAACCCCTGAAGGTGATGCTCGCACTAAAGGTTATACCTGGATGCAAACGGTATCAGGCTCTTTTGGTGTATTGGCTTATGCGGTTGGTGCTACGTGGGGGAACTTTATACTTATTTATTTAGGCGCAGGATTAGTGTTTTTTCTATCAATATTAGCTCCTTTTTTTATTAGCGAACCCAAAGAATTATTAGTAAGTCAACGCGATGTTATTCAAGATAAAGTCTCGTTTACAATGGTGTTGATGAACATAAAACCCTTGTGGGGCTTCATTATTTACGATATTTATGCGATGGCTTTACAAATATCAGGTATAAAAACCGATCATTACTGGGCTGAAGTTATTGCGGCAATCATTACCTTGTATTTTGTTGTTATTACTTTATTTGCTAAAGAGAGTTGCAGTGATAACAGCATTGGTTTTAGAAAAGTATTAGCCGCTCATTCCTTCAGTTGGATTGGCGTACAAACGATGTTTGTTTTTATTATTGCTTTTCTTCAAGACAAAATGCCAAGTTTGTCAGACGATGATTTAGGCAAAGTTATAGCGATGAGTTTTCTCATTTTAAGTGCAGTGTCTGCTTTATTACCGGCATTTGTGCTTGAACCGATAGCTAAAAAAATAGGACGAGTAAAAACCCATACCTATTGCATCGCCAGTATGGCCGTTGGCTATGGATTAGTCGTCATGTTTGGAGATGTAAAAGAAGTGCTTTACTTACTTATGGCGTTATTAGGAATTGGTTGGTCTGCTATTATTAGTTTACCGTTTGCCATTATGTCTGAAAAGGTTGAACAGTCTCGTATGGGCCTATATATGGGCCTATTCAACTTGTCTGTTGTATTACCGCAGTTGTTAGTTAGCTTAGCGATTGGTTTATTCATCAGTAAAGTTGCCGATAAAAGTGTAGTGTTTCAAATTAGTGCTATTGCACTCGCAATTTCAGCGTTGGCTTGGACGAAAGTACAGGAACATTCAAAAGCTTAATTCAGACAAAATAACCTTATAAAACGATAAGTATTAAACAACTTATCGTTTTTGTATCGATTTAATAACAGCAATTAAAGATTCTTTTCGTTTAATTATTAGCCATCTATAGACAAGTACCCCCAATTTAAATTATAAAATGCGCAACGTTATATTTTAGGAATTAAGATGAAAATTTTTCAACCGTTAGCTTTATTATTTTTTTGCTCGGTAATGGCTTTTAATGTTCGTGCCGATATTAATGAAAATACCACCATTAACGACATTCATCAGCAAATGCAAAGTAAACAATTAACCAGCGAACAATTGGTGCAATTCTATTTAAAACGCATTGCGACATATGATGACAAAGGAATGACGCTAAATTCAGTGGTGCAATTAAATAAAAATGCC
This sequence comes from Colwellia sp. BRX10-9, assembly GCF_014077405.1. Lineage (NCBI taxonomy): Bacteria > Pseudomonadati > Pseudomonadota > Gammaproteobacteria > Alteromonadales > Colwelliaceae > Colwellia > Colwellia sp. BRX10-9. Next base: position 52,496 of record NZ_JACGVV010000020.1, on the reverse strand, counting down.
CTCAAGCAAGCTAAAGCACTTGACCTTTATTTCCTTAAAAATGGCTTTAAAGGCAGCTTGCATGGTATTCCTATTCTACTTAAAGACAATATAGATACTACTGATGGTATGGCAAACACAGCAGGCTCAACTGCTTTAGCCAATAATTTTCCAGATGATGATGCTTTTTTGGTTAAACAACTCAAAGAAGCTGGCGCGATTATCTTAGGAAAAACCAATCTAAGTGAATGGGCAAACTTTCGCTCAACCGCTTCATCAAGTGGTTGGAGCGGTTTATATGGACAAAGTAAAAACCCTTACGATATAACAACTAGTCCTTGTGGCTCTAGTTCAGGTTCTGGTATTGCTGCTGCGGCTCACTTCGCTACGGTAACAATAGGTACTGAAACTGATGGTTCAGTGACTTGTCCTGCGGCAATTAATGGGGTTGTTGGAATAAAACCAACCTTAGGCACCGTTAGTCGCGACGGTATTATCCCCATTGCGCATAGTCAAGATACAGCGGGCCCTATGGCGAGAAATGTAACCGATGCGGTTATTTTGTTAGCGGCAATGGTAAAAGCAGACCCAAGTGATCAAGATGGAATGTCTTCAACGATAGATTACCTCTCACATTTAAAGCTTGATGGTCTTAAAGGTAAGCGTATCGGTATTGCTCGAAATCTAATGGGTTATCATCAAGGGCTAGACAATGTTTTTAGTCAGGCAGTACAAGATCTTAAAAGCCAAGGTGCAGTGATCGTAGACGACGTTAATTTTGAAAAAAAAGATCAGTGGGGCGATGCTGAATTTGAAGTGCTGCTTTATGAATTTAAAGACGAGCTCAATAAGTATCTTTCAAAAACAGCACCAGGCATGCCAAAATCACTCAGTGAAATGATTGAATTCAATAAAATAAATGCTGATATTGAAATGAAATATTTTGGACAAGAAATATTTTTGATGGCACAAGCTAAAGGGGACATTACTGATAAAGTTTATCTTGATGCACTCGCAAAAGCGAAACGTTTAACACAACAAGCAGGCATCGATGCGTTACTTGAAAAGCACAATCTTGATATGATTATTGCCCCAACCACAGGGCCCGCGTGGAAAATTGATTGGGTTAATGGCGACCATTATTTAGGTGCTGCATCTTCTGCTGCGGCAATATCAGGTTACCCTCATATTACGCTACCCATGGGCTATGTACATGGCTTACCTGTTGGCTTATCAATGTTTTCCGGCAAGTTACAAGAAGGTATCTTGATTGAAGCTGCTTTTGGTTATGAACAAGCGACTCAACATCGCGTTGCGCCAAAACTACAGTAATTATCTCTGGTAAATTAATAACAACTAGATGAAGTAAATAATGCACATGCACGGTCTATAGTTTTAGTACAAACATTTACTTCATATAAGAGTTTATAAAAATTATGGTTAATAACAAAAAATATATACCGGTCATTGTCACTTTGCTTTTCTCTATGCTTTTTATTAACAGCGCTTTTGCCAAGCAGACTTCAATAAACGTTGGGCCTAAAGTGGGTGACAAAGCACCGGCTTTAACGGTAACAGATGCAACAAAATCAGTGGTTAACATTGAGGACTTAACCGCTGAAAAAGGATTAATCATCTTATTTTTTCGTTCAGCTGACTGGTGTCCCTTTTGTAAACGCCACTTAATTGAATTCAATGAATATGCTGATAAATTTAAAGCGTTAGGTTACGGTGTTGCGGCTATTTCTTATGACAGTACTGACATCTTAAACGATTTCTCTAAGGCGCATCAATTAACCTATCCTTTGTTGTCAGATCAAGCGGCGGCGACGGTAAAAGCCTATGGTATTCTTAATAAAGATTACCAAATGGGCGATGATAATTATGGCATTCCTTATCCTGGTGTTGTGATTATTGACCCTGCAGGGACTATCTTTCATAAATACTTTTTTGAAGGTTATCGCAAACGTGTAAAGTTTATCGATTTATACCAGCAGTTAAGTACCATCAAATAAGCGATAGATTTTAGTCGTATAACAGCCTCTACTTTTTAAAATAGTAAGGAATAGAGGCTAAACAATAATAAATAGATAATAATTTAAAAAAATGTTTACTTTCACGTTTAAGCTGTTTATAGTTGTTTTGTTAATTATCCCCCTCTCGTTTATTTAACCTATTATCACTTGTGATTAGTACTTGTGATAATCAATGTTATGTCTTTCCCTTTCACAGTCAGTCATCACTCAAATTACTAAGCCTAAATTGTTGTCTGAGGTTATCAAGATCCATTATTTCTTGATCAGATATTTATAAATATCTAAACGTTTTCACACAGTAATATGGCTTTTATTATTAATGCGCAGCAGCGCAAATTAAAGAGTTTTATTATGTCTTATACATATAAAGGAACGATTTATTCAATTAAATCACCTATTAATTTCATTTCAGTTAACAAACACAATGTTGTTGTTAACGATCAAAATGGTACTAAGTTAATCAAGTTTGGCAATAACACCGATTCTAAATGTTTTTTAGAATGGATATACCAAGCTTAATAACAAGATAAACCCTCAATTCAACACCATGAGTTGAGGCAATGATTTAAGTCGAATCTTAGCGATATAACCACTAAGCTTCGACTAAATCGCTACTTTTACTTCACTTCAATCAATCCCCCTGATTTATCATATTTGGCTAATCTAGCTACAATATTCTTTGCTAATTTCTCTAAATATCTATTAAATTATATTTATCTACGATATCGATAAATGATTAAGTTATCCTATGTTACGATTTTGATGCTAGGGTGTTTTACTTAGCTATTCATTAGCCGATGGCCCCGCTAACTGATATTAATAAAAATTAAGTTAACCTATTAAGACAAAGGAACAACATAAATGAACAGTGTTAAGCATGATGGTCTCGACTTTATCCCTTCAAAGGTTGTCTGCATTGGCCGAAATTATGTCGAGCATATTGAAGAGCTAAACAATGAAATTCCAGCAGAGCCGGTAGTTTTTATTAAGCCTAACTCCGCCATTTCTAATGAGATAGAAAGCCATCAATCTGATGAAATACACTATGAAGGTGAGATCAGTTTTATTATTAAGAACAATCAAATTTCTGGTATAGGCTTTGGCTTAGATCTGACAAAAAGAAAGCTTCAAAATGTGCTTAAATCAAAAGGTCTACCTTGGGAGCGAGCTAAAGCTTTTGATAAATCGGCCGTATTTAGCAACTTTGTTAACTGTGATGGCGATTATAAAAGTTATAAAATGGAGTTATTTATAGATAACCTTCTTATACAATTCGCTAATTACCCACTGATGATCAACAAACCTGAAATGTTAATCACTGATATACAAAGTTTCTTAACCCTTGAAGATGGAGATATTATTATGACTGGCACGCCTAAAGGTGTGGGCATTATAAATTCGGGTCAGTTATTTACCGCTAAAATATATAAAAATGAAGAAATTATTATTGAACAATCTTGGCTTGTTCAATAACTTTATAGGCGCTAGATAAAAAGGGCCATTAAATATAGCGCGACTAAAATAAGATGAACGCTTTAATTAGTCGCCCTCCAACGCTGCCTCATCGTTAAGGAAGGTTCATTAATAAAGTTGTTTTATGGCGAAAGGGACGTCATATCGACCTTGTTTAGCGTATATCACTTTATAAAACTTCCTTCATCTATCGATAGTGCATAAGACTTATACTCCATGTCAGATTTTAAAATATGTTTAGCTAGCCAGCTATAAAGAAATATCGCTCTTTTATGATGTATATCGATATTATAATGTGTGAGTTTTTCTTCTAGTAAATGAAATTTATTTCTTAGCTCAGCGTGCTTTCTTATATGATCTTCAGTGTCAGGATGATTCGGTAAGTTAAATGATTTCATTAGCCATTTTCTTTGTGTTGAGCGTTATGTTGATTTTTTTGTTTGAATGCTAACAACCACTTTTCAAAATCACTCGCACTTAGCGGTTTACTATAAAGAAAACCCTGATGGTTGCTACAGCCTAACTCACACAACTTATCTGCTTGTTCTTGCGTTTCTATACCTTCAGCAATGAGGCTAACGTTGAAGGTTTTCGATAGCAAAATTAATGCCATTACTATTGCTCTGTCTTCTGGACAATTTACAATATTATCAACAAAGCATTTATCAATTTTTACATTATCAATAGGTAAACTTTTTAAGCGTTGTAACGAAGAATAGCCAGTACCAAAATCATCAATTGCGATTTTGACTCCTAATTCTCTCAAAGCCACCAAAATAGCAGTGTGATGATTATTATCTTCAGAAAAAAGAGATTCAGTGACCTCAAGTTCAATAGCATTACCAGGGATCATCTCCTCTGTTAATACTTTTTGTACCTGAGCAAAAAGATCATTGCGATCAAACTGTCGCAATGAGATATTAATCGCCATAACCCCAGTAAACAAATTATTAATTCTCCACACTCGTAATTGCCGGCATGCGCTTTTTAAGACAAAGTGGCCTAGCTCTTTAATAGCTCCGTTTGCTTCTGCTATTGGAATAAAAAGGGCGGGTGATATAATCCCCTGCTCAGGGTGAATCCATCTAAGTAAGCATTCGATGCCATAAACTTCACCATTATCAGCATTTATTTGTGGTTGATACCAGACTTCAAACTGTTTATTTTCAATTGCTTGATAAATTTCTCTATCAAGTTCCATCCTACGTTTAATTAACTCTTTTTCTTTAGTATCAAATAATGAATAATAATTTCCTCCTGACTTTTTTACTTTCATCATAGCAACATCAGCAAATGAAATAAGCTCTTTAACATCAAGTGAATCTAAAGGAAATGTACTTACACCAATACTTATCGTTGTTTTAAACTCACCAAATTTGGTCTTAAAAGGTTTTTCAAAAAGGGATAATATTTGTTCACAAATTTTATCTAAATTTCTTAGTGACTTTTCTCCCTCAACAACAACTATAAATTCATCACCACCACTTCTTGCTATAATGTCATTGTCACGTAATTTAGCATTAAGCCTATTTGCGACACTCTTTAATAACTCATCTCCTACTTCGTGTCCTAGAGAATCATTAATAGATTTAAACCTGTCTAGATCACAAAAAAGCACAGCAAAGTAAGTGGGGGTTTCACGATGAAGTTCAGATAAATGTTCAAGTTTTTCAAATAATAGATGTCGATTAGGTAAGCTAGTTAATGTGTCGTGATAGGCATGAAAGTGAACTTCTTCTTCAGATTTTTTTCGACTGGTAATATCGGTAAACTGACAAATATAATTAGAAATGTGACCGTTACTGTCTTTGATACTGCTTATATTTAACCACTCAGGGTAAATTTCACCATTTTTTCTTTTATTCCAAATTTCGCCTTGCCAACCCCCTTCATTAATAAGCTTTTGCCAAAATTGTTTATAAAAATATTTATCTTGTTTTCCAGAGCTTAGGATAGCTGGGGTTTTCCCCCAAACTTCTTCTTGCGTATAACCGGTTATATGAGAAAAACCTTTATTGACTATTTGTATATAACCTTGATTATCAGTCACTACAATCGCTTCATTGGAGTGGTTAAAAATTTGTTCAATAATAGAAATATTAGATTTAGTAATATCGTTATAATTAGTTGCTTTAAAAAAGAGTAATGTTTGTTCTTCGTTATTTTTTGTTAAAGAAAAAAAACAAACGTCTACAGGAAGCTGTCTGTTATCTTTTTGCTGTAAAGTTGAGCTGAAGTGACCAAAGTCAGGGTTACTGTTATTTTGCTGAACTTTATCTGCAGAAAACTTGTGTATTTTATCAATTGAATAACCGAGTAAGTCGGTCTTATCAAGCCCTGTCATCAGTAAGTATTCAGTGTTTACTGCTACTAATATGTAGTTAGCATTTAATGTTAGAATACCCGCAGTTATTTCGTCTTTCATTAACGCTTTGTCCAAATAGCCCATATTTCATATTCCCTCATTAACAACATAGCGTGTCAGCATTATTAGTTGTTTTATAATCTTAGTTAAAATTAAGTAAAAAGCTCGTTTTTATGAAATTTATTTAACAACAATATGCGAGATAATGACTATAGTTAACTAAACCTTATCAGATGCTTAAGTTATAAATACCAATAATACACCTAAAGACTATATTCCTTTGTCGAGGGGGCGGGATCATAGGCTAATCCAAGTGTGTTATAGCTCTTATTGATAAATTCAGCCTTTGTGTGATAAAACATTATAAGTACTTTAATTTTTTAGTGAAATTTGTAACCTTTATCTTGCGTGTAACATCTAAAATAGTATCAAAAGTTAACGGGGAAGCCCTTCGATCGCGTTAATATAATCATTTCCTTATAACTGAAGACTTTATGAACAATGAACCACTAGAAAAACCTTATTCAGATTTACGTCTTGCGGCTATGGCGCCTAATACATTGCTGGGCACAATGCTTAAAATTACCGGGCCTTTTTGGGATAAGTTATTAGGGATAAGTAAACTGCGCAGGGTTTATGAGTCTTGTGAATTATCTGGATTAAACAAACAAGAATTTTCACAAAAATTACTCAATGGTTTAGGTGTTCAGGTTTCTGGTATTAATGGTGTTTTGGCAAAAATACCGCAACGTGGCCGTTGTATTATTGTCTGTAACCATCCTTATGGCATGATTGAAGGGGTTATTATTGCGTATTTATTAACCGAGGTTCGTGCTGATACTAAGGTCATGGCAAACGTCGGTTTAACAATATTTAAAGAAATTAAAGATTACTTTATCTTTGCTAATCCATTAAAGCCTAAAGCTTTGATCAATGGCTTGGCAATAAAACAATGTTTTCGACATCTCGAAAAAGATGGCTTGTTGGTCATATTTCCTGCAGGGCGTGTTTCTTTTTTTCAAGCGGATAAACAACGAATTGCCGATGCTGATTGGAATCGACTCGCAATTAAGCTTGCCACAAAAACCGACTCGCCTATCTTACCTGTTTTTATATCAGGTGCTAATAGCAAACTTTTTCATAATATGGGGAGAGTTTATTATCGTTTTCGACTACTAATGTTAGCGCATGAAATGTTTAAATTACAAGCACATAACATCGCTTTAAAAACCAATAATCTGCTCACCATAAAGCAACTTAATGAATTTAATGGTACTAAAAGAATGAATGATTTTGTCCGCTTACAATGCTATTTAAACGATGATAACTATTTTAGCCCTTGGCTTGAGCATGAGCAAAGAACATCATTTGAAGCGGTTATTCCTATGGTGGATAAAAAAGTAATGAAAAAAGAGCTTGCTCAACTGCCTGAAATACAACACTTATTAGATTTTAAATCATTCTCTGTCTATTATGGTTATCAACAACAAATTCCACATTGTGTAGAAGAAATTACTCGATTACGGGAAATAACGTTTAGAACTTTAGATGAAGGGAGTGGTGAAGCGTGCGATACCGATAAATTTGATGCAACGTACATGCATTTATTTATTTTTGATCATAAAAATGAAGAGATTATTGGTGCCTATCGAATAGGACAGACCGACCTTTTACAAAAAAATGGCGATGTATCAAAACTTTATCTTGCGCAAATGTTTGATTTTGCGCCTGAGTTTATTAATCAACAACAACCTTGTTTAGAAATGGGCCGCTCATTTATCATTGCTGCGCACCAAAACAGTTTTCATGGCTTACTGTTATTATGGAAAGGCATTGGCGCTTTTGTCTGTCAAAACCCACATTACCGAACATTGTATGGCACGGTATCATTAAGCAAACTATATGATCCTCGCTCAGTTGCCTTAATTGATGAAATTATGGTGACAGATAAAGAGGGCGTTAGCGCTAAAAAATCCTTTGCCGGGCAACTTCATCCAGAAGTAAAAGATTTTATTAGCGCAGCACCTGTCTCTTTAAATCAGTTGTCGGCATTAGTGATGGGCATCGAAAAAGATGGTAAAGATGTCCCGGTATTATTGAAACAATATTATAAGTTAGGGGCTAAATTTCATTGCACGGGCATAGATGTTAATTTCAATGACACGCCAGGCTTGTTGCTTAGTGTTAATTTACCAGCAGCACCTGACAAGCTATTAAAGCTTTATTTAGGTTCATCTAAAGCCGCGTATATAAATTATGCTAAAAGTGGTGAGTTAAGTGCCATTTGAGAATAATAAATATTATGCGAATTCAATGCTCTCTTCTTTTGGAGACAAAACTGTGTGAGATTTTTGTAAAACATTATCAAAGTACTCAAAACAAATTTCACTTTCTTTAGCGAGACAAGTTTTTATTGATAAGTGAGAGATACTGACTGTTCTCGCATCTTCTCTTTGCATATTAACCGCATATTTACCGTCTTTTTCTGTCGAAAAATGAAAGTCTTTGTGTTGCTTTGATAATAATTCTTTACCATTAACAGACTGTTCAAAGCGATATTTTCTCTTTTGGCGCACGTCAATAAAATCAATACTTGATGATGTTATCGGTAAGTCAGCTTTACCATCAACGCTTACCTCAATCAGTTGCTTACCATTCCACTTTACGCAGTGAATTTTTGGTTTTTTAATCGATAAATCTTCAGGGAAAATGCACAGTTGAAAAGGTTGGAAAACCTTTAGGTCCATAGTTTCTAATTGCTCAATAACACTCGTTTGGTTTTGCAGTAAAGAAAGAATAAGTTGTCCACGACTGATCACGTTATTGTGATTATTAGCCGGTGCTTGATAATTATTTAATAAAGCGAGCGATAAGCCTTTTTTGCTGACAGCTATCCATGTACCCGCACCAACAGGGTCTACGGGATAAATGGCGCCACTTATTGGATAATATTTAGGGGGAATAGCTAATAAGCGAGAACGTTGTTCATCACGATTGAAAAATAACTCATAACCATTATCATTGAGTAAATACGTTAACGTGCACATTTAATTAATCACAGATAAAAGTTTATTTTTACTTTTAGCATCAGTAGATTGTTCATTACACTGTCTTAAAAAAGTTGCTGTAGCAGGCGCCAAGCCAAAATCTTGGGGTAATTCGGTTGCTTGTAGCGCATTTTTTTGAGCAAAAGTTATCTGAGCAATCATCGCATAGTGATGAGTAGCATGGCTACCGACAAAAACTAATTCTCTAGCGACAGAGGTTTGTAGTTTTTGTATATTTTTATTGGTTACCGATACTTCTGTCGCTAATGTTATCACTTGATTGAGCTTGTCTTCGGACATGCCTTGAATCCAATTAGCTATTTCATTTAATTTAGCGATAGCAAGTTCAGGAGATAACTCTATTTGGCCACCACGCATCCTAAGATCATAGTTAATCAACTTATTTTCAATACCTGACATTATCGCTAAATAATGATCAATAATATGCCGCATATGGGTGCCTGCAGAACTGATAAAGTTAGGTTGAACGATTTGTGTATAATTTTTTTTAGAGACAGTATTAAGATACAACTGACCTTGTTCAATAATTTCCAATTGACTGATGATCATTCTTTTTTAAATTTCCAATAGTAGAATTAATAAAATGAACTATTTAGACGTTCGACTCTTTAAGATAGCTTGTATAAGATCTTCTGGGACCTCTGGGCTCTGCTCTGCTTTAATAAACCCTGTTTGAGAAAGACGAATGGCATTTTTATAGCCCTCTAAGTAATCTCTGCATTCTGGGCACATACTTAAGTGTAGTTTAAATTTAAAGCTTTCAATGTAAGATAAATTACCGCCATGAAAATCATATAGAAAATTGTCAACCTCTTCGCAGGTCAACATACCTGGCATGTGCTGGGCTATTAATCGCTTAATCATTAACATATCAGTTTACCTTCCAATTTTTTTCTGCGTTATTTATGTCTTCCTGTTCTAAAATAGTTTTTAAAAGTAACCTAGCTCGGTGTAATTGAGTTTTCACTGAAGCTTCAGATATTGCTAAAATTTCAGCCGTTTCTTTGGTACTTAGTTCTTGGATGTCTCTAAGCAGTAAAACGTTACAATATTTCTCAGGAAGTTGGTAAATAATATTATTAAGCGATAATTTTGCTTCACCTTTTTCAAATAGCATTTCAATATTATTATTTAGGTTATCGTTTAAGCTATGGCCTAAATTATCGGCAAATTGCGTACGCTCTCCATAGTCATTGTATTGCTGATAAAATGTTTCTATTGAGGTAGTGTTTTGCCTTTTTCTTTGTCGAAGCATCATTAGCGCTTCATTTACCGTAATACGGTGCAGCCAAGTCGACAGGTTTGAATTTTTTTTAAAAGAGGTTATATTGTTAAAAACTTGAATGAAGGCTTTTTGTAAACACTCTTGTGCATCGTCATCGGTGGAAAAAAAGCGCCATGCAAGGGTATACATTTTTGCGCTGTATTGACGTACTAATGCCTCGTAAGCGAAAGCATTATTATTGATCAGCCCCTCAACTAGTTCATCTTCTTTATCGATATCTTGGCTTAAAGTAGCGGAAGATTGTTTTTTCAAAAAAGTTGTAACCTTTTTAATTTTAGCGCATCAACTAACTAAGTTAACGAATAATTAATTGAAAATCACTATTTAATTTTAAGGCTGTTTTTTTAGTGTCATTAATGTTCACGATAATAGTAGCAGCCGTTACGGTACCTTGGGATGATGGCTGGTAAGCGATAACAGACCCAAGTGCACCTTTACCCATGAAAGAGTTATTGACCTCTAATAAATTAGTTATCGTAAAAGAAGTACTACAAAGCACGCTCATTATGATTATATAACGCTAAGCGGCAGTGTGGTGATGTTAAATAACGGTATTGCGTTTTCTGTAACCTGTTACTATCCGTCTTATTTATTATGGGTGGACTTTAACTGATAATAGGTAATAGATAAAAAGTGTTAACAGGCTTAAAGCAAAATTGCTTACGGGCACTTGATTACAGCAATTGAGTTGAAATATAAGATACTCTACCTTGTCTCTATTGCGTAATATAAAGCATTGTTATTGAGTCATCATAAGTCCCTGCAACTTACTTTTGCATTTCATGGCTTGCATAAATTTTTTCTATTGAGCCATTTTGTTTTAATTCTTTGATCACTTTATTTACCGCATCTTTTAGTGACTTGTCTTTAAAAGCCATATTCGAGTAGGTAAAGGGCCATAAATAATGTACGGTAAAATTGTTACGGGCTATGCTCGCTTCATCACTATAATATTTATTATTCAAATCATACCAAAATACGTTGATATCACCGACTCTAATCACATTTTCTCCAGAAAGCATCAGTTGAGTGGTCTCTTTAGGGTGGGCATGCTCTGAATATTTTGTATTTTCTTTTGCTATATTCTTAAATTTTTCACCAAGCAGCTCTGTAGCTCCTTGGTATGCGGCAATAGACTTTCCTTGCAAGTCACTTATATTATTAATAATTAACTGAGCTGACTTTTTCGAAACTGCTACATCTCTAAAGCGAAACACTGGCTCTGATAAGTAGGCTTTTACTTTTGAACTGGGAAAAATATTAGAAGCAACATCAATTGACTTACCATAGTTAATTTCATGTAAGATCCGGTTATTACTCATGGGGATGTATTGCACTTTATATTGTGGCAGCTTTTTGAATATTTCATCAATGATTTCAACAAATAAGCCTTGTGTGCCTTTTTCAATAAAATAAGGAGGAAAGTTACCTACACCCACTTTTATGACTTGCTGCGCCGTTGACACCGTTGAGAATAAAAGTAGATAGGTAAAAAGTAGGCCGCTTAATATTTTTGACATGAATATAACACCACAACTAATTGTTCATTGATTAAGAGTGTAGTTAAATAATAGTAAATAAGGTAATTTAAATCTGTTGATATTATTAATCTTTTATTAATAGATTACAGCAAGTTTTAGGCTTTTAGTTGGCGGTGAATCATAATCGCGTGCATCATACTAAGCCGCGTTTATTCTCTTAATCGCGGGATCTGCTACCGACATCATTCAGTGATTTCTTATCAACTAAAATAAACTCGCTATTTAGTCTGCCATTGCCCTATAAAGCTTAGCTATAACAGCGTAGGATAACACTACTTTAGATAAAAACTTAGGTTTGCACTTCAGGTGCACTAACATAAATAATTATGCAACTAACAGCAAAAGCATCACTTACTAACGCTTTACTTATTTCTATTTGCACACCGCACTTTAAAGGTGATGAAGCAACAGAATCACTTGCAGAGCTTGCGCGCTTAGTGACAACACTTGGCTTCAAAGTGGTTGGCACTCAATCTCAAAAGCAGAGTTCGACTAAGAAAGTTAATGTACTGGGCTTGGGGAAATTAGCTGAAATAGCTCACCTTACGGGTAACCAGGGTGTCGTTGAAGGCTTAGATGACGCTGATGATTTACTCGATGAAACTGACATTTCTGCTGTGCCTTCAGATATCCCATCAGAAAACCTGCCTTTTGGTTGTGCAGATGTCGTGGTCTTCGATTGTGACTTAAGTCCATCTCAACTGCGTAACGTCGAAAATCAGTTAGGCGTAGAGGTGTTTGATCGCACCGGTATTATTATTGAAATATTTAGTCGTCATGCGCGTACTAAAACAGCAAAACTACAAGTTGAAATTGCTCGTCTTAATTATGTAGCACCACGACTTCGTGAAACATCATGTGGTGATAAAGAACGTCAGATGGGTAAAGGTGCAGGTGAAACAACGCTTGAACTTAACCGCCGAGCAGTACGCGACCAATTAGCCGACCTTAAACGCGAATTGGTCAGTGTTCAACATGAAATGAAAGGCCGACGTACTCAACGTTCTGAGCTTTTTTGTGTGGCATTGGTGGGATATACCAATGCGGGTAAATCATCAATGATGCGAGCGATTACCGGTAGTGATGTTGTTGGCGAAAACAAACTTTTTGCAACACTTGATACCACAGTTCGTGCACTATACCCAGCCACACAACCACGGATATTAGTGTCAGACACGGTTGGATTTATTAAAAAGTTGCCGCACGATTTGGTTGCCTCATTCCATTCAACCTTAGCCGAAGCTCATGATGCTTCGTTACTCTTATATGTGGTTGATGCTTCGGATGCTTCCTTTCGTTCACAACTCGATGTTGTGCACGAAGTACTGGCAGAAGTCGGTGTTGAAGACAGTAAGAAATTACTGGTACTCAACAAATCTGATCAACTTAGTATTGAGCAACAACAAGCACTGATGGAAGAGTTTCCTGATGCTATGATCACCTCTACTCGAAATCCTCTTGATATCACTAAGCTGCATAAATATATTGTTAACGCAGCGCAGGACGATATGATTGAAGATGAGATTATTATTCCTTATACCGCTAAAGGTATCATAGGTGAAATTCGATCGAGCATGAGTGTTACCAAGGAAGACTATGAGTATAGTCACATTAAACTTACAGTACGCTCAAACGCGATTGATTTAGAGAGATTAAAAAAGCGCATGCAGAACTTATAAAGTGATGGCTGTGCTGTTCATTAATTTGAGCAATGTCTGTGGTGAACCCGGTGATTTATTGCTGAGTCATTAATGTTCTAGGATTATACATGGATAAATATTTAAAAATCTAAGGTTTCTCTAGTGAATCAGTATGGTGTTCGAAGGTTAATTCATTTAAGTTATTTCAATTAATTAACTATTGGCTCTATACTGATTTTATTTTCAAGCCACTTTATCTGTGTGGCTTCATGGTCACGCTTAAAAGCATAGTTTTTATTGGCGACTTCAATATTTACACCCGAAAGTATTGACTGATAAGCTGTTAGCTCAAAAATCGCTAAATGCTCATTGATATTATTCGCTTTTTCTAGCCATTCTTTATTGAGTTTACCTAACAAGTATAAGTGCTGCTTTAATGCATGGGTAATACGATTTATCTGTTTAGTATTTTCGTTATCTAGGTCGTTAGCCTTTCGTAATAATTTATATATTCTAGGTAAGCGCCTAATTATTTTATAGTTTGCTTCGTCTGCACTTATTCTTAATTCTTCGACAGTTTTGGGCCAATAATTGAAATTTAAATAGGTCATTGCGCCACAAGCTGAACCAAGAGTGCCTATATGAACGGAACCTCCTGTGAGTACATGGCTACCAAACAACTTTCCATCCGCTTTGTCATTAGCGATATTACCCACCCATAAATCACCTTCAACTGTAATGTGGCTATGAGAAATATATTGTGTAATGTTAATATCTTTTTTACAAAAAAAATCGACATATTGTGCAAACTGCGCGCTAATATCTCCATCTGCTTTGATCACTGTACTGTTTTTTAACTTATTTTTGTCTGATATTTGTCGACCAATAATGCCCAGTGCAATCGATATATTGCCGCCTGCAGAAATTGAAGCGGTTTCAACTAACCCACCAATGACGATGTCTTCAGTTGCGGATAATTGCATACCTTCACAAACATTGCCTTGCACATAAATAGAGCCATCAAAACGAATGTTTCCGGTGCCAACATCTATATTTTCAATTTCCAGTAACTTATGCACAGCGACACTATTATCTAAATACTTGGGCATACCATCAATAGCAGCAACAAGAATGTTGTTGTTTTCATCTAAAAAAGACGAACCTTCAGACTCCTCTAAAAAACATGTTTCACCTGATACTGCATCTATAGCCGCTCCGGTTACATCAAAGCCTTTAATACCATCGGTTGGTGGTATTAGCTTAGCTAATTTTTTACCTGCTTTTACATGAATTAAATTACCTAATTCACGCATATCTACATTGCCATTTTCGAGCTTCTTAGGACACATAATTTGCTCTGCGGGGTTATCGACTAAATATTTTACGTAACCATCCTTTCCATTTCTGCTCATTTTACCTTTTGCTATTTCGGTAGATATACTTTTACCTCCTTGAAGTAACTGCCCCTCTTTTACAATATTGATGATGTTTTCTTTAATGATACCCTTGGTTATATTGTTTTCTTTTAATACATTAATAACATCAGTATTTTCAATGGTTTTACCACCATAAGCTGCGGTAAATTCTAATGTAGCTAACATATTTTCAGGCCCCAACGTGACCTTTAAATTCGCATCAACAGCATTTGCTATGATTGAACTTATACCTGTCGTCGCTTTTGATTCATCACTCTCATCACTCTCATCACTTTTAGCCACTTCTGCTAGTAGTAACTCCATCGCCCCGTCAATCAGTAAAAAAGTAGAATATGTAGATAATTTGAATGTTGTTTGTAGTTTTTTTAAGTTAGCTTTTGGCTGTCCTTTAACAGGCGTGATGGTCATTAATAAATCTTTATCTTCGTTTTGAAGTGTTAATTTTATATCACACATATATTCTTCATTGATTTGTCTGCATTAATATCAACTTTATCATTTAAATTGAGGTTAATTGCTAATAAATAAGGTGTTTACGGCTACTGCTGTAATATTGTTTATTATTTGAATACTAATAAATTCAGCCTGTTCACTGAATTGACAAGATTAAAGTTTATCGACTCGTTTTAATCTTGCAATGCGTGTTTTTTAGTCTGCTGTCACTGTACACCTAACTAACCATACGTTGATAGGTTTTATTATGTTTTATAAGTATTTACATAGATTTTCTAGGAAAAGCAACTACTATTAAAGGACGAAATCTCATAGGTTTGATTAATGGAAATAGTATTAAACACTTTCATCGCAAGGCAAGCGATTTTAGATATAAATCTTAAAACTATCGGTTATGAATTACTCTTTAGAGACCGTTTAGAGAATGTATTTAATGGGGATTCTCCAGAAAAAGCAACCTCAAAAGTTATACTTCAAAACCATATATTGGGTGATTTAGCCGATGTTTGCCTTGGAAAATTGGCCTTTATTAATTTTGATGAGTTTACCTTATTACAAAAGTCGCCTTTGCTCTTTAACCCAAAAAATATCGTGGTTGAAATTATTGAAACAGTTAACATCTCTGATGAACTCGTTTTCAATGTTGCTCAACTTCATAAAAAGGGTTATGTCATTGCGTTGGATAATTATAATTTCGAAAGTAAATGGGAAGTGTTTTTTCCATATATCTCTATTATTAAAGTTGACATTGAACAGGTTACTTTCACTCAAATAGAAGGGCTGAAAAAACGCCTATTATCAACTAATAGTCGTATAAAAATAATTGCTGAACGCATTGAAACGAATCAGCAGTACCAACAATTTAAAGCGCTAGCTATAGACTATTATCAAGGCTACTTTTTTCACAAACCCGAGATAAAGTCCGGCACGTCTATATCTCCTCTAAAAATTAATTTAATTCAACTTTTTTTAGAAGCTTACAAACCACACTTAGACTTCAACCAACTGACTGAAATTATTAGCCGTGATGTAACGTTAGTTAGCGGTATATTAAAGTTGGTAAACAGTGCCGCAGAGTGTGGCAATATTGAAATTACCTCTATTAAGCAAGCTATTACCTATTTGGGAACAGATAAAATAAAGCCGTATGTTGCAATTATATCAATGTCAGCATTATCATCTGAAAGTTCACCAGAACTTTTTATCGAGTCTTTAGTACGCGCTAAAATGATGGAACTCATAACGAAAGAAAAATCATTCAGTCACCTTAATGAAAAAGCTTTTCTAACCGGAATATTGAGTAATTTAGATGCCATATTAAATTTACCCATGGCAGATATTGTAAAGAGTTTTCTTTTTTCATCAGATATCAAACTGGCGTTATCTGAGCAACAAGGTGAATTGTCAGAACTATTAACATTGGCTAAGCATTATGAAGTATCAACGAGTAAGCGTGTTACTCGTTGTATTGGCAGTAATAAAATTTCTGAAACTAGACTGTTAAATTGTTATTACGACGCATTAAAGTGGGGGATGAACATCTTTTAAGGTGGTAGCCCTTTGACATTTTATATCACTAGCAACTTTATCCTTAAATATTATGAGTTCAAGGTTACAGTGGCTAAACTTACGAATAACACTAACAACTAATTTTGAGAATGTCTTGCCAGTTACTCGTGGTTACCTTTGTGTTGTTGGCTTAAAAAGTGTTTTTCATTTGCCTAGCAGCTAATTTTGGGGATGTATTGCCAGTTACTCGTGGTTACCTTTGTGTTGTTGGCTTAAAAAGTGTTTTTCATTTGCCTAGCAACTAATTTTGGGGATGTCTTGCCAGTTACTCGTGGTTACCTTTGTGTTGTTGGTTTTAAAGTGTTTTTCATTTGCCTAGCAGCTAATTTTGGGGATGTCTTGCCAGTTACTCGTGGTTACCTTTGTGTTGTTGGCTTAAAAGTGTTTTTTCATTTGCCTAGCAGCTAATTTTGGGAATGTCTTGCCAGTTACTTGTGGTTACTCTTGTGTTGTTGACTTAAAAAGTGTTTTTTCATTTGTTTAGCAACTAATTTTGGGTATGTCTCGCCAGTTACTTGTGTACTGTGGACTTAAAAAGTGCCGTTTCATTTGCCAGGAGTCTGATTTTCCCTCTGCGCCCAAGGTCAATGTCCCCTTACCGTAACGACTATTAATACTATCAAGACAATTCATTAGTATTGGGTTTGAATGATCAGATAAAAATAAATCAGCTTGTTGATGTTGTCTGCTTTCCAAGGCGATTGCACCGACACCACAACGATAAAAATGCACACCGGGTATAAATATTTCAGCGAGTATTAAGCTGACCGCTGTAGCAATATCACAACTATTATCTGTTGCTAAAGGAAAAGTATAAACCATTGTTTGTTTATAATAATTTTCATCATGGGGGGAGCTTGAAGCGAACACGAGCAGTTTTTTGATAAGTGAAGACTGACGCCTTACTTTTTTAGCGACTATCGTACTATGGGTGATTAAGGCTGCTTGTAATGTATGTATATCTACAATACGTTGACCAAAACTACGTGTAGAGAATATTTCCCGTTTAGGTGCTTTTACATCATCCCAGCTTAAACAGCTAATCCCCTTTAATTCGTTAACCGTACGTTCAGTGATAACACTAAATTGCTTGCGCATAATTTTAGGGCACTGCATTGATAATTGATGAGCTGTGCTAATATTTTGCTGTTTTAGTCGCTGAGATATTTTATTACCAATCCCCCAAACCTCATTTACCGCCATTTTTTCTAATATTTCTTTCGCACTTTGCGCGTTATCAATAATGGCAACACCCTGGTAACCGTCAAGTTTTTTAGCTGCATGATTTGCTGCTTTAGCTAAGGTTGATGTTGTGCCAAAGCCAACTCCCACCGGTAACCGGGTTTCTTTCCAAATAGCACGTCTTATTTCATGGCCGTATTGGTGCCAATCTTTAATAACGCCACTATATTTTTTAAAATGTAAAAATGACTCATCAATTGAGTAAATATATTGGTCATCACAATACCTAGCAATAACATTCATCATTCTTTCACTTAAGTCAGCATATAGCTCGTAGTTGGAAGAGCGTACCACTACACCATGCTTATGTAGTAAGTCCTTTATCTGAAAATAGGGGGTGAATTTTGGAATACCCAGCCGTCGAGCAATAGGACAAACAGCACAAATGCAGCCGTCGTTATTCGTTAAAACAACAACGGGCTTGTTTCTTATGCTCGGGTCGAAGACTTTTTCTGCGCTGGCATAAAAAGATACTGCATCAACTAATGCATACATGCGGTTAATTCAGGAGCTTGATGATGGAGTCGAATAGAGCGAGTAACAATACCTTCTAATTGAAAGTCGTCTTCGGGCTTGATGCTAACTGGCGCAAAATCTTTAGACGCTGATAACAGCCGAGCTTGCTTTTTATCAATCAACTTACAGACAAAGCAGCCATTGTAATTTGCCACGATGACATCACCATTTCTGGCGGTGAGTGAGCGATCAACGATAAGTAAATCACCATCAAAAATGCCCACACCCTGCATGGACTCACCAGATGCTTGGCCAATAAATGTGGCATTAGGATGCCTAATAAGAAGTTTATCTAATGATAACCCCAGTTCTTTATATTCGGCTGCGGGTGATTCAAACCCTGAAATACCTGCTTCAATGTAAATAGGAATAACTTTCATTACTTAAATCTCACCTGTGTTTTTATACAGTATAGTTTCTAAGTTGATTATTGAACAGAATAATTTAACATTGCTTACGAGTAATGATTACTTTCATTTTGAAATATAGCCGTTAAAATCAGCGCTGCATAAATTTATAGGGTTAACTTAGATGCATGAAAATGCCAATTCGTTAGTGGTACTTGATTTTGAAACCACAGGACTATCACCCAATCAAGGTGATAGAGCGATAGAGATAGGTGCGGTTAGAATTGTAGACGGTAAGGTTACCGATAAATTTCAATCATTAATGAATCCTGGTTTTAGGATCAGTGGTTTTATTGAGCAATACACCGGAATATCTAATCAGATGCTTGCTAAGGTCGGCTCTTGTGGTGAAGTGATGGCAGAATTTGCCGATTTTCTGGGTGATGATAATTTACTTGCCCATAATGCTTCCTTTGATCAAAAATTCTTGGACGCTGAGCTTAATAATATTAATCGAAAATACTTTGGGCAATTTATTTGTTCATTACTTGTCTCTCGCAGAATCAATATAGATGCACCTAATCATAAATTAGGTACGCTTATTCGTTATAAAAATATTCCATCTGATGGGGCTTTTCATCGGGCGTTATTTGATGCTGAGATGACGGCAAAATTGTGGTTGTTGATGCTTGATGATATTGAAGAAAAAATTAACCACGAGTTTGTACCTTTTGCATTAATACAGAAGTTATCAAAGACAGCAAAAAGTGACGTAAGTAAGCTGTTAACTAAATGGTAATTTATCTTGTTGGTTTTTAATTTTTTATCTCAGGTATACTCACAGTTCAACGTTTATTAGAGTTAACATTATCGACTATCCAGATAAAAAAGCCCCAGAAGAAATAGATCCCATACTGCCTTCTATAGCTGTATCAAATTTACAGCTTAAAATAGCTACCTTTAATTTGTTTAATTACCTTGAACCGCCCAATGCTTTCTATGAATTTGAACGAATTTATAGTGCTGAGCAGTGGCGTAAAAAGCAACATTGGATTGCTGAATATTTACGTGAATATCAACCTGACATTATTGGCTTCCAAGAAGTCTTTAGTCCTGAGTCTCTAGAGCAATTAGTTGCAGAGCAGGGCTATTGTTATTTTGCCGTGGTTGATGAACCTCAAGTGATAGATGATTTTATTTACAAACGTCCTGTTGTTGCCATAGCATCTCGTTACCCTATTGTTGAAGTTGCTGCGGTAAAAGCAAACACTGAGCTTGCACTATCATTAGGTTTAACTGATAAATTCTCTTTTAGCCGAAAAGTGTTAAGGGCAACAGTTGATGTGCCTCATATGGGTAACTGTGATTGTTATGTTGTGCACTTTAAATCTAAGCGCTCTATGATTGAAGTCGATGATAAAAATATAAGTCGCACGCCAGAGCAAACCATTATTGAAAGCCTAAAAGCACAAGTGGCAGGTGGTTGGGGCTCAACGATACAACGTGGCAGTGAAGCGGCGTTATTAATGATTGAAATAATAGCGCGGCGTGAGACTACCGGTCAGCCAATGGTATTAATGGGCGACTTCAATAATACCTTAACTGATGGTGTGCTAAGTCATCTACTGACTAACACCCTACGCTTTGTTTCGGCCATTGACCGTGATGCCTATCTTGCTAAATATTGCTTGCAAGATGCTTGGGATTTATTTCAAGTTGCAGTGAAAAATGAAACTCATCAAGAGGAAAAAATACAGCGCACTCCGACACATTATTTTGGTGCGAGCAGCTCAGTACTTGATTATATATTATTATCATGTGATTTTGACGCTAGTTATCACGATAGTCTTTATCAGGTCAGTGCGTACGACACCTATGATCGACATTTAATTAATCCTATCTTTGAACGAGATGGCGAAAGTACCGATCACGGTATTGCCTTGGTTACACTAACGTTAAGATCATAAATTAATCAAAGACCCAAATAAAAAAGGCTCCCAAAGGAGCCTTTTTTATTGGTGATACTGAATTTACGTTTTTTTACGTTGCGCTTTAATTGCCAAACCGAAAAGTGCTAGAGCGAATAACCACAGTGTTGCAGGCTCGGGAACTTGAGTGACGGCAATGCTATCTGCAGAAGCTCTGGACTCGCCATTGGTACAATCTTTTTTACCAATAACAGTATCAGCACCAAATTCAATAAAATTACTTGCTGAATAAGCGCCGCCACAATCATCGCCTATGCCCGCTATCATTGAATCAGCACCTGTTTGAACAAAACCTCTAGCAAAAATATAACCTCTAGCCTCAGCGCCGGCGCCGAGTTGTGTGTAACCTGCTGAGCCGGTTTTATCGCCAAGAACATTCCAGATAATAGTGCTGTTATCGGTAACATCTTTCAATATCACTGTTGAGTTTGCAGAGAAGGTCAGATAGTTGGCGATATTAAAAATCCAAGAGCCATCGATACCTTTACCATCAAGCGTTAAGGTTTTACCTATCGCGATGGTTAAATAATTTATTGTGCTGTAAATACCCGCTTCAAGTGTTTCGTCGTTGGTGCCAAAAGTGGTGGATACAAGTTCTGTTCCTGTACCCATGTCTTTTATATCTTGTTGCACAGACGTAATAAGCACTTCCTGACTATCAACGATGGTGGGCAGTGCAACCATTTTCAAAGAATTAGCAGTAAGCGCGCCAACGATTTCAACACTTGCACCAATAGTGGTGGTGGTTCCAGCATCAACATCGCCCCCGAAAAGTGAGCCTGCACCAACGGTTACTGTGCTGCCAGCCAAAACATCGCCGCCAACCTCAACGGTTGCCGCTATGGTTACTGTTGTGCCAGCGCTTAGCTCGCCATCAACTTTTGCACTCGCACCAATAGTTGCTGTGGTACCTGCAATAATAGAGCCGTCGACAACAGCAGAAGCGCCTAGGGTAACGGTTGTTGTACTTTGAATATAGCCATCGACACCGGCAGCTGCGCCAAGTGTTACTGCGGTTCCAGCCTCAACGTTACCACCGACAATTGCATCAGCTGCTAGTGTTATCGCCGTAGCACTTTGGATATTGCCACCAATAGTTGTTCGTGCGCCCATGGTTATATAACCACTGGCATAAAGCGACTGGTTATTTAGTTCTGAGCCTAGCAAAGGTTGAAAACTCGCTTGTGCGTCAGACACAGCAAATAACACCACAATACAGAGGATTGAATTGATAAGTTTCAAATTAGACACCATTTCATATAGCTGAGCGTTCAGCATATAAAAAAACTTAATTTTTATAGAACAAAAAAACTTATTCCAAGAATTGTACAACTGTATAATAGCAGATAAGACGGTGTGTTGTTTGTTATTTGAATATTTATATCGTAAGTTATTGTAATTAAGTTCTTTTGTTTTTTATTACAAAGCAGGTGATATGTTCATAAGTTAACATAATACGTCAATAGGTTAACATGATGCACAAAAAGGTTAGCGAGATGTGATGCAGGCAGATCACAATTATAACTGTCTTGTTAAATAATGTAGTAAAACGAGCCATAGCCAAAATGCATAGTTAGCACAAATATAAAGGCCACTTAAGGGCTATTTTTAAATATTCAAAGGTTATCTGTGCTTTCTATTCACTATCATAGCTATGTCTAAACCTAATAACCAAATAGTGGCAGGCTCAGGTACGTCAACCGCCCCGCAACCTTGATGTCCAATGATACTGATTGTTGCAGCAAATGTGACGGTACTGCTTACTGAAAAAACACCACCACAACTCTCATTTATCTGTGCTTTCTATTCACTATCATAGCTATGTTTAAACCTGAACCTAAACCTAATAACCAAATAGTGGCAGGCTCAGGTACGTCAACTGCTCCGCAACCTTGATGTCCAATGATACTGATTGTTGCAGCAAATGCGACGGTACTGCTTACTGAAAAAACACCACCACAACTCTCATTTATCTGTGCTTTCTATTCACTATCATAAATATACCTAAACCTAATAACCAAATAGTGGCAGGCTCAGGTACGTCAACTGCTCCGCAACCTTGATGTCCAATGATACTATCTGCGGCAAATGTGACGGTACTGGTTGCTGAAAAAACACCACCACAACTGTCACCTATACCTGTTACTAAAGAAATAGCCCCGCCATCAATGGCTCCCTTAGAAAGAATATGACCTCTAACTTCTGCACCTGCCCCAAGTGATGTTAAGCCTGCTGTGCTTTCTCCCAGTACATTCCAAAGAATACTGCTGTTATCGGTGACGTTTAACAATACGACCTTGGAGTCAATGCCAAAGCTTAGATTATTGGCAATATTGAAAACCCAAGAGCCAT
Organism: Colwellia sp. BRX10-9; assembly: GCF_014077405.1. Taxonomy (NCBI): domain Bacteria; kingdom Pseudomonadati; phylum Pseudomonadota; class Gammaproteobacteria; order Alteromonadales; family Colwelliaceae; genus Colwellia; species Colwellia sp. BRX10-9. The sequence goes on along the minus strand of NZ_JACGVV010000020.1, from coordinate 29,206 downwards.
CCATACCATTACCATCTAAGGTCAGTGTTTTTCCTGCGGCAATAGTGAGATAATTAACAGAATTATAAACGCCAGCGACGAGTGACTCATCGTTGTCGCCAAAATCATCCCAATCTAGTTCTTGATCGGTTACCAATGCTTTTAGCTCGGCTTGCACCGTGGTAATTTGATTTTCTTTACTGGTAACGACAGGAGCAGGAGGTGGGGCTTTTGATGAGTCGCTGGTAGCTGGTCCACCATCAATAATAACATTAGCAGCAATGGTTGCGGTAGTTCCGGCATCAACATTTTGATGAATATGTGACCCCGCAGCTATGGTCACTGTACTTCCTGCTACAACATTCCCCATAACCACTGCATTTTGCTCTAACGTTACTGTGCTTCCTGCTTCAATATTTCCATCAACATACACATTGGCGCCGAAGGTTGCTGTGGTACCCGTTTGAACCTTACCCATAACGTTTACATCGGCACCTAGCGTTGCGGTAGTGCTCGCTTCTATATAGCCAGCGACAATAACATTATCGCTTAGGGTTGCTGTAGAACCAGCCTCAATATTCCCACCAACTTGGCCATTGGCCGCTAATGTTATTGTAGTGAGGGCCTGCATATTACCATGAGTAATCACACCATCAGCCATTGTTATTGTACCGTTTGCATAGACTGATAGATCATTGAGATCTGAATCTAGCAGAGGGTGAAAACTTGCGTTTGCACTAGAAACTAAGATTATCATTAAGATAAAAAAGAGGTGAGTAAGGCGCTGCATAATAGACTCCATGTCATATATCTTAAAATTTCAGACGAAAAAACTTAATCCATAAGTTGTATACTTTACACAATATATAATAGGTGGGAGCAGGGCATTTGTACAATAAACGCACGTTTAATTGTAAATATAATTACCTTTAGTTGTTAAGTTGCTGTAAATTTTGTTTATTTTTTTTCTAATTTATCAAATAATTGTTGAGCCAATTGATGTTCTTCAAAATCATCAGGTAAAGCTATTAATTTAATTAATACTTTTTTTGCCTCATGGATACGTTGCAACTTTGCTAGGGCATAAGCAATATGGTATTGAATATCTGGGCTAGTGGAAGATAAGCTGAATGCCTGTCTTAAGTAAGATAGACCCAAATCTAACTCTTCAGATAAAACCAATGCCCAGCCAATAGTATCTATAATGGAAGGCATTCTAGGGTCAAGGTTCAAAGCTTGTTTAGCGGTTTCTATTGCCATAGTAAAGTTCTTATCTCTAATATAAATAGTCGCTAAATTATTCAGTGCTAACGCTCTTTTTGTTGGTGGTATATTATTTTTAAGCAGTATTTGATATTGTTTTTTTGCTTTTTCAAAGTGTTTATTTTCTAGCAAATGATCCGCCAACAAATGACGATGCAATAACAATTGAGGATATTCAGTGATAAGGTTATTTAATTCGGCAATAAATTTTTCTGACAAAGAGGCTGTTTTACTGATTTGATATAACTTACTTAAAGCCGTTAAATTAGTATGATCTTGACTAACCGCCTTTAAGTATGAATTAAAAGCTTGAGGCTTATTATTGCCAGCATTATAAATATCGCCTTGTAAAATAGTAAGCTCGACATTGTCTTTAGGTATTCTTTGTTGAGTTTGTGCAAGTAACTCAATGGCTTCGTTAATTTTATTTAATTGAATTTTAATCTTAATAAGTTCAATAACAATGGGTAATGAATTAGGCGCAAATTTAAAGGCTTTTTCCCGGCTATACTCTGCGCCAGCAAAGTCTTCTACTTTTAGCTGTAGTCGACTTAGTTTCATTAATAGTGGCACATTTTCATCAACCAATCCCGCCAATATATCTAATTTACGTTGAGACTTTTTCGGTTGATCTAATGATAATAATACTTCAGCTTTTTTAAATAAAGCCTGAATGTTTAGTCTGTTATCCCGCAACATTTGGTCAATAACTAACAGTGCATCTTGCCATTGTTGTTCAGCAATATAAATATTCGTTAACTCAGTCAGTGCAACTGTCTGTACTGATGGTATTTTAGCTTGCTGCTCAAGCCCAACAATAGCCGCCTCTTTATTACCAAGACGATATTCAACTTTGGCAAGTAATAATGCACTTTGATTATTATTTTTATTTTTATTTAGCACATCGCTCAATATCTTTCTTGCTAAGTCTAGTTTGCCAAGATTAAGTTGTAATAATGCATAACTGGTACTGATTTCACTATTTTGTGGCTGCTTTAAATACAATCTTTCTATAATTTTTTGGGCTTGGCTAAATTGTTGTAATTCAATCAATATTTGTGCAGTTATCAAATGATAGCTGACATTCTCTGGATAAGTATCGATTAATGGTGTTATATAATTTAAGCTTTTTTGGAAAGCTCCTACCCTTAATGACAACAGTGACAACGCGTATTGATAACTTTCACCCCCTTTGATATTTGCATCTTCTAATAAAGCAAGCGCTTGCTCAATACGGCCAGAGCCTTCTAGTACATTGGCTGAGAGAATCAACACCGCTTCATCTGTAGGGTAATCAACGCGCAGTTTTGATAAAACAAAATCAGCTTTATAATTTTGGTCAAATTTAAGATATAAACCAGCTAATATCAAGGCGTACTGTTTATTGAAGATCAGATCTTTCTCATTCTTTTCGAGTAATAATAAGGCATGTTTTGGTTCTTGCTGTTGCTGGTAAACATCAGCAAGCAGCATAATCTCACTCATTTCAGTTTGAGTAGAGCTTTGACTTAGATATCTTTTGAATTTACTTTCAGCTTGTATCCAATTTTCTTGAGCATAACTGCTCATGGCATCAAGCAATAATAATTGCGGCTGAGAAAGGAGATATGACTCATCAAGCTTAGATAATTGATTACTGAGTTCAACAAGCACTTTTTTTGATAATTCTACTTGGTTAAGCTCTTTTAAAATGAGAGCTTTCATAAATGTTGTTTGAGGGTCATTTTCTGCGGTCTCAAGTACTTTATCTGCAACCTGATTAGCCATGTTAAAGTTTTGAATATCGACATAACAGCCGATTAAAATTCGCAACGTTTCAATATTCTTCGGATTCAGTTCATTCGCTTTAGTTAGGTAGTTAATAGCATCATTAAATTGACCATCACTACGAGCAAGATGACCTTTTAATTGCCAGAGTATTTCGTTATTAGGCGCAATTTTGTTCGCTTTAGTAAGCAGTACCTTAGCTTTGATATTATTTTTTTGATAAATATAAACTGTTGCTAACCCTAATAATGCGTCAATATTATTGGCATACAGAGTAAGGATACTTTGGTAGGTTATTTTGGCGTTTTCTAGGTCATCTAAGCTAATATAAGCTCGTGCTTTTATTTGGTTATACGCTAACTCTCCTTCTTTTTTTAGCGTCATCTTACTGGCAAATGTTAAAGCTTGATCAAACTTACCTTGATTTAAAATGCTCTCACCAAGTGGAAAAACAATCAAATTATTATCAACACCTTGAGCAAGTAGATCATTGAGTTCTTGCTCAGCAGCAGGGTAAGAATTTTTATCTATTAAAACCTTAGCGAGTAATAATTTGGCCGGTAAATTACGTTCACTTTGCTGCAAAGCATTTTTTAAATGAATATAAGCTGTTTCAATCTTTCCTTGGTTATAAGCTTGAAGTGCGGCTTCATAATGGTTTTTTTCGCTGTTTGCTGCCATTGCCGCATTTACCATTAACACAGCAGCTATTTGAATAAAGGAGATAATTAATTTCCGTATTTTTTTCATCATGACTTATGGCCTTTATTTTCTTCTAACAACATCTCAAACAACAATGTATTAAAAATAGAAATTTGAATTTTATGACTATTTAAGTCATCAGAAAAACATTAAGTGTTGGCTTTGAAAAATGAACCCGTATTAATTTGCTACGTGCTAATCTAACAATTAGCACGCCAACAGCTAAATTATAACCTTGCTGATTAAAGCTCTGTGGTGAAATAAACGATTACGGAGATTATGAACAATATCCTGTCGTTCATCTTTGTAAAAAGCTGGGCCTGATCACTAGGCCTAAAATTTGATAAACTATGTATAAGTAATAAACTGCCATTCCTTGAGGCTTGATTTCAAGGACCTCATGGTTACTAGAGCAGAAATGGATTGGTTGAATAGCATTTATGCTACTTATAAACCCCACTTATCCATAATATTTTTATAGGTGCCATCGGCTTTTATTTGTTGTAATGCAGCAGATAAAATAGTCACTGTTTTATCTGCTGTTTTAAGTCCAGTCGCGATGAAAAGATCGCCAGGAAAGTCATGTAGTTCAATAAAAGGTTTAATGTCATCTTTGTTAAACCCAATACTCTTCATTTCTCTATCTACTGCAATAAAGTTTGTTAAAATAAAGTCTATTCGTTGTTCAAAGAGCATGCTCCACATATGTTTATAACTAACGGACAAATGTAAATTTTTTTGCTCTAGAAAGCCTGTGTTTTTTAAATATTGCTCCGAGTGATAGCCACGGATTGTACCCACGATAAACGACTTTGCCTCTTCAATATTACTAATATTGATATCTTCGCGGTTGCGAAGACCCACCAAAAAAGCTTTGCTCTTAAATATTTGACCAACCCACTGGAAAAGATCTTTGCGGTCAGTACTCTTCATTAAAGATAGCATAAAAATATCTTTATTATTTAAGGCTAAATCATAACTACGTGCAAAAGGTATAAACTCGATTTGAGCAGAAAGCTGAGTTTTAATCATTAAAGCTTCAATAACATCAACTAAAGCTCCAGCCGGTTTGTTATCTGCGCCCATAAAATGAAAGGGGGGTAAATCTTCTGTAACAAATCTCAGTTGCTGAGCATAACTTGCCCATGAGAATACAAACAATAATAGAGCAACAATCGCTTGCTTAACTATATTATTCATATCGGCTTTCTAGCCAATTTTGATTGAGGGAAAATTAAGATATTGATACTTACTCTATTGCACAGTGTTTACCTATTAGTATTGTATTAATAATAAAACGAGTGTTATTGCAAGGGAAGATTACGATTTTTTAGTAAATAAGGCAGCAGGTATCTGTCCAAACTTGGTGTTTTTGTATCATTAGGGGGCACTACCCTGTTGACCTGCTATTGAGCTTTGTATTGCTTAGCAGGGTGAATGTGTTGACACATTTACATTTATTATCAGGTAATTGTTGGCTAAATAAATAAGCGACTGTCTATTTTTTATAGCCGATATTATCGAAAGGCTAACTGGTTGCTAGATGTTTATATAGTTGTACATAATTGACTTCTAAACTTGAGGTTGTACGCCAAGTTTTGGTTAGGAGACTGTAGGCCATGCCTATTTCTGTCACCAAGTGCATATGTGCTAGCGTCGCCATCGTGTTTAATTCAAGTGGTGTTACAAAGGCTCGCCAGCTGTGTGTACCTATAGGTAAATAACGCATAATATATTCAGCCCCAAGAATGCCTACTAGGTAGGATTTAATCGTGCGATTTAGCGTTGCCATTACCACACAGCCACCCACTTTGCATAATTGGCTACACTGTTTTACCAAGTCTTTTTGGTTGGGAACATGCTCGATGACTTCCGCATTAATCACCACATCGTAGCGATGTTCATCGCTTATACTGGTATGTTGCGCATGTTCGTTGCGATACTCAATATCAAGTTGAGATTTGACCGCATGGCGTTTTGCTACTTCAATACTTACCTCACTCACGTCTATACCGACCACTGTAGCTCCGGCTTTTGCTAAAGGTTCGCAAACCAGACCTGCGCCGCAGCCAACATCTAAAATTTTTAATCCTTGCAGCGGTGCTATATGATTAGGGTCGCGACCATAGAAGGCGCAAATTTCTGCAATAAAATACGCGACGCGTACTCTATTGAATTCGAGTGCCGTTTTGTATTGACCGTTTGGATCCCACCAACTTTCAGCGAACTTATTAAATTTAGCGATTTCTGCTGGACTAAAATTACCAGCTGGCGTGTGTTTAATGGTATTATTTTTCACTGGATTAAGCTTACTTTTGTCTAACATGGTAGGTATATCCATTTTATTTTTGTTAATTAACACAAGGCACCTTTATGGACAATCAACTGAATGTATTAGGTACAGATTTAGAGTTATGTTGTAGTAATACGGGCTATACCCGAAAAGGGTTTTGTTTTGTGCCCGAAGTTGACTTTGGTAACCACAGTGTCTGCGCAATTATGACCGACGATTTTCTTCAGTTCTCAAAATTACAAGGCAATGATCTGATCAGCCCTAATTCTCAATATAATTTTCCTGGCTTAAAAGCGGGTGATAAATGGTGTTTATGCGCTGTTCGCTGGTATCACGCTATTGCAGCCAATGTTGCTCCACCTATTGTGCTTGAGGCAACCAACCAAAAAGCACTAACAGTGGTCTCATTAGATGTTTTAAAGGCCCATGAATATCAGCGTTAAGGCGTTACTCTTGTTGATAAAATAACGAACAACACCGATACCACTGTTTAGGTCGAGTTAGCGACTTAATAATCAAGGTCGTATAACAGAGATATCAATAACATCATTATAATTTTTTTATCTCTTGGCGAAGTGTGGTGTTGCTATCGGTGACGATTTTCTCCAGTACGATCACTCTTTCAACCAGTATAGCTAATTTCTCTTGTGTTGCTCTGGCGGTATGACTATTAGTTTCTTTTTGTAACGCTAATAATTGTTGATTGGCTGCTGATTTGTAACGAAAGTAATGGCGAACCAAGATAATTATTAATACCGGTGATGTCAGTGTTATCATGACTAAAAATAATTCAAACATAGCTAATTCCCTTTAAATACTTTGAGTGGTTAATGTCGCTTTTGTACTTGTGGTCGACTGATTTTTCCACAAGTTTAAAAAGGTTATTTCACGATTTTTACCACGGCAAACAAGCAGATGAATGTAAAGCAAAGTTAAAATAATTGAGCTTGCTTTAAATATATTGCCCGCTAAGTCTCCCGCTGCACCACCTGACATGCCAAATATTCCGTAAGCTGCATTCATGAAAATATGCATCCATAAAGGGAACCAAATTCGATAACCAGATTCACAAAATAACCATGCAAACCAAGTACCGGCTACCGAAGTTATTGCGAAAGCTGCAAAGGCTGACATTAGGTCATGCCCTTGATATATATGCCCAAAACCAAAGATAACAGAACTAAATAAGGCAGCAGGTATAAATCCTAAGTGGCAATATCGAAATAAAACGCCAAACAATACCGCTCTAAAAAGAATTTCTTCGAACACCCCCGCGTATACCGAGCCAACCATTATCCCTGATAGGGCAAGGTTCAACTCGCTACTTAAATAGGCGTAACCGATTGTCATCGGCAAGCAACAGGCAACCGCCGCTAAAAAGTAATGTTGAAATCCTGCTATTTTTAGACCTAAAATCTCAGTTAAATCAACGTCCTTAAATAGTAAGCTTGCCACTAACACTAAGGGACTATATATAAAGAGGTAGCTCGCGGGTGTTAATAAAAGGTGTGATTGATTATCTAGTGCCAGTAAAGCTTCACTCCAAGTATCTCCCCAAAAGTATTTCATACTATAGCGACAGAATATAAAGGTAGTGATCATTATTAGTGTTTTAATTTTGTTATTCATATTTACCTGCTTAACTAAAGTTTAAATTTCAAATTAAGCATGACTAACACTCAATTGAATATCCATAAATTAGGGGTAAGCTAATAAAAAAGGTATTACTAACAATATATTGGGATGATTAACAAGCTTTTGGGACTAATGACAAGGCTTGTTTTATTGTCTCTACATAAGAACGAGATACGGGGATAGTAACATCAAGGGGTTTCATCATTAATTTCAAACCGCCAGCATTGCCGGTGCTAAGTTCTACTAAGGCTAGGTTTACAGCATAAGATCGATGGCAGCGCATCACCGTTGAGTCAACAGGAAGTTGTTTTAAGATACTGATCAGTGAACTGCGTAATAATTGATAGCTAACGTTGTTATCTTTAATAATGGCTAACTCACAGTAATTGTCAGCGGATTTTATAAATAACAGCTGTGATAAAGCTACTTGTAATTTGTCGCCTTTATTATCACCGGTTAAGGTTAATGGCTGAGTTGATATTCGCTCGCTATTAATAACATTTTCATTTTGTTGATTCGTTGCATTGTCAGTTTCGATAACTTGTCTTGGTAAAGCCGTTTTCTGCGCATGGCGATTGACAAGATACATAAAAATGATTGGAAACAGTCCAATAGCAAAAGTATATAAAATGAACAGTAATTGGTTTTGCCAATGCCAGGAGCCAAGAATAGCCACGACAAAGTAGCTGTGATTAAAGGCAGAAACTATAGCAATGTATAAACAAGGTATGATCATCAAACGTAATATGTTGTTAATTTTCAAGCGAGTTGAAGCTATTTCTAATGCTCCAGAGAGTAATAGCGCGCAAAAGGTTACCAAGCCATACCCGGAAAGTCGTAAGAATTTGAAGGGAATAGTATGGTTGTTGGTGCCAAAAGGCTGGAATACAAATAAAACGAATAAGGTAACTGTGGAGAAAAGTACCGCACGCTGTAAAACTACTTTTCTGGATGCAAAATCATCCTTCAACCACAGGCTCATTATTTAAAATCTTTTGAATATACAATGGATAAGAAAAGTAACATATATTAACCGTTAGTTGCTGATATTTTTAAAATTAATAGCACTAAAATTATCAATGAAGCCTTTGTAGTTAATTAACTCTTATAACGGGATATTGCCACTCACTGATTATTTTATCAATCTTTCCCGTTATCTTCAGTTGATTAATTGCATAGCGTAACTGTTCAATTATATAGGGTGATGTTTTTTTATTACAGGCAAAATAATAGTCTAAGGGCTTTGTATTTAGTTGGTAAACATTTTCAAATAAATTAGGGTTTAAATTATTAAATTGAGCGCGATACCTAATGGTATATCCATCGGCTAAAATCAAATCGATACTTTTACGCTTAACTAACAGCATTAATAATGAATGAGTATTATTAACGACAGTTAAATTGAGACCTTCTGTAAAGCCTTCTTTCACTAAAAGTTGGTGGGTAACATCGTCACGGATCACGGCAATCATATGTTTTTTTGCATCTTCTAATGAAGTAATACTTAGCTTTCGTGCAGTTAAACCGATAAAAGAAATATTACGCTCGGCGATGGTATTTACCCAAATAAATTGCTCTTCACGTGCTGGGGTTCGGGCAATAGAATAAATACAGGTGTTTTCTTTATTCAAAGCCATATTAAGTGATCTCGCCCACGGATAGACATTGATATTGAATGTGTACGGTGTACTCGACAGCGCCGAAGAGACTATTTCTGTGGCGAATCCCATTACTTTATTGGGTGTATCTATTTGAAAAGGGGGCAGGTGCTCGGTTACGATTTCAATATGAGGCTGAAAAGTAATCTCTTGTGAGCTTGTTGATAGCGTAAAAAAGCAAAGAAACAAGGTTAAGTATTTGATTTTATTGTAGGTGGTCACTATAGGGTTAATCTTCCTTGATTTATAGATAAAAAAGATTAACACTAAAATTGCTGAAAAACCACTCAACAAAGTCGCAGCGAGAACTTACTGAGTGTTTTACATGATGGTCTTTCTCTATACATGACTGCAAGTTTTGGTGTGGCTGATTTTAATGCTCAAATGAATGAATTAGAAGATCTGATAAAACTTGCTGATGTGGTTTTATATAAAGCTAAAAACAGTGGGCGAACTATCGCTTGTTAGATGCAAGAAACACCTAAAGAAAATGACAACGAAGCAGTAAATATTATCCATACAGTAAACTAGAATCACCATAACCCCGCTATTTTATTATCTTAGTTAGCCTGACAAACATTATTTATATTAAAACCGACCTTTTAAAGATTTAACGTTAACTTTTTGTTAATATTGTTGCTTAGCGTTATATTACTTTTTTTGTAAAGGGTGATAAAATTTCAACATAACAAATCAATGAACAAAGAAAAGTTACACTTTATTTTTCGTTCATCCCCTTTTTGCTCATTATATATCGCCACTTAAAACGGTTAAACCAGATAGTCGTTTTCGTTAAGGTATTTTAATGACCAAAAAATATATTTATAAAGGAATATATGTGAAAAAGTTAATAACGATTGTTTTATTTATTTTATCTGTTCAAGGATGTGGAGGAGGTTCTAGTAGTGACAGCACTAAAACTAATGGTACGAGCACCAATGTGGCCGTTGTTCCTCTTGATTATAAAAGTATTAAATATAAAAATGAAATATCAAACAAATATAACGCTGTTTTTAGAGGGGGGATCACTTTAAAAATTCCTCTTAGTTGGTATCAAGAACAAAGCCTTGATCCAGAGCCTCTTGTACTTAGTACTTTTTATTCCGAAGGTACTTCTCCTAAAGTTATTACTATCGTAAAAACTGACAGTTTTATTCAAAGTAGGCAAGGACTATCAAACATAAGTGAAGTCTCTTCTAAGCCCATTAACTTTTCGAGCTTTGAGGGAACAGAGGTTATATTTACGGCGAATATTGACGATGTTGCGTTAAAGTTTATGCAAAGTTATGTGGAAGTGAACTCCGTTTACTATTCTATTTTCTTTTTTTCGGAAGCCCAAGAGTTTGATCGGTATATCGAAGTTTCTCGCTATATTGCCCGGACTTCGCACCTGAGTATATTAACGCATGAGACTACCGAGATAAGTGTAACAAAGGCAGATGATGATTTTTTATTGTTGATTTGTGAACCATCAGCACAGAATTCTAATGAATATCAGCTCTATGGCAAAATTATGTCGCAGGAGCTCACTTTTAGTGAACAATTTTTAATTGATGATAAATCTTTAGGTTGTTTAAATGTCAATGCTAAATACAGTCAAGGTTCATATCTCGTTGTATATGGCGCTGATTATAATGATCGACACCTTGTTGCTAAAAGAGTCTCAAAAACGGGAGTGGTTTTAGATGATGTTCGTATTCCAGTATCATTTTATAGTAAATACATAGATTTATATTTAGAACGAGAGTTTTCACTTAGTAATAACAACAAAGAAATAAACATTCTTTTTGATGATGATAAATATTTAGTTACTTGGCGCTGGAAAACAGGAAATAGCAGTGAACATATCATGGGGCGTTACATTGATACTTCGGGTGTCACTTCAGAGATATTTTCTATTCATGAATATGTAGACGGTCTTATTGATAATACGATTAAAGCGGCTATTAGTAACAATCAAATTTTAGTTTCTTGGTCAACTAAAGAGTCGAATAATGATGATTTCCCTATAGTTACCTATGGAAAATTTATTAACGATATTGATATTGATATTGACGTTGTCAGGAAAATTGAACCTTCAATCATAGATGAAAATAATGTAAATACTGCACGATTCCAAGATTTAACCCCCATCGATAATGGCTTTGTTTTCTCATGGGTACAAGGGGGATATTGTAGTACATGTGAAGGTTTGAGTGACGAGGCAATTAAAGCCAGAATAATTAGCCGTGATGGTTTGCTAACAGATGTAAAGGTATCTTCTAACGTCATAACTGTCGCAGAGCAAACTACTTCTGGAGGTGCTAGCATTGGTGAAGCAGGAGATAGAAGTTATTTTAATATTCAAAACTTAGATAATAAGTTACTTTTCTCTTGGATCACCGGGGGAGCATTTGAAGAAACTATTTATTACATGGTTAGTGATCAAAGCCTAACTGAAATGTCAGATATTACGATCAGAAATAAAAAAATAGGTTACATGCCTAGCTTAGCTGAAATAAAAGTCACTTATTCTGAAGATAGGTTGTTTATCTTTCAGACTGCCTATAAAGGTACGGCTGTTTGGGCTGAAAATAAACCAAGTCAGTAGATTAAATAAAAATAGACAGTTGAATCGTTTCGGTTGCAATATCGGTCGTTTATTGTCAAATAGTTCACTGACAATAGCCTTTAAAACCTGTAGTTATAGTACTTAATCGATACGATATAGCTAGGTTGTTTTAAGACGTTGTTGGAGATTGTTGAATTTAAAACTGCCCGATACGGGCAGTTTTATTTAGTTAGTAAAGGTTAAAAACTGATAGTTAATGACTGGGCTATCAGGTAAATATCTATAATTAATGGCTTCAAAGAGTCGGTTTGCTTGCCGACATCTAAGCCATTAGGTTAATACTATTTTGGTTTTATTTTTACTTAACGCCGTAACACCAGAACCAATAACTAAGATCACTGCACCGACAATACTGGTAGTATTGAGTGGTTCGTTTGTAATCGCTCCTGGAGAAATATAATTAATGATCTGCATAAAAATTAAGGTCAATAATGGCGTTATGGCTAACGTTGCGCTAACACGAGACGCTTCCCAATGTTCAAGAGCTTCTGCAAAAGCGCCATAAGCCAAAAGCGTATTTGCCCCACAAAAAATCAACAGTAACCAGCCTATAGTATCTAGTTCAAACACTAAAGACGGAGCCGACAACGGTAAAAATACCAAGGTTCCCGCTAAATAAATCAGTATCATAATTTCTTCAGAGGCAAAGTTTTTCAACAGTTGCTTTTGTGCTAAGGCATAAATAGCCCAAAGAATTGCCGCAAGAATAATAAAGAAAAGGCCAAGAGCATAGTTACCTTGAAAACTAAATAATTGTTCAAATCGCTGATTAAAAAATAATACCAGTCCTAAGATAAAGGTTAACAAGCCCACTTTTTGTTTGGTATTAAACGACTCTTTAAAAACACAAACACCACCAATAAGTAATAACATCGGTGCTATTTGAATCATGACCTGTGTGCTTTCTGGTGATGTTAAGGCCAAGCCCATCATATAGAGAATGTAGTTTGCTAATAAACCAAAGACGGTAAGTATCATTAACACCATGACTCTATTGTTCTTAAGTGATGATAATGAAGGTAAGCGTTTGGTGATAACTAAGTATCCGCCCAAAAATACGGCCGCAATAAGAAAACGAAACCAAGTAATGGTATTTACGTCCATATATTGCAATAGCTCTTTGAGCGCAATCGGTAAAACGCCCCATAATATTGCCGTAGTAAGGGATAAAAATAACCCCAGTTGCCATCGACCACTAATTTCATGCATAGGAAAAGCTCAGCTTAAAATGCCACATTGAGCATTTCTTTAAAAGTGAGATATTATCCATAAACTGCTTGAAAAATACTATCGTTATTAACGCTAGTATTGTGTTTTATCAGAGATAAAAGCGAAAGTTATCTTATAAGCAGCAATTAAAGCCATCAGCTTTAACAAAGAGGGCGTTTGAGTGTAATTACCCATAAATATCCTAGATGAATTGAAAATGGTTAAACTGAGCTTAAAAGAATACTGGTCTCACTGTTAAGCACTCCTTCTATCGTTCTAACATCTCGCAGTACGTGGTCAAACTCGAGTAAATTTGATGTTTTAACCTCAGCCACTAAATCCCAAGTACCGTTAGTTGTGTGAATCTTATCAAGTTGGGCAATACCACGCAGTTTATTAATCACTTGTGTGGTCGACCTACCGACAACTTCTATCATCATTATAGCTTTAACGACTTCAGTCTCTAACTCATCATGAGCTCGAATCGTGAATCCCAAAATAGCGCCAGAATTAATCAGTCGATCCATTCTATTTTGTACTGTGCCACGCGAGACGTGGAGTGATTTTGCCAACTTAGAAATAGAGGCCCTAGCATCAAGGCGTAAAATAGCAATGAGATCTTTATCAATAGCATCGTAAAGAAATACCCGCTTCTTCAGGTTCTTGTTCTCGGTCATACTCGGCTCCAAATTATCATTTTGATAATAAAACTAAACAATATGATAAATATTTACTCAATAATTGCAACATATTGCCATTTTGATTAGCACCTTCAGCAGATAGTATAGGGTTCAGTTAAATAACAGCTTTGTATAGCGCTCTGCTTTATCTGCCAAGAGAGAAATTATGATAAAGCATAAAATACAAGGTAACAGAGAGAAATTATGCCAGTATTTCCACAAGCACCAAATGCGGTCGTGATGATCCGCCCACATCACTTTTTTCCTAACGAAGAAACAAAGCAAGACAATAGCTTTCAGTCAACAGAGCTTGTAAACCAAGACCAAATTAAAGCCCTCGCTTTTGATCAAGTAACTAGCGCAGCAACCATACTTGCAGCAGAAGGGGTTGTTGTTCACCTCTTTGAAGATGAAGGACTTGAAACACCCGATTCAGTATTTCCTAATAATTGGTTTTCAACACATAGTGGTGGTCAAGTCGCAATTTACCCTATGTATGCAAGAAATCGCCGCAAGGAACGCCGCACAGACATTATCGCCATGCTTAAACAACAATATCGTGTGCAAGTCGTTTTTGATTATTCTGGATTAGAATATGATGATATTTACTTAGAGGGTACTGGTGCTATGGTGCTAGACCATATTGAACGCATTGCTTATGCGGTTAGTTCAAAAAGAACCGATTCACATGTCCTTGAACGCTTTTGCGCTCACTTTAATTTTGAACCTATGGTTTTCGATGCTCAAGACAAGAAGGGCACTCGTGTTTACCATACCAATGTATTAATGTGTATTGGCAGTGATTTTGTCATGGCCGGCTTTGAAATGATGACCAACCCTAAACGCCGAGATGAAATTATTAAGCGCTTTGAAAATGCAGGTAAAAAAATTATTTATTTAACCGAGCAGCAAATCAATCAATTTTGCGGTAATGCACTCGAATTGCAAGGGACTTCAGGGCGCATACTTGCGCTTTCGTTAACTGCCTATAACGCATTAACACCACAGCAAATAACCTTGCTAGAAGAAACAGTGAAATTGGTTCCTCTGAATGTCTCTGCCATTGAAATGGCTGGTGGCTCAGTACGTTGCATGTTGGCAGGGGTTCACTTGTCAAAAAGATAATTTATTGATTAACGATTGAGTCAAAAAAATTAAGCATATAATTTAAAAAAGTATCGTACTATACTGAAAATTAAAGAGTAAACAAGGCAAGTAAATGGTTAATGAGATTGTAAGCGCTATCAACAATATCCTTTGGGGCCAAGGCCAAATATTAATTTACTTGTTACTTTTTGCCGGATTTTGGTTTTCGTTCAAACTTCGCTGGATACAGATACTGCAATTCAAATATATGTTTACGGTGATGAAAGGCAGTACGCAATCTGACAAGTCAGGTATTAGTTCTTTTCAAGCTTTATGTACGGGGCTTTCAGCGCGAGTTGGTACGGGGAATTTAGCGGGTGTTGCCATGGCTATTTCGCTGGGTGGCAGTGGCGCGGTATTTTGGATGTGGGTCATTGCATTATTGGGTATGGCGACCGGCTTTGCTGAAAGTGTTCTTGGCCAGTTATATAAAGTGCGAGATGAACATAAAGAATTCAGGGGCGGCCCCGCTTATTATATTCGGGCCGGACTCAACAAACCTTGGCTGGCTATTCTTTTTTCGCTTTGTCTCTTTTTAGGCTACGGTCTTACTTTTAGTGCAATGCAAGCCAACACCATCGCAGATGCATTAAACAATACTTTTACCATCCCTCGTGAATATTCAGGCGTAGTTATTGCGGTACTCGCCGGCAGTATCGTTGTAGGTGGTATGCGCAGTATTGCTCGATTTGCCGAACTTATTGTACCTTTTATGGGGTTAGCCTTTGTCGGGACAGCGGTCGTTATTACCTTGATGAACATTCAACTTTTACCATCAATGTTTGTCGATATATTTTATTCAGCTTTTGGTTTAAATGAAGCGGGTGCCGGCGCTTTAGGTGCAGCTATTAAGAATGGCATTCAACGAGGCTTATATTCAAATGAGGCTGGAGCAGGTAGTGTGCCTCATGCAGCCGCAGGCGCTTCACCTGTTCCTAATCATCCTGTTGCTCAGGGTTATGTACAAATGCTAGGGGTTTTCTTAGATACCATGGTGCTTTGTAGTTGCACAGCAGTAGTTATTTTGTTGTCAGATATTAATATCAGTGGCGAAATGGAAGGTATTCGAATGACACAAGATGCGATGACGAGCCATTTTGGTAGTGGTGGAAACTATTTTGTTGCCGCCGCGATTACCTTATTCGCTTTCACCTCTGTGGTTGCTAATTATGCTTATGCAGAGAGTAATTTACATTTATTTAAACTAGACAATAAAGTAGGGCGACTCTTTTATACCAGCATTTATTTATTTATGGTGTTTTGGGGAGCAACGGCTTCGTTGAAAGAAGTGTGGGGATTAGCAGATATGGCACTAGGATTAATGACGTTGGTGAATATCTACGCCATTATTTTACTGACCCCAACCGTATTGAATTTAACTAAAGACTTTCGCGAGAAACTCAAAGAAAATGGTAAGCCTACTTTTTTACTTGATGATGTCGAAATACAAGGCAAAACAGAGCCCGGTGTCTGGACAGCGAATAAAGCCAAAGAAACGTTATAAGTGCTTTGATATATAAAAAGCCGCTAAAAGATTTTAGGCGCTTGTTTCATGGCGCTATAGGTTATAGACAATAGGGATTCGTTAACGGCTTATTATGAACACCATGAATTTAAACGACGACAAAATCTGACATGCTGCGAAAAACTATTAGCATAGTTATTTTTTAGCATAGTTATTTTGTGAAATAATATGTAATAAACTATGGGCTCAAAACGTCTATCGTTAAGTGTGCTTTAAATCCCCATAAACAGTAATTCCCGTCATATGTAGACTTTTTCAATAATATTATAAGTTTTATTCAACTACTCGATAGGTTTGAGTGAAACTTGTGAAAGCTTTAAATGTTTCTATTCGATAATTCCTCTTGAATCTTTATAATGGGTGTCCGGATTGTTATTGTAAGTCACTGTTTTTGTGCGTTATACTGTTATTTTTAGTGATTGGGGATGGCTAGCAGGATTATCACAATTAATTGTCGGAATAGTGCTAGAGCTACATTGGCAGGATTGTCATAGTTAACTGTCGGAATATTAATAAGTGACTGTTTAAATGAATAGTTTGGAGCTTTGATTATGCAAGTGATACGATTTGGTCACGAGTATTGATAACGATGATGATGAAATGGATAGCACAGATAAAATCAAAAATGAGATTAGGGCAATACTAAACTCGGCAACAGATAAAGAATTAACGAAACAATGGATAATCGAAGCTCTTGATGAGCAAAGTGGTCACATAGTTGTTGTCGGAAAAACGGGTAACATTAACTACACGGCACACGATGCAATCATAACACTATCCAGCTCACCATCGGTCGAAATCACCGAGACAGCACCGAGCTTTATCGAAAAATGCGAAGTCAAGGTCAACCCAGACAGTAAGTCATCAGTAAAATCCAAGATAATGGACATGGCTACCAACCAAGCCATTGGTCAGGTAATTCGAGAGATAATCGAGCAAATTGGTAATTTCTTATGACACAAGACCTTAGCGCAAGCACATTAGAAGCAATACGCAGAAACATAACAGTAATGTCATTCATGATAATAGTATTCTTCTTTGCGGGTGGTTACCTTCCTGTAACTGGAGATGCAATTAAATTACCACTGAGTGATGTCAAGTTCAACAACCCAGAGCGACTACTATACGTCTTATGGATGATGATGATGGCATGGTGGACTTATAGGTATTTCGCACTTGGTGCTTGGGGTGGGTTTAGGGGAGTGGTTGACTCTGAATGGGAACACCTACCAAGGAAGTTTAGCGACATTCAAAGCCTGATAATAAAGTCATTGGCTTTTCCTGCGAAGTGGCCGGACATCCCCGCCAACAGACTTAGCGGTATAGCCCGAAGGGCGGGCATTGACGGCGAGTATCAAGTGACGTTCGCAGGAGCCCAGAAGCCCCCCTTAAAGAACAAGCTAACCATATTCAGACTCAAGATAGCGGTAGCAACAAGATACCCATCCACAATCACATTTTTCCTACCCTTGATAATGATTATGGTTGCGTTCGGATTGACAGTCCACTCAGTCATTATGGTGGCAATATGACCCGAGATAAAAATAAACACCTACTTTCACTCCCGATGTTTTGGTTCGCAACCATGACACCTTTGGTTGTCTGTGTGATATTAATGGTTATAATTTTTTACTTAGATGACTTGTCATTGGCTGTATGGAATAGTGTGAATATTGGAATCGCCTACACCCACTTCAAGGTTCCGCTAGTTATAGCATCACTCGCATTCCCACTGGGAGCGGTCATGATAGCAAGTCATCGGTCGGCACAAACTTTGATGATGGCGGATTTGCAGTCGTCGCAGAATAGGTTTGCGAATTATTTCCTGCACTTGGATAGGTTTATTGCGGAAATGACAGCTCCCGAGGTGAAATTATTGTTCGTAAACACCCGTGCTGCCCATGACGCTCTCTACCCTGACCTCCTATCGAAAGGCTCTTTGAGTGCAAATACAGAGCATATAACACGGTTCACAGAAGCAGTGCAAAAAATAGAAGTGGTGTCTAAAAACATCAGGAATTCATTACCAAAAAAAATACACGTAACACCTATAGAATCTATATCATCATCTCACAGAGACGATGTAATGGCTTTTTTCAACTCGACGGAAGCCTTGCGCGCAATTGATTTAATTATTGATACCGCCTTTGAGTTTGATAGGATTACGAGCGACACACTAAAGACCCCTTCTTGGCAACCCACCGACATGACTGATGTGTGGGACCTATTTCAATGCTGGGTTATTGTAGTGGATGAACTGCTAAAGCATGACGGCTCATCAGACATAGCTGAACAGATAACATTCACTGGGTTTTTTGTTGCGGCATACAAGCAGTTTGTCAATTACCAAAAGGAAGAGGCTCAAATTTTCTAAGTGAGCCAGTAGGATGCACCCATTTCGGAAGAGACAATCCAGCACGATTAAACAGGATTAACCAGGACACCCATAGTTAATTTGAAAGATAGCATTCCCTCTACTAGGCTTACTAAAAGAGTCAAAGTAAAAGGATTTTCTTTATGACTACTGCCAGAAAAAAACTGATTAGTTTAGTTGATACCCCATATTACCACTGCATTTCTCGCTGTGTTCGCCGAGCTTTTCTTTGCGGTGAAGATAAACTCACAGGTAAGAGTTTTGAGCACCGCAGAGGCTGGATTGAAGATAAGTTACTTAGTTTAAGTCAAGTTTTCGCTATTGATGTATGTGCTTATGCGGTTATGAGTAATCATAGTCACTTAGTGCTGTTTATTGATGAGCTAAGGGCTGAATCATGGTCGACAGAAGAAGTATTACAGCGTTGGCATAAAATATTTAAAGGCACTTTTTTAACGCAACAATATTGCCGTGGTGAATTGATTGCCGAATACTTACTTCCAACATTAAAAAATACGGTAGCCTGCTATCGCAGTCGATTAATGGATATAAGTTGGTTTATGCGTGTTCTTAATGAGCGTATTGCGAGACAAGCCAATCAAGAAGATAATTGCACCGGCCGGTTTTGGGAAGGGCGCTTTAAGTCACAAGCTTTACTCGATGAATCAGCGATTTTAGCCTGCATGGCCTATGTTGATTTAAACCCTGTTAGAGCCGGTATGGCAGATGCGCCAGAGAGTTCACTATACACAAGTGTAAAAAAGCGTGCCATCGAAGCTATAAAGGGTAAGCAACCCAAAAACCTGATGCCTTTTGTAGGTGATCCCAAAGCTAATATGCCTAAAGGCCTACCTTTTGAATTAACGGATTACCTGCAATTAGTCAAACTAACAGGGCGTTGTATAAAAGAAAGTAAAAAAGATTATATTGTTCAAAGCAAGCCAAAATTATTACGACGTTTACATATCAACACCGACAACTGGTTAACACTCACAAAAGATTTTAGACGCTTGTTTCATGGCGCTATAGGCAATAGGGATTCGTTAACGGCTTATTATGAACACCATGAATTTAAACGACGACAAAATCTGACATGCTGCGAAAAACTATTAGCATAGTTATTTTGTGAAATAATATGTAATAAACTATGGGCTCAACCGTCTATCGTTAAGTGTGTTTTAAATCCCCATAAACAGTAATTCCCATCATATGTAGACTTTTTCAATAATATTATAAGTTTTATTCAACTACTCGATAGGTTTGCGTATAACTTCTGGCAGCATTTATATGTTTGTATCCAATAATTTTCTTAAATTTTTATAATGGATGTCCAAGTTATGAAAGCTGTATCAAATGATTCTTCTTGAGTTTTTATAATGGGAAGTTATGAAAGCTAAAATCTAGGGGGAGGAGATTTTAGACATAAAAAAACCGCAATTAAGCGGTTTCTTATCATAAACGGTGGTTTGTTTATCGCCAAATCTAAAAGTTACTAGGTATAACTAATGGATTAAAAAGGTCTTTATTTGGTGGAGCGGGGGGGAATCGAACCCCCGTCCAAAAAGCCTACATCCTTGGTACTACATGCTTAGTCGATTATTTGTTTAACCAATTAGACGCCAATCGACAGGCTTCGTCATGGTGAGCTTAATACTATTTCGCGGTTCAGCCTTAAGCGTGCTTCCCTCGCTATCCTATTTGGGGTGACCATCGATCCTCTAAACAATAGGAGAATTTTTGAGGCGATGGCTAGCCTAAGCGGCTAGTGCGAACGTATCGTCGTTTGCAATTATAGTTTTGCGGCTTTTTACCAGGCAAACCGCCCCTGGGCATGCACCTCGGGTTTCATGAATCTTGTCGAATCCTAGATCCGCCCCAAAGTTTTTACATCTTAATTATAAACTTATTCAGTCTATAAAGCGCATTGTACAGCGCTTCTTTTAAATAAACAACGTGTTAATTGTTAACTTGTTATCGATCTAAATTCTTATTTTTCATTAATCGGCCTTTATCAACAGCCCATTCTCTGTCTTTGATATCAGAACGCTTATCATGGTCTTTCTTACCTTTACCCAAATAAAATTCGAGTTTGACCCAATTTGCTTTCCAATACATCGCCGTGGCAATTAATGAATAACCATCACGCTCTACAGCGGCGGTTATTTTCTCTAATTCGCGTCGATTCAACAGTAACTTGCGGTCACGATTAGGTTCGCATACTACGTGACTAGAAGCAGCATTGAGCGGCATTATTTCAGCACCCAGTAAATAAGCTTCACCGTTTTTTACGTGTACATAACAATCAGAAATATTAACTTTTCCGCTACGGATACTTTTAATTTCCCAACCCTGCAGGCTCATCCCACCTTCAAACTTATCAGTTAAAGAATAGTTATGACGAGCTTTTTTGTTTAACGCAATAGTATTGCTGTTTGATTTTTTTTTCTGTGCCATTATATTTCCATTTTGTTTGCCATCAAAAATAGCAATCGCAAACATTATACGGAGAATTATTGATATTTGAATGATTAATTTCAATTTTTCTGTTTAATGCCTTTTGCTCACGGCTTTGTTATCATTACCCTTTAAAGTTGAGGAAAATAAATGCCCGTAATTAGTCGCAGCGCTTTAGTGATGTATAGCGTTGACCAAATGTATCAATTAATTAATGATATTGTTGCTTATCCTCAATTTATCCCAAATTGTGGTGACAGTAAGATAATTTCTCAGCAAGGTAATGAAGTTACTGCTGCTTTGATGGTTTCGAAGGGGGTTCTAAAAAAATGGTTTACCACCAAGAATACCTTGATTGGTAATAATAAAGTGCAACTCGATTTAGTTGACGGTCCTTTTAAAAAGTTGACGGGTTACTGGCAACTAACTGAATTATCTGAAGAAGCTTGTAAGATTAGTTTGCATTTAGAGTATGAGTTTTCGAGTAAAGTATTCGATTTGGCATTTGGCCGTGTTTTTACAAGTTTGACCAATAATATGGTACAAGCTTTTACACAAAGAGCTAAAGAGGTTTATCATTCTAATGGTTGATAACATAGAGATAGAGCAAGAACTTGCTCAACGTAAAATACAAATAGAAGTTGTTTATGGACTACCCGATAGACAAGAGCTATTAACGCTTTTAGTCGATGAAGGCACCTTGTTAGAGCAAGGTATTATTGCTTCAGGCATTTTATCTGTTTTTGAAGAAATAGACTTAACCGTAAATAATGTCGGTATTTGGAATCGAGCCGCTAAGTTAACGGATACTTTGCGAGATTTAGATCGTATTGAAATATATCGACCTTTAATTGCTGACCCAAAAGAGGTTAGAAAACGCCGAGCTGAAAAAGCAAAAGATGAAGGGCGTGCCGATAAAGTTACCGGTGGTCGTGTTGACCCGCGTCGAAATAAAGCAAGCTAAAAATTCGCAAAATTTAAAGTAAAAAAAACGGCTATTAAGGCCGTTTTTTTATGGGACTAAAATATTTATTAGTTAACCATAGGAACGTAAAAGTTGTCACCTAAGACAAAGTCACCTTCTGCGCTGGCTAATAATTCATTATCAAAATAGAGGATAAATTTCTTCTTAACGTTAAACTCTTCACTTCGACCTGATTTTAATAAGTAAACATAGTGCAATGTATCATTGCCAAATGCATCGTTAACAACAGGGCTACCAAGTACAAATTTTACTTGTTCTTTAGTCATGCCAATTTGAAGCTTGTCGATATCTTTTTGTTCTAAAAAGTTTCCCTGAGGAATGTCAAAACGATAGACCCAGCTTGAGCAGGCAGAAAGAGATAGGGCAATAGTAATGGCTAAAATGCGAAATAACATGTTTTTTCATTTATCCTAATAAGTTCGAATGGGGATGATAACTAAGCCCGCGAAGAGATACAAAACTATTTTCAATTTATTTTGCACCTTTGTGCCTCAACTCAGGTTATTTACTTAACGCTAAAATTAATTTATTAACCGGCAAGTAACTCTTGAGCATTAGCCAAGCTGTTATCTGTTATTTTATTTCCCGCTAATAAGCGAGCAATTTCTTGGACTCTGCCATTAGCACTTAGTTCCGTTACTTTTGTTTCTGTAAACTCGCCATCGGTTAATTTACTGACAAATAACTGTTGATGCCCTTTGCAAGCAACCTGTGGTAAATGTGTTACACAGATAACTTGGGTGTTTTGTGCTAATTCTTGTAGCTTGCTACCGACCATTGCCGCTGTTGGGCCACTAATACCTACATCAACTTCATCAAATATTAAAGTCGGTGTGATCACCTTGTCAGCCAAAATAACCTGCATGGCTAAACTAATACGTGATAATTCGCCACCAGAAGCAACTTTGTTCATCGCTTCTAATTTTTGCCCTGGGTTAAGGCTAATAAGAAAGTTTATTTCATCAAGGCCAAACGGCGATAAAGCTTCAACATTAACTTGCTGTACAGATACGTCAAATATGCCGTTGTTCATATTGAGCTCTTTCATGCTCAGCGTGATTTTTTTACTGAGTTTTTTTGCCGACTTTATTCTTGATGTTGATAATGCCTGAGCAGATTGTAGGTAATGTACTTTAGCTTTTTCAATGTCTACGTATGCTGTATCTAGTCTTGAACCGTCTGAATTTATGATATGTAAGGCTTGTTTTATCTCTAAGTGTAACGTTGGCAAATGCTCGGGTGCTACTTGATGTTTTTTAGCAAGTTGAATAGCGAGCGAGTAGCGGTCTTCAATCATTTGATAAGCTTCTGGATCGAGTTCAAGCTTATCGTAGTAGTGCTTTAGTTCATCATTAGCATCTTCTACAAGAATAAGTGCTTCGCTCAAGGTATTAGCAATATTTGCTAACTTAGGATCCATATGAACTAAATCATTCAACTGTTCGCAGTTGTTTCTTAGGCTGTCTGAAATATTGTGATTTTCGTTTTCAGATAAAGTTTGCAATGCTTTCAAAGTGCCGGTCAATAATGACTGACCGTTACTATGACGTTTGTAATCACTTTCTAGAATTTGAAACTCACCCGTTTGTAGTGAAAATTCGTCTAGCTCGGTCACTTGGTATTGTAATAACTGCAGTTTTGCTTCGCGTTGCTCTTTACTTTCTTGTAACTGTTTTAGTTCTGTATTGAGATTTCGCCATTGCTGATAGTAATATTGAACGTCGTCTAATAAGTGCTGATGATCGGCATACTCATCAAGTATTTTACGCTGTTGAGCCGGCTTAACAATGAGTTGGTGATCGTGTTGGCCATGAATACTTATTAAAAATTGTGCGATATCTTTAAGTTGGGCAAGCGGAACTTGGCTACCGTTAATGTAAGCCTTTGAGCGTCCTTCAGCTGATATTACTCGGCGTAAAATACATTCACAATCTAACTCAGCATCGTGTTCGTCTGTTAGGGATAGGCCATTTTTTTTAAGCCATTTTTGTGCGGAAATGTTTTTGTTGATATCAAAGGTTGCGGCTAACTCTGCTTTTTTAGTATTGGGTCTTACAACATTAGTGAGCGCTCTATCGCCTAAACATAAACCTAAGGCATCAATAGCTATCGATTTACCCGCACCTGTTTCTCCGGTGATGGTTGTCATACCTTTGCGCCAATCTATATCTAGGGTGCGCACAATGGCGAAGTTTTGAATATTAAGATGTAAAAGCATGAGAAACCAATTCACTGTATAAATATGTATAACTGTTAATTTATACAGTAAAGTGGTTTTGTGCAAGTGTTAATCGAATAAAAATTCAACAGATTGAATTTGTTAAAAATTAATAAAGCTTATTGCCCCAACTTAATTTACTTCGCAGTACATTAAAGTAGTCATGGTCTAGTGGATGAACTAATCGCAGCGTATATTCACTTTTTCTGATAATAACTTCATCACCTGGTAATACCGCTAAAATAACATGGCCATCACAACTTACTTGTAAGCTTTCATAGTTCTCATTGGCGAGTAATAGTTTTATTTCACTATTGCCGTCGACGACTATGGGTCTACTGGTTAGGGTGTGTGGAAACATTGGCACTAACGATAAGGCATTTAAATTGGGTGTTAAAATTGGACCACCTGCCGACATTGAATAGGCGGTTGAGCCAGTAGGTGTTGACACAATTAAGCCGTCAGAGCGTTGGCTGAACATAAAGCTACCATCAATGTAAACTTCAAATTCAATCATGCTGGCTACTTTTCCTGCGTGTAGCACTGCTTCATTGACCGCACTGTTAGAGCTTTTCAATTTTCCGTGGCGATAAACTTCTGCTTCAATAATAAAACGTTGCTCAGCGCGCGACTCGCCACGTAAAATTTTCTCAAGTGGTTCAATTAATTCATCGGGCGATAAATCGGTAAGAAAGCCTAAGTTCCCTCTGTTTACACCAATAACACCGATATCAAAACATGATAAAACCCTCGCGGCGCCTAACATATAACCATCACCGCCCACGACTATAGCCAGGTCAGCTTGTTCACCAATTTCTACTAGGGTACTAATCGTTAGATTATCGATATCGATTGATGGGGCAACTGAGCTTTCAATTAATACCTGATAACCTTGTCCGGTAAGAAATTGATAGAGCGCTGTTATTGTTGCGCCGGCTCCTTCGTGATTTGGTTTGCCTATTAAACCTATGGTGTTATAAATTTTGCTCATGTCTACGCAGTAAGTTGTTTGTATCTTAGGATTAATAATAGTTTCGCTGTATTTTCATGGCTTGTAAAGTTGACTTTTTTATAAATCATTTACTGACTACCATTTTGATTAAATTTTTCGCTTTCATCGAGATTTAAAAGATTTAGGGCTAAGGCATTAATTGAAGAGAATGCTTATTCATTCGAAACTAATAACGTAGGCTGCAAGCCTTTTAAAATAGAACTTTAAGCGTTTTTAAGCGATGGAATAACTGCAGGTAATTGCTTTTAAATAGAATGACTATATATAAAAAAATGATATTTGTTCTCAAAACGCTGACAAGCGCTCAGTAACAACAAACTTAATTAAATTGTATTTAAGCTTGAATCGTAGCAAGAAGTCCCCATAATTACCGTTATCAGATTTATATAACCTTTATATTGTTAAATATATTATTAGTTTATTTTGGAGCTTTCATGACTAATGAGTCAACAGAAAACAAAAATACAGCTGAAGCATCAACAGAAGCTTTAACGCCCGAAGAAATTATGGCGCAAGAAATTATCGACCAAGCTGAAGAGCAAGTCGAAGTTCAACATATTCATGCCCATGAAGTGATTAGTGCCGAGCAAGAAAAGATTAACGAACTTGAGTTAAGCCTTTCTTCAGCGCAAACCACTATCGCAGATCAAAAAGATTCTGTGGTTCGTGCTAAAGCAGAAGTTGATAATATTCGCCGCCGTAGCGCACAAGACGTCGATAAAGCACGTAAATTTGCTTTAGAAAAATTTGCTGCTGAAATGTTAGTGTCAGTAGACAATTTAGAACGTGCTTTGCAGAATATAGATAAAGAAGATGAAAACAATACCGGCATTATTGAAGGTCTTGAATTAACCCTACAAGGTTTAATTGCTTCGTTAGAAAAATTTGGCGTTAAAGGTGTTGATCCACAAGACCAACCTTTTAATCCTGAATTGCATCAAGCGATGTCTATGCAAGAAGTTCCGGGCGTTGCGCCAAATACCGTTATTGCTGTGATGCAAAAAGGTTATGAACTCAATGGCCGTTTAATTCGTCCAGCGATGGTAATGGTTTCTAAATCTGCTCCGGTAGTTGATACCACAGCATAAAAAATATCATTAAAAAAAGCGGTAAGAAGTTTCTATAAAACTTCTTACCGCTTTTTTGTTTTTAGCAGGCAAATAAGTTTTATTAGGGCGTTTTATCGCTATCGGTGTGAAACAACAAAAAAATCTTCACAAATAGCTAAATAATGAAATAAATTTACTTTTTTTCTTGGAAATTAGTTGAAAAGGATTTTACTGCCCCCACTATTTGTTTCATCAACAGGTTTATTAAAAAATCTTACTTTAATAAGCTTTATTTTAATTAGTATTCGGAGATCCTCAAGATGGGCAAAATAATCGGTATTGACCTAGGGACAACAAACTCTTGTGTTGCTGTACTAGATGGCGGCAAAGCACGTGTAATTGAAAATGCAGAAGGCGATCGTACAACTCCTTCAATTATTGCATACACAGAAGATGGCGAAACGTTAGTAGGTCAACCTGCTAAACGCCAATCTGTTACAAACCCAAAAAATACATTATACGCGATTAAGCGTTTAATTGGTCGTCGCTTTGAAGACGAAGAAGTTCAGCGTGATATTAAAATTATGCCTTTTGGTATTGTTAAAGCTGACAACGGTGATGCTTGGGTTACAACACGTGATAAGAACGTTGCACCACCACAAGTTTCAGCTGAAGTTTTAAAGAAAATGAAAAAAACTGCTGAAGACTTTTTAGGCGAAGCAGTAACAGAAGCTGTAATCACAGTTCCTGCTTACTTCAATGATTCACAACGCCAAGCAACTAAAGATGCGGGTCGTATTGCTGGTCTTGAAGTTAAACGTATTATCAATGAGCCAACTGCTGCTGCTCTTGCTTACGGCATGGACAAGCAAGAAGGCGATAAAGTTATTGCTGTTTACGACTTAGGTGGTGGTACTTTCGATATTTCAATTATTGAAATTGATGAAGTTGAAGGCGAGCACACGTTTGAAGTATTAGCGACTAACGGTGATACTCACTTAGGTGGTGAAGATTTTGATAACCGTTTAATCAACTATCTTGTTGCTGAATTTAAGAAAGACCAAGGTATGGATTTAACGACTGATCCTCTTGCAATGCAGCGTTTGAAAGAAGCAGCAGAAAAAGCTAAATGTGAACTTTCTTCAGCACAACAAACAGATGTTAACTTACCTTACATCACAGCTGACGGCAGCGGCCCTAAGCACATGAACATTAAAGTAACGCGTGCTAAATTAGAGTCTTTAGTTGAAGACATGGTTAAAGCAACGTTAATACCATTAGCACAAGCGCTTAAAGACGCAGACTTATCAGTAAGTGATATCAATGATGTTATCTTAGTTGGTGGTCAGTCACGCATGCCAATGGTACAAAAAGCAGTAACAGAATTTTTCGGTAAAGAACCTCGTAAAGATGTTAACCCTGATGAAGCCGTTGCCGCTGGTGCAGCAATACAAGCAGGTGTTCTTTCTGGTGATGTAACTGACGTACTTTTATTAGACGTTACGCCATTATCATTAGGTATCGAAACAATGGGCGGCGTGATGACGAAAGTTATCGATAAAAACACCACTATCCCAACTAAACAGTCACAAACCTTTTCTACAGCTGACGATAATCAAGCTGCGGTAACGGTTCATGTTGTTCAAGGTGAGCGTAAGCAAGCGTCTGCAAACAAATCTTTAGGTCAATTTAACCTTGAAGGTATCGATGCAGCACCACGTGGAACACCACAGATTGAAGTAACTTTCGATATTGATGCTGATGGTATTTTACACGTAACAGCTAAAGATAAGAACACAGGTAAAGAACAGAAGATTACCATTAAAGCTTCTTCTGGTTTATCTGATGAAGAAGTAGAACAAATGGTACGTGACGCAGAAGCTAACGCTGATGAAGATGCTAAGTTTGAAGAATTAGTTAAAGCACGTAACCAAGCTGACGGTCTAGTTCATACCACTCGCAAGCAAATTGTAGAAGCGGGCGATGACTTACCAAGCGAAGACAAAGAAAAAATTGAAACAGCATTAACTGAACTTGAAACTGAGATCAAAGGCGATGATAAAGAAACGATTGAAGCTAAATCTCAAGCCGTTATCGAAGCATCAGCTAAGTTAATGGAAATTGCTCAAGCGAAAGCCGGTGCTCAAGAAGGCGCTCCTGAATCAGACGGCGCTGCGCCAGCTGATGACGATGTTGTTGACGCTGAATTTGAAGAAGTTAAAGAAGACAAATAGTCTTCAATAACGGAAAATATATAAGCGCTGGTTTAAACACCAGCGCTTCTTACGTTAAAAATCGTTATAAAATGCCATTGAAAATAGCTAACTATTTATAATGTCATTTTACTTAATTAATATCTAAAATTTCAACACCAGTTAAAAGAAGTCACTATGTCAAAACGCGATTATTATGAAGTGCTAGAAGTATCAAAAGATGCGTCTGAGCGTGATATCAAAAAAGCCTACAAACGTTTAGCGATGAAGCTTCATCCTGACCGTAATGCCGGTGATAAAGACAAAGAAGAGCTATTTAAAGAAGTTAAAGAAGCTTATGAAATTCTAAATGACGACCAAAAGCGTGCTGCGTTTGACCAATATGGTCATGCTGCATTTGAACAAGGTGGTCATGGCGGTGGCGGTGGTCATG
>NZ_JACGVV010000039.1:0-31252 GCF_014077405.1 Colwellia sp. BRX10-9 | reverse complement strand
TTTCGATTAGCGGTTTTTCTTTGTTTGGCGGTGAGATAGAGATTTGAACTCTAGAAGGGCTATAAACCCTTGCTGGTTTTCAAGACCAGTGCTTTCGACCACTCAGCCATCTCACCTGAATGTCTCAAAACAATTGCTTGCTTGAAGACGAGGCGAATATTAAAGTGTAGAAAAAGACTTGTAAAGCATTTATTTAACAAAAATGTTTGTTTGCTAAAAAAAACAACAAATCGCTAGCTATTTAAACAATCTTCAAGGGTGTGTATGGGTAATAACAATTTTTCTGTAAACAAGTGCCGCTGTTCTTGGCTTGATACCTCAAAACCTGATTATGTAAAATACCACGATGAAGAATGGGGAGTGCCGGTTCATGACGATAAAGTGATGTTTGAATCCCTTGTTTTAGAATCAGCACAAGCTGGCTTAAGTTGGTACACTATTCTTAAGAAACGTGAAGGTTACCGTACGTTATTTTTAGACTTTGATGTAAATAAAGTTGCAAGGTTTACTAACGACGATGTAGAACGTTTAATGCAAGATGCCTCAATAGTACGCAACAGGCTAAAAATAGTAGCGGCTATTAATAATGCACAACGATTTATTGAAATACAGCAAGAGTACGGAAGTTTTTGTCAGTTCATCTGGTCTTATGTTGATAATAAAACCCAAGTTAACAGTATAAATGATACAGAGAAATCAGTTGCTACGTCGCCTATTAGTGATAGATTAGCCAAAGACATGAAGAAGATTGGCTTTAAATTTCTAGGCTCAACAACCTTATATTCACATTTACAAGCAACCGGATTGATAAATGACCACTCAAATAGCTGTTTTAGAAAATAAGTGAGTAATACCTTGGAAAAATAACAATCACCAACAAGCCACCAATGCTAGTTAATGCGGCTAAATTTTTTAGTTACAAATATTCACAAATTATTAGTAAATATCAACAAATTTAAGCAACTAAATAATAGTATTTTAAAAAACGCCATGTCATAATATGTCAAGATGTCATAAAGAAAGTTTAAGAGTACTCTTGAATTTGACTTAAATGGCCTTATCTAAAAAGTATAACTAAAGTTATCAGAGGAAGTTTTATGCAATCAAATATTGGTTTACAAGCGAGTAAAAGCTCAGCTATAGAAATTAACAAGGTACTTAAAAATACCTATATGTTGTTATCAATGACATTAGCTTTTAGTGCCGTTACTGCCGCTATTTCTATGTCGTTGAACTTGCCACACGGCGCAGCTCTTATAATGACATTAGTCGCTTTTGGCTTAATGTTTGTTGTAAACAAAAAAGCTGATTCAGCGAGTGGTATTTTTTGGATTTTTGCATTCACTGGTTTAATGGGAGCCTCTCTAGGCCCTATGCTTAACCATTACGCTGCAATGCCTGCAGGTCCTGGAATGATAATGCAAGCCTTAGGTGGTACTGCATTAATATTTTTCGCCTTATCGGGTTATGCATTAACTAGCAAAAAAGACTTCTCGTTTATGGGTGGTTTTTTGATGGTCGGTTTAATTGTGGTAATAGTTGCAAGTATTGCAAATATTTTCTTTCAAATACCGGCTCTTTCATTAGCAGTTAGCGCAGCTATTATCATGATTATGTCTGGTTTAATCTTGTTTGATACTAGTCGTATAATTAATGGTGGTGAAACCAACTACATTCGAGCAACTATTTCTTTATACTTGAATATTTACAACATCTTCGTGCATTTATTACACCTTTTAGGTGTAATGGGCGGCGATGATTAATATCGTAAGATAATAGAATGTAAGTGAGTTATTGCTTATAATATAAAACCTCGTTGATCTTACGGTCACCGAGGTTTTTTTATATTCATTTATAATCACTATTTACTTGTGTATGTAGGACATTTTGTGAAAAAACTCGCCTTTGTTATTACCACCCCGCCCAACAGTAACTTAACGGCTACTGCTATTAATATGGTTACCGCTGCGTTAAAGAGTGATATTAACGTTGTTGGCGTATTTTTTTATCAAGACGGTGTTTTAAATGGTAGCCAGCATCTTGCACTCCCTAATGACGAATACCAAGCCCATCGACAATGGCAACAATTACATCACGACTATGATATTCCTTTACACTTATGTGCTACTGCAGCAGAAAAACGTGGACTAAGTGATGATATTAATGATGGTCAAGCCGTTACTATTCATCAGGCATTTACCTTATCGGGCCTAGGTGAGTTAGTAGAATTGAATGTCAACGCTGATCGTCTAATTCAACTGTAAGGTATTTATCATGTCTGAAGCCAAAAAATCACTTGCTATCGTTAATGCCAGCGCACCCTTTTCAGCAGCAAATGCTAAAGATTCTCTTGATGTTGCCCTTATTTTTGGCTCTTATGAACAAGCCATTAGTTTGTATTTTCAAGGCGATGGCGTTTATCAATTAATACCCAAACAACAACCTGAATTTATCCAACAAAAAGACTTTTTAAAAACGTTAGCGGCATTAGAGTTTTATGATATTGAAAACATTTATGTTTGCCAACATTCACTGACTCAACGTGGCTTGGCTAACGATTTTTCTATTGAAAACGTAGCAGTACTTGACCGTGCAGAGTTCTCGATATCATTACACCAACATCAATCAATATTAAGGTTTTAACCCACATGAGTATGCTTCACTTAGTGCGCACATCCGCTTTTCAAACAAGCGACTTTGAACAATGTATTGACGTAATACAAGCAAATGACACTATCGTGCTACTTGATGATGGTTGCTACAACCTTAGTCATGATTTATGGCAACAAGCCTTAAGTAAAATAGCGCTGCCCGCGCTTTATATTGTTGAAGCGCACGCACAAGCAAGAGCTATAACGATTGATAAAGAAAAAATAAACACTTTATCACTCGATGCATTAATGACATTGATTTGTGCAACAGAAAAATCGGTAACTTGGCAGTGAGTTTATTTTTTAATGAGCAAGAAATAGCCACCGACAAGCAAGGTTATTTAATTAACTTTAAAGACTGGCATACAGATTTAGCGCAGATAATTGCTGATAAAGACCAATTGGTATTAACGGAGCAACACTTTGAAGTTATACGCTTCGTTAGAGAGTTCTACCTGACTTACAATACGTCTCCGGCAATAAGAGCGTTAACAAAAGCGATGAAAGCAGAATTTGGTGAAGAAAAATCAAGTAGTCGGTACTTATATCGATTATTCAAAGAAGGGCCAGCAAAACAAGCAACAAAGTATGCTGGTTTACCAAAACCAGCACGCTGTATTTAAACGTTTTACTCTCCGACTATCAATATTAAACTTTAATATTGATAGTGAAACCACTGCTACCTGATGTTGGTAATGCCACGGAGTCAACACTGCCAGCCGAGGCGATAAGCTTTAGCGCCATTTCACCTTCAAGCTCTTGCTGACCTTTAGATAAGGCTGCGGTTTTTAATGCATAACCTGTAGTTATATCTGTTTGCACACTTTCAATATTATTCAATGATAACGACATAAAGCCTCTCACGTTTTAGCTATGCACATAGCAAGTTAGAACAAGTACAACATTTGTCACAAACTATATCGACTCTCTTTATCATAACTTTAGTCAATGATAACATTTAATCAAAAGCTGATAATAACGCTTCCACAGGATGACGAGTCTGCATGTTTCCTAAACGCTTTGTTTGGCTTCTACAGGAGTAGCCAGTCACTAAGACTTGTTTAGCCTCTAATTTAGCTAACTTATCTTGCCAACTCATTTCAAATAACATTTTTGAGTTTTCAAAATTTACTTGCTCATGTCCGTAAGTACCAGCCATACCACAACAGCCCACAGAGACGTTTTCAAGTGTCAAACCAAATAACTTGAATATCTCACGCCATTGCCCTTCACTACCGGCTAATGCCGTTTTCTCAGTACAATGCGCAAATAATTTATAAGGCGCTACTGGTTTATCACCCGTTAGTGATGAAAGTGCTGTTTTAGTATTCTGATGTTCTATAACCGTTAATAACCATTCATGGGCTAACAGCACGTGAAAATCGCCACGCTTATCACCGAGCGTTTGTTTATATTCGTCGCGATAGCAAAGCGTTAATGAAGCATCTAAACCGACCATAGGTATATTTAACTGATGAAGTTCATTTAAAAATTCAGCGGTATTTTTAGCTGTCTTTGCAAATTTAGCTAAAAATCCTTTTACGTGCTGCGGTTTACCATTAGGTTTAAACGGTAATAATATTGGGGTAAAACCTAACTTTTCAATTAATGCCATCATAGCTTCAACGACGTTAGCATCATAAAAAGAAGTAAACGGGTCTTGAACGATCAGCACATGACTCGCTTGTTGCTCTTTATTGAGCCCTTGTAAATAAGCAAGATCAAAGGATTGATAATTTTTTTCTCTGACTTGCTTTGCTAAGGTAGGTACAGAAAGTATCGGTGTATCAATATAACCAATCGTTGCTCGTGAAAATTTGTCGTACCATTTATGGGATAATACCGAATTAATTAATTTCGGAGATTTGGCCATTAATGGCGTTAATGTTTCTACATTAGCGACTAAGTGATCTTTTAACGGACGGAAGTATCTTGAATGATATAAGTTAACAAAGCGCGCTCTAAAATCTGGAACATCTACTTTTACAGGGCATTGACTCGCACAAGCTTTACAGGCTAAACAGCCTTGCATCGCTTCCATCACTTCGTGAGAAAAATCTTCTTTTTGATGTGCTGAAAAACGATTTTTTATCTTATCTAATAAACGTTTTACAGACCAATGCTGAATGTTTTCTTCTAAACTAAGAATGTCGACACCCTTAGCTTCTAAAAGACGTAACCACTCACGCATCAAGCCTGCTCTACCTTTCGGTGAATGTCTTCGGTCACGCGTTACCTTGCTTGAAGGACACATTGGGCTGTCTACATCATAATTGAAACACAAGCCATTGCCATTACAGTCGAGCGCTGAACTAAATGAATCTTTTACCGTTATAGGTATTTGCCGGTCATAGAAACCCCGTTTAGTGTCATCAACCGAGACTAGTTTTTCACTCGATTCAAGTGGCGTACAAATTTTACCTGGATTCATTTTATTATGCGGGTCGAAAGCACTTTTAATTTTTCTTAGTTCAGTAAATAAATGCTCACCGAAAAATTTTGGACTGTATTCGCTGCGATAACCTTTGCCATGTTCACCCCACATTAAACCACCATATTTAGCGGTTAACGTTACCACTTTATCAGAGATTTCGCGGAGCAACTTTTCTTGTTCAGGATCGCACATATCGAGTGCTGGACGAACATGTAAAACACCCGCATCAACATGACCAAACATGCCGTAGTGCAAACCATAACTATCGAGTAATGCGCGAAACTCAACAATGTAATCCGCTAAATTTTCGGGTGGCACGGCAGTATCTTCGGCAAAAGCTAATGGTTTTTGACTACCTGCTGTGTTGCCTAACAAGCCAACGGCTTTTTTTCGCATACCATAAAGTTTATTGATACTGCTTAAATCAGTGGTCACTTGATAACCAATAACACCGGTATTATTGCTAATGTCGCTATCTAAACGTGCTGTTAATTGTGCGACCTGATCGGCTAACGCTTCAATACTGGTGCCGTTGTACTCAACAATATTAATACCGTCCATGACTTTACTGTCAACATCGGTGATTAGATCACGCACCGAATGCCAGACAATATCTTGTTTGGCTAAATTTAAGACTTTTGAATCGATGGTTTCAACTGAAGTCGATTTAGCTTCAACGAGTGCCGGTGAATGGCGCAGCGCAGAATCAAAACTGTCATATTTAATTACAATCAGTGTTTTAGCTTTTAAAATTGGCGTTAAGTTGAGTTTTGCCTCACAAACAAAGGCTAACGAACCTTCTGAACCGGTGATCAAACGAGAAATATCAACTTGGCTTAAATCATCATTAAAAACATTTTCTAGATCATAACCCGTTAAAAAACGATTTAAACGCGGAAATTTTTCTAAAATCAAGGCTCGGTTGTCACGACATGAGGCCAGTACTTGTTTAACAATATGGCCGTAACTGCTATTTTGTTGCGCGAGTTCTTCCGCTTCCTCAATGGACATCGGAGATGTTGACAGAAAGTCACCGTTGGCTAAAACCGATTCTAGGGCTAAAACATGATTAGAGGTTTTGCCATAGACCAGAGAGCCTTGTCCGGAAGCATCAGTATTAATCATGCCACCAATGGTTGCACGACTACTGGTTGATAAATCTGGAGAAAAGAAAAAACCGTGTGGACGTAAATAATCATTTAATTGATCTTTGATGACGCCCGCTTCAACACGTATCCAGTTTTCTTCAATATTAATTTCTAAAATACGGTTCATATATTTTGACAAGTCAACGACAATGCCTGGCGTTAAGCTTTGTCCATTGGTGCCAGTTCCACCGCCACGCGCACTAAACTTAATACTTTGATACTTTGGCGTTGAAGACAATTGACTGATCAATTGTACGTCTTGCTTACTTCGAGGATGTAAAACCAATTGTGGTAATTGTTGATAAATGCTGTTGTCGGTAGCAACCGCTAGCCGAGCACTATATTGGCAATTAATTTCACCGCTATATTGACTGTTACCAAGCTCCTGAGAAAACTTTTGATACAGTGGAGCGATAAGTTCTTGGTGTTCTAATGAAGGTAAGCTCTGAGACATAGACGAAAAACATATTAACGATTTAAGGTTAAGCTAAGTATATCACGTCAGTTTTGAATTATGACTCAAGTTTTGTTGAAGAGTGCAAAAAGGCTAAGAACTTTTTAACTAAACTTATAGTAAAAAGAACCTAGCCTTTGTTTATTATATTGCCAGTGAGGCTATGACCTCACATTATTCACCGATAAACCACACTATACGATTATTTATTCTTGTGGTTTTCAGCAATATACAACCAAGTCGCTAATACCGTATCTGGATTAAGCGAAACACTGTCGATACCTTCTTCAACCAACCATGCGGCAAAATCAGGGTGATCTGACGGGCCTTGGCCACAAATACCCACATATTTACCACGCGCTTTACAAGCTTTAATCGCCATCGACAATAAGGCTTTAATCGCAGGATTACGTTCATCAAATAAATGAGCGATTAAACCAGAGTCACGGTCTAAACCTAGTGTTAATTGCGTTAAATCGTTTGAACCGATAGAAAATCCGTCAAAATGATCTAGGAATTGATCAGCTAACAAACAGTTCGACGGTAATTCACACATCATAATAACGCGCAAACCATTTTCACCACGTTTCAGACCATTCTCAGCGAGTATTTCAATAACTTGCTCGGCTTCTTCTACCGTACGAACAAATGGGATCATGACTTCAACGTTGGTAAAATCCATGTCGTTTCGCACGCGTTTAATCGCTTCACACTCAAGTGCAAAACATTCACGGAAATCTTTAGAGATATAACGTGCTGCACCGCGATAGCCAATCATTGGATTTTCTTCTTCCGGTTCAAACACGTCGCCGCCAACTAAGTTAGCATATTCGTTTGATTTGAAATCAGACATTCTAACGATTACTTTCTCAGGCGAATAAGCTGACGCTAAGGTTGCAATACCTTCAGTTAGCTTAGCAATATAAAATTCAACTGGGCTAGCATAACCAACGATAATGTCGTTAATTTCATCTTTTAAATCGTCAGATTGCTCGTCAAAATTTAACAACGCTTTTGGATGAATACCAATCATCTTATTAATAATGAATTCTAAACGCGCTAAACCAATACCCGCATGAGGTAAACGAGCAAAACCAAAGGCTCTGTCTGGGTTACCAACATTCATCATTATTTTTAATGGAACTTCTGGCATCGAATCAACTTGTGAAGTTGTTACAGTAAAATCAAGTTTACCTTTGTAGATAAAACCGGTATCACCTTCAGCACAAGAAACGGTAATATCATCACCATTAGCAATACGTTTTGTCGCATCACCACAACCAACAACCGCAGGAATACCCATTTCACGAGCAATAATTGCAGCATGACAAGTTCTACCACCACGATTAGTAACAATCGCAGAAGCACGCTTCATAATAGGCTCCCAATCAGGGTCGGTCATATCGGTGACTAAAACATCACCGGGCTTAATTTTATCCATTTCAGCCAGTGAAGCTAAAACCTTTGCTTCACCACTACCAATTTTGTGACCTATTGAGCGACCTTCACAAATAACATCAGCGGTTGTTTGTAATTGAAACTGTTCCATGACATTAGCGCTTTCACGGCTTCGAACTGTTTCAGGGCGCGCCTGAACGATGTAAAGCTTACCGTCTAAGCCATCTTTAGCCCATTCAATATCCATTGGACGTTGATAATGCTTTTCAATAATAACGGCTTGTTTGGCAAGTTCTTGAACTTCATCATCGGTTAATGAAAATTGATTAGACAACTTTTCTTCAATATCAACAATTTCAACTTGTTTGCCATGACTTTGATCTGTGGTGTAAATCATTTTTATGGCTTTACTACCGATATTACGACGAACAACCGACGGTCTACCTTTAGCAAGTGTAGGTTTATGAACATAAAATTCATCAGGGTTAACTGCGCCCTGCACCACCATTTCACCTAAACCGTAACTTGAGGTAATAAAGACTACGTCTTCAAAACCAGACTCAGTATCAATAGAGAACATCACACCGCTTGAAGCAATATCACTACGTACCATACGCTGAATGCCAGCAGATAAAGCAACACCACGATGGTCATAACCTTGATGAACACGGTAAGAAATAGCACGGTCGTTAAATAAAGAAGCGTAAACATGTTTGATCGCTATCATCACAGCGTCAAAACCACGTACGTTTAAGAAAGTTTCTTGTTGTCCCGCAAAAGAAGCATCGGGCATATCTTCTGCCGTTGCTGAAGAACGAACAGCAAATGAAGCATCGTCAGCAAAACCATCGGCTAAGGTGGTGTAGGCTTTTGCTATATCTTGCTGCATTTCAGGTAGAAATGGTGTTTCTATGATCCAATTACGGATTGTTTCACCTGATTTTGATAATGCGGCTAGGTCATCAACATCTAAATTATCAAGTAACTGATATATTTTGTCGTTGATGCCACTTTGTTCTAAGAATTCATTAAATGCATAGGAAGTCGTAGC
Source organism: Colwellia sp. BRX10-9 (assembly GCF_014077405.1). NCBI lineage: Bacteria > Pseudomonadati > Pseudomonadota > Gammaproteobacteria > Alteromonadales > Colwelliaceae > Colwellia > Colwellia sp. BRX10-9. The sequence continues at coordinate 22,116 of NZ_JACGVV010000039.1, read as the reverse complement.
AAAACCACCTGGGACTTGCACGCCTACGTTTGAAAGGTTTGAGATCATTTCACCAAGTGATGCATTTTTTCCGCCAACGCGGTCAACATCATTCATTCCTAAAACTTCATACCAAAGTACATTTTCTTGCACGACATCTTCTCCAAAAAAAAAGAAACAAAAATAAATAGATTTATGAGTTATATCAGTATATTTATAGCTTAAGACATTTTACACTGCGAACTTTATAAACTGAAATGTTATTTGAAACATTTCAGTATAAGTTACAGTTATACCCATTTGATTAATTGAATGGCCTAGTTTTCATCAGAAAAATGGGTAAATGTCCTGCATAAAATTTATTAAGTCATTAACCTACTTATTAATTTTATCTGGCAGTAGTCATTTATTTTAACTATAAAAAAACTCAGCTAATTTTATTGGTTGAGTATTAAAAATAATAAAGAGGTTTTTAAATGCGCGCTGCTTTTTATATTTCTGATGGCACAGCCATTACATCAGAGGTTTTTGGTCATGCTTTGCTTTCACTTTTTCCTATGGAATTTGATCACGACACTATTTCATTTGTTGAAACTGTTGAAAAAGCAGAAGCGGCAAAAATAAAAATTAATAAGGCCGCTAAACGTACCGGTATGCCACCGTTAGTTTTTCATACCTTTGTTAATAACGACATTAGAAAAATTATTGATAGTTGTGATGGCGTTATTTATAACTTCCTAGAGCATTTTGTCGCGCCACTTGAGAAAGAACTGCAACTAGACGCTAAGCCTACCGCTCATCGCACGCACAGTATTCACGAAAATAGTTATGATTATCGTATTGATGCGGTTAATTATTCACTGGCCAATGATGATGGTTCAAATGTTACCAATTATGAGCATGCCGACGTTATTCTCGTGGGTGTATCGCGCTCGGGTAAAACACCAACCTCGTTATACCTCGCACTACAATATGGTATCAAAGCAGCGAACTATCCTTTTACTGATGATGATATGGACGACCTGACTTTACCTGACTTTTTAAAACCTCATAAAAAGAAACTGTTTGGCTTAACTATCGACGCACAACGCTTAATTGATATTCGCGGTGAAAGATTAGCGAACAGTAAATATTCATCAGCACGACAGTGTCGAATGGAAGTTAGAGAAGTGGAAAAACTGTATAAAAAAGAAAAAATTCCCTTCCTTAACAGCACAAAGTTTTCAGTAGAAGAAATATCAGCAAAAATCCTCAATGAAACAGGGTTACAACGCTATAAATATTAACTTAGTTCAAATTAATCTTTGAAAATACAGAAAGCATTTCACATAAGCCGCTAATTTGGTTATGTTAGCGCGATAAATTATATTGCGCTGGCTTTTTTATTGCGCATTAACGCCTTCAAATAAAAAAATTAGATTACCATGACTATTAAAACGGATGAATTTAGAACCACGCTAATTGAAAACCTTGTTTCTCCTGAAGAATTAGCACAGCAAATCCCACTAGATGATGAAACAGCGAGTTTTATCATCCAAAGCAGAAAAGACATTGAAGCGATTATCACCGGTGACGACGACCGTTTACTGGTCATTATTGGCCCGTGTTCAATTCACGACACCACTGCTGCTGTTGATTACGCAGAGAAACTTAAAGTATTACATGATAAGTACCGAGATGATTTATTGATTGTCATGCGTGTTTATTTTGAAAAGCCTCGTACAACGGTTGGCTGGAAAGGTTTGATCAGTGACCCTGATTTAGATAAATCTTTTCATGTAGCCAAAGGCTTAAACCTGGCTCGATCGTTATTAATGGATATTAATAAGCTCGGTTTACCTGCAGGTACTGAATTTTTAGATATGGTGACCGGCCAATATATTTCAGATTTAATAAGCTGGGGAGCTATTGGTGCTAGAACAACTGAAAGCCAAGTTCACCGAGAATTAGCTTCAGCACTTTCATGTCCGGTAGGTTTTAAAAATGGCACTGACGGTAATGTACAGATCGCTGTTGACGCCATCAACGCCTCAAGTGTGCCTCATGTTTTATACTCACCCAATAAAAGTGGTCAAATGTGTATTTATCAAACGCATGGTAACCCATTTGCTCATGTTATTTTACGTGGCGGTAAAGAGCCGAACTATCACGCAGAAAACATTAGTAAGACCGGTGAAGTATTGGCTAAAGCTGGCTTAGAAAATCGTATTATGATCGATTGTAGCCATGGTAATAGTTTTAAAGACCATAGCAAACAAATTGACGTTGCTCGCTCTTTAAGAGCTCAAATGGAGCAAGGCGACAAGGCTATATTTGGTGTAATGGTTGAAAGCTTCTTAGTTGAGGGTAACCAAAAAGTGGTTGATGTTAACAAACTCACCTACGGACAAAGTATCACTGATGCCTGTATTAACTTAGACACCAGTGTCAGTTTGTTAGATGAGTTATCGGCGGCTGTTCAAGCTAAACGTTCAACTCAACGTTAAATTTATCTATAAGGTATATTTCAACGCTTAAATAAAAAAAGCCGCTGAGGATAACTCCCCTGCGGCTTTTTTATATTCAGCAAAATTTATCTAAATGAAACGAAACCAAACACCGTGACGTAAAGTGTTTGGTTAGCTCCGTTTGCTGCTAATGCTCAACCAATTCTTTCTTTTGAATATAACTGAGTACTAATTTATCTTTTTTGACACCAACTTTCGCCACGCCACCGTGTGTTAGATCACCAAACAATAATTCATTAGCTAATGGTTTCTTTAAGTGCTCTTGTATTAGACGTGACATAGGTCGAGCGCCCATCGATTTATCATAACCGTTAACAGCCAACCATTTTCTAGCGTCTTTCGTTAATTCTAATGAAACGCCTTTTTGATCAAGTAGTGCCTGTAGTTCAACAATAAATTTATCAACCACTTGTTGAATAACAACTTCATCTAAATGGTTGAACCAGACAATATTGTCTAAACGATTTCTAAATTCAGGTGAGAAGGTTTTATTAATTTCACCCATTGCATCAATTGACTGATCTTGTTGTTTAAAACCAATAGATTGGCGAGTTATTTCATGAGCTCCCGCATTGGTTGTTAACACTAAAACAATATTTCTAAAATCAGCTTTACGACCGTTATTATCGGTTAATGTTCCGTGGTCCATGACCTGCAATAAAATGTTATAAACATCTTCATGCGCTTTTTCAATTTCATCTAACAAAACCACAGAATGAGGATGCTTGATTACTGCATCCGTTAATAAACCGCCTTGCTCATAACCAACATAACCTGGAGGAGCACCTATTAAGCGGCTTACCGCATGTTTCTCCATGTACTCTGACATGTCGTAGCGTAATAGTTCGACACCTAAAGATTTAGCTAATTGTTGTGTTACTTCTGTTTTACCCACCCCAGTTGGCCCAGCAAATAAGAACGAACCAACAGGTTTGTGTTCATTACCTAAACCAGCACGAGATAAGCGAATTACTGACGTCAGTTCATCAATAGCGTGGTCTTGTCCAAAAACAACCATTTTCAAGTTACGGTCTAATGTCTTAAGGCTGTCTTTTTCTGATGATGAAACTGACTTTTCAGGGATCCTCGCCATTTTGGCAACAATAGATTCTATATCACTGTCGTTAATTACTTTTTTACGCTTCGAAGCAGCAACTAATTGTTGTTTTGCACCCGCTTCATCAATAACATCAATGGCTTTATCGGGAAGAAAACGCTCATTGATATATTTAGCCGACAATTGTGCAGCTGCACGCAAGGCTTTATTGGTATAACGAATACCGTGATGTGATTCGTATTTTTCTTTTAAACCATGCAATATTTTAGTGGTGTCATCAACACTTGGCTCAACAACATCTATTTTTTGAAAACGGCGCGCTAATGCACGATCTTTTTCAAAAACACTTTGGTATTCTTGGTAGGTCGTTGAACCCATGCAACGAAGTTTTCCTGATGATAATAATGGTTTTATTAAATTAGAAGCATCCATCATGCCACCGGAAGCAGCACCAGCACCAATTATCGTATGAATTTCATCGATAAATAGAATGGCATTGCCCTCTTCTTCCAACTCTTTTAATAAGCCTTTAAAACGTTTTTCAAAATCACCACGGTATTTGGTGCCCGCTAATAAAGCGCCCATATCAAGCGAGTAAATAGTGGTTTCAGCTAAGAATTCAGGTACATCGTCAGAAATAACTAAATTGGCAAGTCCTTCGGCAATAGCCGTTTTACCCACCCCTGCTTCACCAACAAATAAAGGGTTATTCTTACGGCGACGACTTAGCACCTGTAAAGTTCGTTCTAATTCGCTATCGCGACCAATTAGCGGGTCAATATTCCCTTTTCTCGCTTCTTCGTTAAGATTGGTAGCAAAGTTTTCAATAGTACGGGGTTCTTCAACGTGAGCTTCTTCGGTAGATTGCGGAGAATCCGTATGTTCTATTTTAGAAATTCCATGAGAAATGAAATTTACAATGTCTAAACGACTAATGTCTGATTTTTTCAGAAAGTAAGCCGCTTGAGATTCTTGTTCACTGAAAATAGCAACCAGGACATTGGAACCGTTAACTTCACTTTTTCCAGAAGATTGCACATGAAAAACAGCTCGTTGTAATACACGCTGAAAACCTAACGTTGGTTGAGTTTCACGTTCAATTTCCCCTTCTGGGATCACTGGCGTTGTTTCTGCTATAAAATCTAATAACTCTTTACGTATTTTTCCCATATCGGCAGCACAAGCTTTAAGCGCTTCGATTGATGAAGGGTTATCTAATAAGGCTAATAATAAATGCTCAACCGTCATAAATTCATGACGGGAGTCCTTGGCTTGACGGAAAGCCATATTTAATGATATTTCTAAATCTTTGTTCAGCATAGACTACTCCACTTTAAACCATGCGAATTCACGCTTTTTCCATTGTACATTGCAATGGGTGCTCATTTTCTAATGCGTATTGATTAACTTGTTCAACTTTTGTTTCTGCTATTTCAGCAGTAAAAGTACCGCATCGCCCCTTTCCTTTATAATGAATCTCTAACATTACGTCGGTCGCCTTATCTGAGTTCATATTAAAAAATCGACACAGCACATCTATGACAAAATCCATCGGCGTATAATCATCGTTAAGTAACACAACAGTATACATAGGGGGCTTTTCAAATTGCTCTACAAGTTCGTCTTCAAGGACTTCTTGATTATCTAGTAACTCTTTCCACTTGCTCATAATTTTATATTAGTCTGTACCTAGTGATTTTGCTTTAACATTTAAAAAAATAAATATTCAATTAACTGATAAAATTAACTTGATTATTTATATAACTTGTCTACTGTTTACTTTAGTGATTATTTTTTAATCATTAATACATTTATGTTAATGCTTTTATGCAAGCATACCTAATTACCGATGTAGAAGGAAGTTGAAGTATGGCTCACGGGACAGTGAAGTGGTTTAATAATGCAAAAGGGTTTGGTTTTATTCGTCCAGAGGATGGTGGTGAAGATATTTTCGCGCATTATTCAACAATCCAAATGGAAGGATACCGTACATTAAAAGCTGGTCAAGACGTTGATTATGAACTAAATGCAGGCCCCAAAGGCCATCATGCTGCTAGTATTACACCTGATGAAATTGAAGCTATGGGTGAAGAATAATTTTCTATTGCGCTGCAATAATACAATAAAATACCTGTTTGCTCATCTAGCAACCAGGTATTTTTTTATCAGTGCTTGTAACTAATTGAAATAGAGATACCCAAGCGAAACATAAGCAACATAAAACAAGAGTAAAAAGATTGCTTTTAGTTTGCCTATTGAATGACCAAACAATAAGAACACGGTCAATACCAACGTAATAAATAATAAAGCCCACTGATCAAACTCGGCAAATCTTCCTTGGAACGAAATGGGTGAAATTAAAGAAGAAACACCAAGAATACCCAGAATATTAAAAATGTTACTGCCAACAACATTTGCAACAGCTACATCCATGTGTTTTCTTAATACCGCCATTACCGAAATAGTAAATTCGGGCAGTGATGTCCCTATAGCAACTAAAGTGAGCCCTATAAGCGCGTCAGATACTCCTAAGGCTTTGGCAATAATCGTTGCTCCAGTAACAAACCATTGTGCTCCTAGCATAAGAAAACCTAAACCGAATGCAATCGATAATATCACCAGCCAAGTTTTGTGAGGTTTAGTGTGTAGCTCTTTTCCTTCAGCTTGGTGGAGTTTGTGCGAAGCCGTATTATGATTTTTCTCTTTGTAAATGGTGAAACCTAAATAAGCCAAAAGCGCACTAATCATCACCACACCAGAAATAATAGAGAAAGAACCGGTTAGCCCTATTAAAATCAATAAAGAAACAGCACCTAGCATCACTATCGCATCACGTTTAAGGGCAGACTGTTTAAACGCCAAAGGGGCTATTAATCCACAAGTACCAATAATAAGACCAATATTACCTATATTACTCCCCATGATGTTCCCTAATGCCACAGCTGAATTGTTATTCATTATGGCATTTACTGAAACGATTAATTCTGGCATGGAGGTGCCAAAACCAACAATGACTAAACCACTTAAAAAGGGAGAAACGTTAAGTTTGTTCGCGGCAGACATGGCTCCACGTATCAAAAGTTCACCGCCAATGATTAACATCAACAGTCCTGCAATCATCATTATATAATTCATTAATTTGCCTGAAGATATCCAACAAAAGTATTTTCTATATTATATCTTTAAAATACCAAAAAGATGACAGTTTTTTGTAGGCTTTGTTGACGTTAACTTCTATAATTGTGAATATTATGATCAATAAAAATATTAAGCCTTAAATCTTGTTTTACTTCATATCCAGCCTGTTATTATCCGGCTTTTGGTTTTTACTTACTGATGGTGATCTTGCTTCATTGCTTGTTGGTGTTGTTTTCATCCCCATGAGCATTTTTGTATCTGCCAAATTGTCAGAAAAAACCGACAGTGCTAATCGCACTTTTTACATCAACATTGCTAAAGTACCTAAATTCATTTGGTTTTTCATTTATCAATCGATAAAGGGAGGAACCGACACAGCAGTGCGAGTATTCTCTGTTGACATGAAATTACAGCCTGAATTTATTCACTATTCAATTAAGCATTTACCGGCTGGTTCACCAATGAACTTATTTATGAACGTGGTTAGCTTATTGCCAGGTTCGGTAAGTGTTATTAGAGAGCCTACCCGTGTACTGGTTCATGTGCTAACAGTTACCAGCAGTTCATTAGAAGATATATATCAATGTGAACTCGCTATTTGTGAGCTTTATCATTTAGATATTTCTCCACAAGAAAATTATTCATCGACGAAAATAGCGAGTAAGTAATGACTTTTTTTTACACTATCGTGGTTATCATTTTGTTAATCTGCTTAATCGTTGGGCTGCTCAGAGTATTAATTGGCCCTGATAACGCCAACCGTATGTTAGCGGCACAATTATTTGGCACCATAGGCACAACAATCGTTCTTGTTTTTTCGGTATTACAAAATAACGAAGTTATCACTAACGTTGCTTTAGTCTTTACCTTATTAGCATCGATTACCGTCATTGCCTTTTTAAAGTTAGCAGAGCAGCCGATCGACAACGTTAGCCCATCAGAGAATCATAAACATGATAGCTAATATATTTACCATCATAATGTTGTCATTAGGATGCCTATTTTTTATCGCTGGGACGATAGGACTATTACGCTTTCCTGACGTATTTTGTCGCCTACATGCTTTGACTAAATCTGATAATTTAGGCGTAGGTTTAATCACCTTAGGGTTACTACCACAAGTTAATAGTGTTTCTATGGCAATAAAAGTCATCTTGGTATGGGCATTATTATTACTGACAAGTGCGACGAGCTGTCATTTAGTGGCCCGCCATGAACGCAGAAGACAAATGGTGGAACATGATGGTAATCAGCACAACAACGGGAACAATAACAAATGAATAGTGAATTATGGATTGATATCTTATTGTGTCTTTGCGTTTTAGTTATTGCCGGTTCAATGTTTTTAGTCAAACAGTCGTTCACCGCCATTGTATTATTTATTAGTCTTGGACTGGTGATCACCCTTTGCTGGATCCAGTTGAATGCCATTGATGTTGCGATCGCTGAAGCGGCCATTGGCGCAGGTTTAACGGGAGCAATGTTGCTAGCGTCATGGCGCAAACTATCAATAGATAAGCCCACAGATAAGAAGGGTCGAGGTGATCTTTGATAAAATTTTTAGCAAAAAATAGTGATGTTATTGAAAAAACGCTCATTATTATTTTAGTCACCCTGTTTACTGCATTTTTCATTTTTGCTTTATTTAACCAGGCACCACATGGCAATGAACTACAAGCGTTAGTGTTAAATTCGCTTGATAAAACGGGTGTAACGAATATCGTTACCGCTGTGCTGTTAAATTATCGTGCTTACGATACTTTTATTGAATTTGCTGTTTTTTTAGTGGTGGCGATAGCTGTGTTACCCTACATATTAGATACCCCTGTTTTGACCTTTACCCTTCAGGAAGAGTCGCAAGTCTTACTGATCGCCAAGGTCTTTATCCCCTTAACCATTATTATGGCCGGTTATTTACTGTGGATTGGTTCAACAAAGCCCGGTGGCGCTTTTCAAGCTTCGGCTTTGCTAGCTGGCTGTATAGTTTTATTATCATTAGCAAACGTACAAGTTATCGATTTTACTAAACTACGCTATCGCTTGTTAATGTCGTTAGGGCTAATCGCTTTTATTGCTGTGATACTACTTCTTTATTTGCAGTCCCATGCTTTTCTCACGTTTCCTGTTGAGTTAGCCGGTGCCAGTATTTTAGTGATCGAATTTTTTGCAACTTTCGCGATTGCCTTAATATTATTTCTTTGTTTTGAATCGATTAACAAAGGGCATGCGTAATGGAATTATCCCAAACTAATTTATACACCCTTTGCTCAATTTTATTGTTCGCTATTGGCTTGCTAGGATTTTTATTGAATAGCGACTTTATTCGTAAATTATTGGGCCTAAATGTCATTGGAATTGCTATTTTTATGTTGCTACTTGCTATTGCGCATACCTACCCTAATGCTATTGACCCTGTTCCTCATGCCATGGTGTTAACAGGAATAATAGTTGCTGCAGCTGGTACCGCTTTAGGTCTTAACTTAGCCTCTAAAATAGCCAAGTTCGCGCGATTAGTACAAAAAGAAGAAGCGGCTACACAATCAGAGTCGGTCTATGAAAATAGTAGCAATGATACTCAAGGTCGAGGTTAATTTGATTAATAATTTCATTACAACTTTTTCATTACCGGCATTAATGATACTCCCTATGGTTATTGCTATTATTTGCTTTGTGGCAGGTAATACGAAATTAAGCCGACTAATCAGTGCTATTAGCTCGATAACGTTAGTGGTTATCTGTGCTCTACAAGCGGGTTATGTTTTACAACAAGCCGTAGCCATTGAGTTAATTATTGGTGGCTGGCAGCCGCCACTAGGCATAAGATTATCGATTAACGAATTTAGCGCCATTATGCTGTTAATGACCTCGACAATAGGTTTAGCTATCACATTTTACAGCACACAATATTTTGATGATAACGAAAAAGAAGTCCGCTTCTGGCCTTTATGGTGGTTTTTAATCACCGCCTTAAATGGTATTTTTATCTCGTCTGATATTTTTAATACTTATATTATGCTCGAGCTCTTGGGGCTTTCTGCAGTAAGTTTAATTGCTATTCAAGGCACGCAACAAGCACTACAAGCATCATTTCAATACCTATTAGTTGGCCTGTTTGGTTCGTTAATGTATTTATTGGGTGTGGCTATTATTTATCGTACTTATGGCGTTCTCGACAATCAACTGGTTGCTAATTTAGTTGAAAGTAATAGCAGTATGCAGTTAGCGTTAGCCCTTATTACCTTGGGTATGATGATGAAATGCGCTTTATTTCCATTACACTTTTGGCTACCTTCAGCCCATTCCAATGCTTCTGCGCCAGTAAGTGCAATGTTGTCTGCTTTAGTGGTTAAAGCCGCATTTTTTATCCTTTTTACCTTTTGGTTTAAAATTCTCGCGCCAGTGGTTACATTTACGGCGGTGACTATAATGGGTATATTTGGCGCCATGGCGGTCATTTATGGCTCATATCGGGCTTTTACTTCACCCAGATTAAAGCAATTAATTGCCTACTCTACTGTTGCACAAATTGGTTATTTATTTCTCGCATTTCCGTTAATGTTTACCACGCCTGATTTAGCACGAACTGCAGTCATTTACTTTATTGTTGCCCATGGCTGTGCAAAAGCCGCGATGTTTTTAGCCGCCGGCGTTATTCAGAAAGCGATGGGGCATGATCAATTATCACAACTACAAGGCATAGCATCACAGCTCCCCATTAGTATTTTTGTTTTTGCGGTAACCAGTGCTAGTTTAATTGGGCTGCCGCCAAGCGGAGGTTTTATTGCTAAATGGTTATTATTGAATAATGCCGTAGAAGCTCAACAATGGTGGTGGGTATTAACCCTCTTTATTGGCGGCCTATTAGCGAGTGCTTATCTATTTAGAGTACTCAATTTGGCGTTTACCACACCGACTCAGGAAAACTCACTTACCGTTTTAGCTATCAGTGAAAGTAAGCTTTTAGGTGCAGTTGGACTCTCTGTTATTACCATCATTATTGGTTTAAATGCGATGTGGTTAACTAACCTAATTACGGGTAGTTACTCATGATTAATGTTGTAAATGAGCTTCAAGGACAATTAGCATGTTAAACGACTGGCTACCGCTTATTATTTTAATCGTTGCCTTTAGTACCGGCATTTTGATGATGGTCATCGATGAGAAAAATGAAAAACTCAGAACATCTGTTAATTTAACGAGTGCGGCAATTAATATTATCTTAATTGGCATAATGCTCTTGGGCGTTTCTCAAGGCGCTGTATTTGAAACAAGATTACCGCTATTACCTGATATTAACTTAGTACTCAAAGCTGATGCTCTGTCTTTAGCCTTTGTGACACTATCGGGCGTGTTATGGTTTTTTACCACTATTTATGCCGTGGGTTACTTTAAGAAAGGGAAACACAAAAGTCGATTCTTTGGCTTTTTCAGTCTCTGTGTTTTTTCAACATTAGGGGTCGCTTTAGCGGGTAATTTAATTACTTTTCTAATTTTTTATGAACTCCTTACCTTAGCGACATACCCATTAATTGTTCATAAAGGTAATGACGATTCGTTGAAATCTGGTAAAACCTATTTACGTTATACGATGATCGGTGGCGCTATCTTAATGGTTGCGGTTGTCTGGTTAAAGTCTATCGCGGGTGCTTTAGATTTTTCAACGCCAGATATCTTACTTAATACCCCTAATATTGACCCAACCACCATCACTATTATTTTTGTTATGCTGATGATAGGTTTAGGCGTTAAAGCGGCTTTATTTCCTCTGCATGGTTGGTTACCTCGTGCAATGGCAGCACCCGCACCGGTTAGCTCATTACTGCATGCTGTAGCGGTAGTAAAAGCTGGAGCTTTTGGCATTATACGTGTGGTTTATGATGTGTATGGCGTCGACCTAGCAAGTTCTTTAGGTGTTTTACAAGTCCTGTTGGTCTTTGCATGTTTTACCATTATTTATGGTTCGGTTAGGGCTATTTATCAAGATGATATAAAAAAGCGTCTTGCTTATTCAACGGTTAGTCAGGTGTCATATATAACGCTAGGCATAGCACTCGCCGGCCCTATTGCGGCCGTTGGTGCTATTATGCATTTAGTGCATCAAGGGCTAATGAAAATCACTATGTTCTTTTGTGCTGGTCTGCTCGCTGAAACACATCACATTTATAAAGTTAGCCAGTTAAATGGCATTGCTAAAAAAATGCCGATCACCATGACTGCCTTTACTATCGCAATTTTAGGCATGATTGGTATACCGCCAATCGCGGGCTTTGTTTCTAAGTGGTACCTTGGTGTTGGCGCTATTGAAACAGGTAATGCTTGGGTAATAGCAGTGCTAGCGGGTAGTAGTTTATTAAACGCAATTTATTTCTTACCTTTGGTTTATCGCGCATGGTTCCTTGCTCCATCACAAGAGAATCAAGATACCGAGCACGCCAGTTTACCAAGACAATTATCCACACCGGTACATGCTACCCAACACGCAGAATTACCTGCAGAGCCACATACTGAGCATCAAAACCATGTAGAGAACAAACCAACGCTAGAAGCACATTGGATGATGCTTTTACCACCGGTTGTTACCATAACTTTTGCTATTTTGGCGGGATTATTCGCTAATAGTCAATACAGTGCATTAAGCTGGTCAAAGCTGATCGCAACCTCTGAATCTATTGGATTTAATCAAACAACAACTCTTTTGCAATCGTCGATTTTACCTCAGCAAATGTCAAGCTGGTTAGTTTGGTCTATTATATTACCCTTGATATTAGCCGCATTAATTATCATACGTCCCAAAGCTATCAAACTTACCTATTTAATGCCACTTTGCGCCATTCCTGCTATTTATTTAGGCTTACAACCTGAATATTATTTTCAAAGCATACCGTTCTTATTTTTTGGTAGTGAACTTTCACTTGATAAGCTCAGCCAAGGTTTTCTATTGCTGGCGGGGCTATTATGGTTACTAAGCTCAACGTATGCTTTATTTTATCCTCATTTGGGTGATAATAAATCTAACTTTATGGCGTTATTTTGTGTCGCCATGGCCAGTAGTTTTGGTTTAGTCCTGAGCACAGACATGTTTGGATTTTTGACCTTTTTTACTTTTATGAGTTTGTCGTCTTATGTGCTCATTATTAGAGATAAAACAGCCGCCGCAATATCAGCCGCTAATGTCTATATAAAGTGGGTCATTATCGGTGAAGTTGCTATTTTTAGTGCTTTTTGTATTCTCAATTATATGGACTTAACCCAACACACTGTTAGCCCAACGTTATTACAATTTATGGGACTGATGCTGATTGTTGGTTTTGGTATAAAAATTGGCTTATTTGGTTTCCATTCTTGGTTACCTCTTGCACACCCTGTTGCTGCGGTGCCCGCTAGTGCCTTATTAAGTGGTTTTATGGTAAAAGCCGGTATGATTGGTTGGCTTAAGTTTTTCCCTTTTCAAGCAGATGATTTGGCCACATTCTCTCAGTTAGGTTTACTGACTATTGCCATTGGTGCCCTTGGCGCCTTTTATGCGGCAATAAAGGGCATGAGTCAAAAGGATCCTAAAGCGGTACTTGCCTATTCTACGGTAAGCCAAATGGGCATATTATCTGCTTGTTTTGGTGTGATATTAGTCTTTCCAGCACTTAGAGATGCAATGACCACGGCTATTATTTTTTATGCTATTCATCACGGGTTAGCTAAGTCGGCTTTATTTTTATCTGTGGGAATTACGCCACTATTAAATAAACAAAGTAATACGCCAGTCTATTTACGTGGTATGACTTATATCACCATGATATTACCTGCGTTATCCTTGGTTGGGGCAGCCTTTACCAGTGGTTTTTTCGCTAAAAATGAAGTCAAAAATTTGTTGAGTGACTTACCTTATTTAAAATATGCAATTATTGTCAGTGCATTATTTACTGGACTATTAATGTGCCGTTTTATCCATATGGCTTACTATAAAGGTCAGAAAAATAGCGCTCATGACAGTAAACCTCAATACCCATTACTGGTTGTTTGCCTAGTTAACACCCTACTAGTGCTGTTAGCGCCTTGGTATTTACTTAATGAAAAGTACACCTTAACCAGTTTATTATCACTGGTGACCCTAAACAGCTTTATATCATCGTTAATCCCGATATTTCTTGCCGTTGTTGTCTATAAATTACTGGTGACCTTTAAACTAGACGGACGCGTAATTTTCAGCCTCGATGCATTCAAGCTAATAGCGATAAATAAGCCTTTCTCAACAAACGAAAAGCTAATAGCAAATATTGAGCAAGAGAAAGCTATTGATCTAGGCTTAATGGCTCAACTGAAATCTTTTATTAATAAAAAGCTCTCACCTCAGGAAGTCATGCCACTGAATATGCAGTCAACCTATGTGTCAGTCGTTTTAATCGGTGTTTGTATTTTATTATTAGTAGCGTTTAGCGTTTAGCGTTTAAATGTAATGTGCCATCGTCTAATGAAAGATAAACAGAGATATTTACAATAATTCAGTTACAATGCAGGACTTTAGTCTATTAACTAAACACGACTAATAAATGGTTATGTTATTGGAGTACCAAATTGACGATAGAGCATGGTGATAACACAATAATTTTAAAAGAAAATATTATACATATAACGTTGAAAGGATCTTTTAATGAGTATGGTGCTGAAGAAGTCTCGCAAAAGACATCAGCAATAATTAAGTCGCTCAATCAAAATAAGTTTCTGATACTTGTTGATCTTTCAAACTTGGATGGTGCTACGCCAGACGCATTTAATATCTCTAATAAGTTTAATGAGTGGCTCAATGGTCAAAATATGGTAGCAAAAGCTATCGTTATTACTTCGCAGGTAATAAAAAGTATTGACCAACAATGGGTGCCCTCCAAAGCGGTTCAAAATATAGAGTATTTTGATAATGAAGACGATGCATTAGTTTGGTTAAACAAACAGATTTAATACAAAGTGTTTGTTTAGTTTTTATTTGAAATTCAAGATAAGTTGTAACTGAGTTGTCGTACACTAAAATAAATATTTTAGTGATAACGACAGATTTATATTATTATCACCTTCAATTAAGTGTTCTGCTACAAAATCTTGAGTATCTGGATAAACAATCTTTTCCCCCAGTAAGTTTTTTACTGTAAAGAATAACGAATATCGCTCGGTTTTATAATTATAATTCGCATTAAGTAAATATGAGGCTTGCGCTTTATTTCGCTTGCTGATCGTGCGTAATGAAAATCCCAAAGTTTGTCGCGTATCCCAAGGATATGATAGACCAAAAGCTGTGATAAACCTGGGGACAATTGCAGCTAATTTATCATCAGATATTTCCCTGTTTCCTTAGTGGCTATAAGCAAAATTAGCAAATACCGTGTAGTTTTTTAAAACACGTTGATAATCCAATTCAATTCAATACCACTTCGATCAAAACTGCCTGAATTAAAAAACTGACTAGATTGTTACTGAAACCTCTTTGAATAAATTGTAATTTTCAATGCGACGCTTTTCAAACTCCATACCGCTATTTAGCGTTAAATGATTATTCCAATGATAATCAAAAGTGACTCCAGTTCGCCAACGGGTATTGTTGTCACCATTATTATCAAAGCGAAATCCTCCGTCATTGCCCAAACTAAGTACATTTCGTGAGACGAATTGTAAATAAAATTGATTATATTCACTGTAAACTTGCATATTGGCGTGTTCAAACTGCCAACTTTTATCCATATGCAGTGAACTACCCCGCGACTTCGCTTCGCTCTGATCACGGGGCTTCTGCAATCTAGCTTTTGATAACTAGGCTGCTTCTTTTTTCTCAGATCCCACACCAAACTTTGATAGCTCAAAGACTTTCATTTTAGAAGGTGATTTCTGCTGAAATTTGGGCAACGCCCTAGCTAATATCCCATTAGCTATTAACTCTTTTTCGCCTGTGTCTGCAACAGATTTAGCTGCTGCTAAATCTCTGCACTGTACTAATCCACAGCTCACACAGGAAAATTCTCGCACACTCAAATCGAATTTATGCTCATACTTACATCCATAGCAAATGCCGGAAGATTTCACAAACCGACCAATTTCATGGTAAACAACTCCATTTAATTCAGCCTTATACCTGGTTAATTCAGTGATCATTCCCATCACATTATCATTCACCATCTGGCCATTAAATTGCTGCATTCCTTTCACGTTTAAATCCTCAAACACGATAATATCGCTACTCTTGGCTATCGAGCATGATACTTCGTGAGCGAACGCTAGGCGTTGGCTAGAGATTTTCCCGTGAATTTTGTTTAAACGTGATTTTGTTTTGTGCCAGCGATTCGAACCTTTCTTACGACGGCTCAACTGGACTTGAATTTGTTTTAATTTCGTTGATGACTTCTTAAAAACTTTCGGGTTTTCAACGTACAGACCATTTGAGCCGACAACCGTATATTGGCTGTTGATGTCATAGCCCACAAGTGTTGATAGCACTTGCTTTTTACTCTTGCACTCGACTTTTTGAGTCAGTGAAACGTACCACTTCCCGTGCCTCATCTTGAAGGTTGCTGACTTGATTTTACTTTTAAGTTTACGATGAAGTGCAATTTTAACCGTACCAATTTTTGGAATAGTGATGCCGTTATTTTCCAGTCTTATATTTTCATTCGTATTGACCGAGCGGTAGCTATCATCGTGAAGTTTCTTCTGCTTAAAGCTGACCTTGAAAGTCGGAAACTTTTGAACCCTGCCTTTATTGAATGAATTCTTTAGTGCTGTTTCAAGGTCACGAGCCACTTGTTGTGAAGCCGCAGAGTCAAAATCTTTGAGCCATGAGAATTCATCGAACATTTTTAAATCTTTTATCAGCGATGCCATTTCATTGTAAAAAAGAAATGTTTTATCGTACCGATATCGACGCATATTTTCAGATAGCAACAAGTTCCATACGCCACGGGCGTATGCTCCAAATTCAACGAGTTTGACTTCTTGTTCTGCCGTCGGCTTGAGCCGATAATTGTATCTGAGCGTCTTTTTCATATACTGTATAGACTACTGTACAAGCCGAGATTGTCAAGTGGAATGTCAAACGAATTCACATTGTAAGCACCTAATTGCTCTGCATTTAATTCTCGTGGTTAAATATCGAAAGCAACTACTTTTTGGCGATATGGGAGAGTTTGTAAAGCAGGCTGTTTTAGACATATCAGATAGTTCTGACTTTTCAGTTGAGGAGATTGGAGTAGACAAGGATCACATCCATATACTTCTGATGATTTCTCCAAGATATGCCATTGGGCAACATGTTAGAAGGATTAAGCAGCAGACAAATAAGTTGATTTGGAAGAGGTATCCAGGCCTGAAAAAGCAGTTTTGGATTGAGAATACTTTCTGGTCTGATGGATGTTTTGTTTGTTCTGTCGGCAATGCTTCCGCTGATACAATTCGCAAATACATTAAAGAACAAGGATAGTTTATCGATTCATCCCCGCGACTTTCGCTTCGCTCGGATCACGGGGTTTTCTCGACAGGTTCGATAAATATCCCTTATGCTCTCTTTGTGTCGCGATGCTTAAAGGGGTTGGTTCGTCAGTATCATTGGTCATTGAGTCGAACGTTTGAAAGTTGATATTAAAACTATAATAGCGAAAGCGTGCTAGCACAGAGGTCATTTCTTCTGTTATAACAATATGATCAAAATCTGGTGTACCCTTTGGAAATGAAGGGGGTTGCGGCGTACCCTCGAAGTAACTGGTAAAACCGTTATCTTTTTGAGACTCAACCCCTAGTGAAAAATGAGAGTCATCATCAAAAGCGTGAAAGTAATAACCGCCAACATTGAGTTTTTGATTAGAGTCATAATTTACGGCTAGGCTGTTGCCCGCTTTTTGTTTAGTGACAATTTTAATAACACCTGCAGAAGCATTGGTACCATAATAAATAGCACCAGGTCCCCTTATAACTTCGACATGGCTAATAGCCTCGATGGGAATACCTAAGAGCGGTATTTCAGAATGTGATGGCATCCAATAAGGAACATCATCGACTATGAAGAGAATTTTTTGGTTAAAGGCTTCGACTATACCTCTGATCATTACGGGCGTGCCCCCTGCTCGGTTTTCTTGGAGAACAAAGCCAGGGATAAACGACAACATATCTTTTAGGCTTTTAATACCCATCAAGGTTAAATCATTTTGATCATAGCGGGAAACTATTGCAGGAGTTTGAATAATCCGTTCAGAAGTATAAGAAGCAACATCAACCCTCACGTTTAACAGCTCTGCTAGTGATAATTCAAAAATAGATTGTTGTTGTTCCAAACTTGTTTCAGCAGAGCTTATGCCAGTAAATATAAATAATGATATCAAGCCAACTCGTTGACAAAAATTAATGACTAAAGCCGGACCGCTTAACCGTATTACCATCTAAAGTGTCTCTACGTTTACTTTAAAGTTTAGAGGGTTTCCCTAAAAAAACCAAGCTGATTAAGGTATATATCACCCAAATAAAGCGGTTCACCCTAGTGAAAAGCATAAAGCGAAACCAATGATTTAATTGAAAATTACCACGCTAGCTTATGGTATACCCCATGTAGGATATTAGCACCAGGTTAATAAAAATATGGCTAAGTGATTTTATCAATCTCAGCTAGGGGTTCTTCCGGATTATAGCGTCAAACTAAATAGTACACAGTAGATTGGTGGTATAAAACGTTAAAAGAAATAAAGTCATGAGAAATAAAATTGCTGTTATGATTATTAGTGTATTGATTATAAAAATAATTAATACCAATACAGGTGTATTTATTAGTTCAACATCACAATTTTCGTTACTCCCTTTAATTCAACAGGCTAAAGCATTTAACTCTGGAATTTATCAAATAGATGACGGGTCAACTATTGATTTTATAGCGAAACGTAAAAAACCCTATAAGAATAGGAAAAATAAATATACTAAGCGATGTCCAAATAAAAAAAGTAGCTGTGTTCATTTATCAACTAAGAAATCAAATCAACAACAAGGTAATAAAACAGTTTAACGATTAAACTCATAGTTTTTGAACATTTCCATAAGTAGTCTCCTGTATTTATTCATTCGACAAGCCCCGCTATTAACTCAATGAATTATTATGATTTTCATTAAGTTACAGGTATTAATTTTATCAAGCCTGACCGATATATAAGTCACCATTATTATTTCATCACTCCCTTTTAAGCCGGTTAAAATAATTGCTAAGTAGTTTTATCACAGTGACCTAGGGGTTCTTCCCGATTATAACGCTCAAAAAAATTATGCACAGTAGCTAAGTTAATGAAATTAAAATCATTCAAAATTATAATCATTCAAAATTATAATCATTCAAAAGGTATAAGAAAATGAAAAAGACACTTTTGGCACTATCGGTTAGTGTACTTGCTGCGACCACATTTAATGTTAATGCTGATGCGCTTATTGGCTCGAAATTACAAACGTTGTTACCCACTTTAGTTCAAAGTACTAAAGTGATTGTTTCAACTCACCATTACAATGAACTCGACAATGTTATGGCAACTTTAAACGTTCCTTATTTAGCGTTAAAAGTATTACCTATGGCAGGAACTTCTTTAACTCGCAGCCAAATCAATAGCTTAGCTAAAGATTCACGGGTTAAGAGTATTTATTTTGATGCGCCTTTAGAATATTACAACTATAACTCTGGCGAAATTACCAGTGGTCATCTAGTACATGACGATTATGGTGTTTATGGTGAAGGTTCAACGATTGCAGTACTAGATTCAGGTGTTGATGCAACACACCCTGATTTATTACTCGGTGAAAAAACTATCCAAAATGTTAAAATTGCTGGTGATCTTGATTTTGCTGGTGGTAAAAACTTATTTTTAGAAGGTGTGCCAAATTCGGATACGAGTTCAGGACACGGTACACATGTTGGCGGCACTGTTGCCGGTAGCGGTGAAGCATCAAGAGATGATGAACGTAGAAGTTTTTACCAGGCAGGCATCGCCCCAAAAGCAACTTTGGTGGGTCTAGGAGCTGGTGAAGCGATTTCAATTCTTTATGCTATTGCTGGCTTTGATTATGCAATCGCTAATAGCGAACGTTATAGCATAGATGTAATAACTAACAGTTGGGGTGGAGGTGACGGCGCAAGCTTTGATCCAAATAATCCAACCAATCAAGCTTCTTATCAAGCTTACAAAAAAGGCATCGTAGTGACATTTGCCGCTTCTAATAGTGGTCCAGATGACAACACCCTTAATCAATATGCAATTGCCCCATGGGTTATTAACGTTGCTGCTGGCACAACAGACCGTCAATTAGCTGATTTTTCAAGCCGAGGCGTTGAAGGTGACTGGATTAAAACACCTGATATTACTGCGCCAGGTAGCGCGATTGTATCAACACGAGCACTTAACACGCCATTGGGCGCTGCAGGTCCTATTATCGACCCTGCACATCCAGAATATCATCTGTACTACGCAAGTATGAGTGGTACGTCAATGGCAACACCATTTGTTGCGGGTGTGGTCGGTTTATTGTTGGAAGTGAATCCACTTTTATCACCCGATCAAGTTGAACAAATTTTAAAAGACAGCGCAGATGAAATGCCGGGTTATAAAGTTCATCAAGTAGGTGCGGGTCATATTAACGTAAAAGCGGCTGTAGATTTGGCCAGAGTTACTATCGGTGAAAGAGCAGACTTTATCAACGGACAAACTGGCTGGTCAAGCCAAGGCGTTTGGTCTGAAGTTTCTGAAACTGATAACAATATTAATTACAAAAAACGTTGGGCTGTAAAAAATAGTACCTTATCGTCAGATGGCACCTTTAAGCAAACACGACGTAGAAACGCGCAAATTAGCTTTGATTTCATTGGTGATAGTGTTCAATTAAAATATATAACTAATAATAGAAAAGGTCATGCCGAATTATTTCTTGATGGTAAAAGCCAAGGTTTATTAGATTATTATTCACCTCAACGTCAAGTTAAAACCGTTGCATTTAGAGATTTATCTACCGATAGCGTTCATAGCATAAGTCTTAAACGCGTTAACGGTACAGTTTCATTTGACGGTATTTTACTCGACGGTCAATTAGTCGACTCAGCTGCAGTCATTATAAAAACAGACAGTAACTTTGCCGGTTCAGTTGGCCCATCATATGAAAATATGGAAGTGTCAGACCATGATATACAGCTGACAGACAACGTTTCTATGCTTAATGCTGTGTTAACTTGGTCAGGTGTTGCAGATTTAGACTTTGACTTGCTTAACGAAGCCGGTGAAGTTGTCGCTAACAGCGCCTCTTTAGATAACCCAGAAGAAATTAACTTTCGCCCAACTAGCGGCGGACTTTATACGCTTCGCGTTAATGGTTATATTTCAGTAGCTACTGACTATACGATTGCAGTAACAACATCAAAACTTGAAACTAATGATTAATAATTTAGTTTAAGTATTAAGCCGCTAGTTAAACTTAGCGGCTTTTTTTATGGCTGATTTTTATTTATTTTGTTCAACCTAATCAGTAATCATCAATACTACTTTCTCGTTTAGCATTTCTTGCGCAAATAAGACAGTAGAGTCACTACCTTTAACGATCACTAAAGCCAAAAAAACGATACTTTATAATGCACTAGATGAGTATCAAAAAGGTTTATTGACACGAACGTAAAGAGGAATATTAACAATTAATAGCGTAATACCATCGATATCCAATTAAATAACGGATAAAAAAAGCGCTAATCATAACGATTAGCGCTTTTATAATCAAAGATTACAATCTAAATTAAGATTTTTTCTTTAAAGACCTCGTCATTAATCCCATCAGCCCTAACGCAAATATTGCTAATGTGGACGGCTCAGGAACATCGGTTACTGATGAAGATACTTGACCCAATGTATCAGCGTTAACAGGCGTTGCAACAGCGAACATATCAAATGGGTCACTCAAGGTAAATTCATTTACCACTACAGAAAAATCGGCCGTCCCTGCTTTTATTGCCTGCAATGTGAACTTTCCTAATATAAAATCACCACTTGATGGAATAAAATCAACAAATCCAATAGCTACGCCACTTCCAACTTGACTCCACAACATAGCAAAAGGTGATAGTTCGGATGTAAACGTGGTGGGTAAAAAACTAAACACACTCGTATCAAAATCAACATTTAAAGAAAATGCATCAAATTCGTCAAAACCCGTGGCATTTAAGGTGATTTCCATCATTTCGCCAACCAAAACATCACTTTGGTCCGCTGAAAGAGTAATTAGTCCGGCGTTAGCGTTTCCACCAAACGTTGCACTCAAGATTAACGTTGCTACTATTAACAAACGATTGCAAGGCAATCGATAGTACTATTAAAAAGCCAAGCCAAATGTTTTTCATTTTTACTGCATTCTTCAATTTACAAACAGAGACTGGCGGATGCTAAGCTAAATTATATTCTTAGT
>NZ_JACGVV010000045.1:0-25715 GCF_014077405.1 Colwellia sp. BRX10-9 | reverse complement strand
GTTATTTTAAGTTTCTTTTCGTGGATCAAGCGTCGAATAATTTCAATACCATTTAATTCGTCGCCATGTACCGCCGCACTCAAAAAAATAGTGGGCCCCGGTTTTTTAGCGCGAATAATATGAACGGGTAAAGAAACGTCGGC
The DNA here is from genome assembly GCF_014077405.1 of Colwellia sp. BRX10-9. Taxonomy (NCBI): domain Bacteria; kingdom Pseudomonadati; phylum Pseudomonadota; class Gammaproteobacteria; order Alteromonadales; family Colwelliaceae; genus Colwellia; species Colwellia sp. BRX10-9. The sequence goes on along the minus strand of NZ_JACGVV010000045.1, from coordinate 25,572 downwards.
ATCGGTATATAACTTAGCAACCGGCAACTCTATTTTGCGCTGCTCTCCAGGTAAAATTTCAAATTCACCAATGCGTAATATGTCTGTAGAACTCACTTTCATTATCCTTTGCCACGTGTTTTGGTGTCATGAGGTTTTGCATTTTTTTCTAAAAACTCAAACACCATCCCGGCAACATTTTTGCCTGTCGCTTTTTCGATACCTTCAAGGCCAGGAGATGAATTAACTTCCATGACCATAGGACCATTTTGTGAACGCAGTAAATCGACACCACACATGTTCAAACCCATCGCTTTTGCAGCACTGACAGCAGTATCACGCTCAGCCTTAGATAATTTAACCACTTCAGCAGAGCCGCCACGATGTAAATTAGAACGAAACTCACCTTCAGCGCCTTGACGTTTCATCGCCGCAACCACTTTACCGCCAATCACTAAACAGCGAATATCAGCACCACCGGCTTCTTTAATAAACTCTTGTACCAAAATATTCGCGTTTAAACCCATAAACGCTTCGATAATGGCTTCAGCTGATTTAGCCGTATCGGCTAATACTACGCCTATGCCCTGCGTGCCTTCGAGCAACTTAATAACCACCGGCGCGCCGCCAACATTTTTAATTAAATCTTTGGCATTATCAGGTTTGCTGGCAAAACCCGTTCGCGGTAAACCCAAACCTTTACGCGATAGCAACTGTAATGACCGTAATTTATCGCGTGAGCGGCTGATAGCGACGGACTCATTAATGTTGAAGGTACCCATCATTTCAAATTGTCTTGCCACAGCTGTGCCATAAAAAGTCACAGAGGCGCCAATACGAGGAATAATTGCATCATACTTTGGTAGTTCTTTACCGTGATAACGCACCGATGAACGGCTACTCGTAATGTCCATATAGCAATGCAAAGTATCGATAATATCAACTTCATGGCCCATAGCTTCACCCGCTTCTTTTAAACGACGGGTAGAGTAAAGTTTTTTATTTCTAGATAAGATAGCAATTTTCATAAGTCAGTCTTTTGATATTCACTTTTATTTAATGATAAAAAGTGAGGTAATAAGTGCTGTGAAGTGTATAGTCAGCTTATTAAATAATATAGCGCTATATTTTGATGAGTTTAATCAAAAAAAATGATTGCGTTGTTTGTCGAGGTTTGTATGAGAATCGAACTATTAAAAACATTTCTTGAAGTGAGCCGTACATTACACTTTAGAATAGCATCTGAGAACTTATTCATTACTCAATCTGCAGTAAGCGCAAGGATTAAGTTATTAGAAGGTGACTTAGGTGTGCTGTTGTTTGACCGAAGCCAAAAGCATTTAAAATTAACCCCAGAAGGTAATCGGTTAATAAAACATGCTAATGAGTTATTGTTTATGTGGCAAAAAACTAAACAAGATGTTGGTGTTGCAGACAGTGATACTTATCAATTAGTTGTTGGCTCTATGATGTCTATTTGGGATATTGTCTTACAAGATTGGTTAAAAAAGATACATCGCAATCTTGATGATGTTAGTTTATTAACCAACACTTACTCGCCGTTAGAGCTTAGAAAGAGTTTACTGAGTCGTGTGGTCGATGTTGCCTTTTTTTTCGAGCCGCCGTTTGTTAAAGATTTAATCACTGAAAAAGTCGCCACGGTTCCACTACATTTAGTGACCACAGAGCCAAACGATACTATCGAAAAGTTAACATTAGATAACCACATAATGGTCGACTATGGTGAATCAGTGAATGCGCAACACCTTCGAGAATTTCAAGATGCTCCTCCGGCAAGACACTATATGAGCCAACCAAGAATTGCATTAAATTTTCTATTGGACGCCGGCGGAAGTGCTTATTTACCCAGACAAATGACTTTTGAGTATATCGAGAAAAATAAATTATACCTAGTTGAAGAAGCGCCGGTATATTCAAGAGATATATATGCCGCTTATTTAGCGAAAAGTCAGAAAACTGATATAATTGAGCAAACGCTGCAACTGTTTCCTTCTGTGGTAATATAAGCAAGATTATTAGATAGTAGTATAAACAAGGTTAGTAACCGTTAATTAACGATACATTTGAGTAGGAAATATTATGCTTTTGTCAAAAGAGGTGTTGATTAGAAATAATGTTAAAATTGTTGGAAAAGGTGATAAAACACTTTTTCTTGCGCACGGTTTTGGTTGCGATCAAAACATGTGGCGCTTTTTAACGCCAAAGCTACTGAACAAGTTTACCATCGTACTCTTTGATTATGTCGGCTCTGGTGGTTCAGATATCTCACAATACAACAAGAAACGTTATAGCCAACTTGATGGGTATGCCGAAGATATTATTGAAATAGCTGAAGTGCTAGAGCTATCAAATGCAATCTTTGTCGGACACTCTGTAAGTAGTATTATCGGTGCGATTGCCGCCAATAAAAGGCCTGATTTTTTTTCTAAGCTTATCATGATATGCCCTTCACCTTGTTTTCTAAACTTTCCTCCTGAATACTTGGGCGGCTTTGAAAAAGAAGATTTACTCGAATTATTAAGCCTGATGGATAAAAATTATATTGGTTGGGCTGATTATTTAGCGCCATTAGTGATAGGAGATGATAATTCAACGGATTTAATAGGAGAGTTAACGGGAAGTTTTTGCTCTACTGACCCTGTTATAGCGAAGAATTTTGCTGAAGCAACATTTTTATCTGATTATCGCCATATTTTAAAAGATATAAAGCAACCTTCATTAATTTTTCAAAGTAAAAATGATGCCTTGGCTGCGACGACTGTTGGTGAGTTTATTCATAGCCAAATAAAAAATAGTCAACTGGAAGTGATTCTGGCTGACGGACATTGTTTACATATGACGCATCCGAACGAAATTGTCGACTTAATAATAGAATACGCGAACAATGACCACAACACGCAAAAGTAAAGCACAAAGTAACATGCAAAATTATTCGCTGGATAGTTTTCCTTGCGGTGCTTTAGTCACTAATTCGTCAAGAGTTATTACCTATGTTAATGCATATTTCACTACTGAACTATTATGGCAACCAGCAGCCCTTATTGGTAAAAGTACAGACGTAATTTTCACAAAATCGTCAAAAATATTTTTTCAAAGTTATCTCATTCCAACACTTTTACATGAGAAAACGTGTGAAGAAATGCAGTTAATTATATTTAATGCTCAAGGGGCTCGCATTCCAGTAACCGTGAACGCGCATTTAGGTGATGATGGCTGTATTTACTGGAGCTTTTTTAATGCCTCTAAAAGAGACCAACTTTATAATGAATTATTAAAAACCCGCGAAACATTAGAAGAGCAAGCAGAAGCTTTGAAATTACTTGCTTCTACTGACGAATTAACCGAGTTATTAAATAGAAGAGAAATGAAATCGCGAAGCATTTTAGTCCTTGAGCAGGCAGCAAGATCTCATCAATCGGTTGGTTTATTAATGCTCGACATTGATCACTTTAAGAAAATAAATGATAGCTTTGGCCATTTATCAGGAGACCGAGTATTAAAAGAGCTGGGTCAAAAGTTGAAAGCCTTTTGTCGACAAACAGACCTCGTTGCTCGCTTTGGTGGTGAAGAATTTTTGATCATGCTACCTGACACAGACAAAGTGAATGTTTTATTATTTTGTGAAAGATTACATCAGTTAATTGCTAACATTAAGGTTGATAACAAACCATTAATGGTAAGTATTGGTGCCAGTATTTGTAACGATAAAATATCATTTACTGACTTCTACGCTCAGGCTGATAATGCCCTATATAAAGCAAAAGAACTTGGCAGAAACAGAACCGAGGTGTATAAAACTGATTAATGCTCATTAAACTTAAGATTTAAAATTTAAATGCGCAACGTTTATAAAAAGCCAATACCTATAGTAGATATTGGCTTTTTACATGATATGTTTTTACTATTTTTCAGCCGCTATTTTACGCGCTTGGTGTAATTTTTTGTAGCTTTCAATCAACCTCAGGTGCTTATCTAAACCTTCAAGTTTGATACTTGTTGGTGTTAAACCATAAAACCTAACTTCACCAAAGACTGAACCAACCACGTGTTCCATAGTCTCTTCACCAAACATTCGATTAAAGTTACCGATATAGTCTTCAAGTTCCATCTCTTCGTCTAGGGTAACTTCTAATACCGCATGAACCGCTTGATAAAATAAGCCACGTTCAACCGTATTGTCATTGTATTGTAAAAACTCTCCAACTAATTCAATAGCCTCTTCTAAAGCGCCTAAGGCAAGATAAATAAGAATTTTTAATTCAAGAATAGTGAGCTGACCCCAAACGGTATTTTCATCAAACTCAATACCAATTAATGTTTTTATATCAATGTAGTTATCTTGTTGGCTATCTTCTAAACGCTCAACTAAAGCGACTAATTGTTCTTCACTTAAAATGTGAAGATTTAAAATATCTTCGCGGTATTCAAGAGATTTATTGGTGTTGTCCCAAATAAGGTCTTCAACTGGATACACTTCTGAATAGTCTGGCACTAGCATACGACAAGCGGTAGCCCCCAATTGATTGAACTCTGCAATATAGACTTCTTTACCCAAGTCTTTCAAAATCGCCATTAACACAGCATTTTCTTCTTCGTTGGTGCCAGAAAAATCCCATTCGCAAAATTCATAATCAGCTTTACTGCTAAAGAAACGCCAGGAAACAACACCTGTTGAGTCAATAAAGTGATCAACAAAGTTTTCTGGTTCAGTAACCGCCATGCTATTAAACGTTGGCTTAGGTACATCGTTCAAGCCTTCAAAGCTTCTTCCTTGTAACAACTCTGTTAAGCTCCTTTCTAGGGCAACTTCAAAACTTGGATGAGCACCAAAGGAGGCAAATACACCACCCGTTTTAGGGTTCATAAGCGTGACACACATTACCGGGAATTGACCACCTAACGATGCATCTTTAACGACAATAGGAAAGCCCTGCGCTTCTAACCCTTCAATGCCTGCTAAAATACTCGGGTATTTTGCGATTACGTCTTTGGGCACATCAGGTAAAATAATTTCTTGTGCAATAATTTGTTTCTTTACCGCACGTTCAAATATTTCTGACAAGCATTGTACTTGTGCTTCGGGTAAATTATTACCTGCACTCATACCATTACTTAAGAATAAATTTTCAATTAAATTTGAAGGAAAATAGACGGTTTCACCATCAGAATGGCGTACATAAGGAATAGAGCAAATACCTCGCTCCGCTAAGCCAGAGTTGGTATCTATTAGGTTCGAACCCCGTAATTCATCGTCAGGGTTATATATCGCTAAACAATATTCATCAAGTATGTCGCTGGGCAACTCATCATTGGCGCCAGGTTTAAACCATTTTTCATTGGGATAATGAACAAAATCACTGTTGGCAATATCAACACCAAAGAACTGATCGTTATAAAAGAAATTACAGTTAAGACGCTCAATAAATTCACCAAGTGCAGAGCAAAGCGCACTTTCTTTCGTTGCGCCTTTACCGTTAGTAAAGCACATCGGTGATGCCGCATCACGGATGTGCAATGACCAAACATTAGGCACAATATTTCGCCAAGAAGATATTTCAATCTTCATTCCTAAATCAGCCAACAGACCTGTCATATCGGCAATAGTTTGTTCCAGTGGTAAGTCTTTACCTAAAATGTAGGTGCTGGAGTCACTTGCTGATTGCCCCATAAGCATTGCTTGGGCGTCGTTTTCAAGACTATCGACTATTTCTACTTTAAACTCTGGTCCACTTTGAACGACTTTTTTAACGGTACAGCGATCAATGGAACGGACAATGCCTTTACGGTCTTTCTCAGAAATGCTTTCAGGCAACTCAACCTGAATTTGAAAAATTTGGTTATAACGATCTTCAGGATCTACGATATTGTTTTGTGACAAACGAATATTTTCAGTCGGTATATCACGCGAATTACAATAAACTTTAACAAAATAGGCGGCACAAAGCGCTGATGAAGCTAAAAAATAATCAAAAGGCCCCGGAGCAGAGCCATCACCTTTATATCGAATAGGTTGATCAGCGATGACAGAAAAATCATCAAATTTAGCTTCAATTCTAAGGTTGTCGAGATAATTAACTTTGATTTCCATTGAATAATTTCCGAAGTTTTGCACTAAAAGCTCAGTGATTTGCTTAGTTTTAGCGACTGCCAATTGGCAAGATGTAATTAATGGTCGGTATTATCTGTTTTTTCGAGACATTAGTCTTGGAAAAAAAGACATTAATTAAGAAAGACACTGTTTTAAATAAAATAGTGCGATGTAACCAGGAATTTGATTTTACAGGGATATTAAAATAGCTAGGTAAAGTGTGATAAAACAATAATTCACTCAAGGTAGTGAATCATTTTTTATCATGACTCGCGACACAGTAAACGGCAACAGCTATAAACAAACAAAAAAGCTATTTAACAAAGGGTTAAATAGCTTTTTTAATATTTGTGATAACGTTGAATAAATGATTAAGAATTAACCGCCGCATTTCTTAGCGTCAGTTTTGGTTTCGCCACATTTACCTTTTTTGTCTGCTTTACCTTCACCACATTTTCCTTCGCCGCATTTACCTTTTTTGTCGGTTTTAGTTTCACCACATTTACCTTCGCCGCATTTACCTTTTTTGTCTGCTTTACCTTCGCCGCATTTAGCTTTTTCGTCAGCTTTTCCTTCACCACATTTTCCGCTAGCATCTGCCGCTGTAATCGTTACAATGCTTTTAGTTTCAAAAGGGTTAATTTCTGCTTTTACAGGAGCTGAAATGGCAAGTGTTAAGGCAAATAAACCTAATAAAGCTGTTAATGATGATTTTTTTAAAATTTTCATGATATTTTCCTTTAATATTATAATTTTGGCACTACATATGTAAGCTACTAACAAAGACCCTTCACCGAATAAATAAATTTCAATGAGGTTGAAAATATTTATTCACTCTTAGATAAATCTTATCACTCACTTTTGAGGTTACTCGCTGATCTATGAATACTCAAGTAAAGAAAGTTGTTTTAGCACCAATGGAAGGTGTTGCTGATGCCTTAATGCGCCGTCTACTCACCTCATTAAATAATTACGATTTTTGTATTACTGAGTTTCTACGTATTGTTGACCAGCTTTTACCTGAGCGATGTTTCTACAAAGTTTGCCCTGAATTAGAACAACAAGGTTACACGCAGTCAGGCACGCCATTGAGAATGCAGTTACTTGGTCAAGAACCCAACTGGATGGCAGAAAATGCTGTTCGAGCAATAGCACTAGGCTCACATGGTGTTGATCTTAATTTTGGCTGTCCTGCTAAAACCGTTAATAAAAATCGTGGCGGTGCCGCATTACTAAAAACACCCGAAGATATTTACAAAATAGTGCTAGCGGTAAAAGAAGCGGTTGGCAAAGATGTGATACTGTCGGCAAAAATTCGCTTAGGCTTTGATGATGCCTCGTTGTTAGATGAGATAGTAAGCGCAATAACATCTGCCAATGCGGATCAACTCACCATTCACGCGAGAACTAAAGCCGATGGCTATCGTCCTCCTGCTTACTGGCATTTCATTGCTGGTATTGTCAAAAAATATCCAATAGAAATTTTCGCTAACGGGGAGATTTGGAACTTAGCAGATGCCCACCGTTGCATCGAGGAAAGCCATACGGCTAACTTAATGCTTGGCCGTGGCGCACTTGCTCTGCCAAACTTGGAAGCGGTAATAAAAAACAATCAACAACCTATGCCTTGGCACCAACTATGCTCTCTACTAAAACAATACAGTGAACTTGAATTAATTGGCGATAAAAGCTTTTATTTTTCAAGTCGATTAAAACAGTGGCTACGTTACTTAAGATTACAATACCCAGAGGCAGAGCAATTATTTAGTGATATAAAAATATTAAAGAATAAAGAAGAAATCTTAACTTTATTGAATAAATCATCAACGAGTTCTTTATAAACAATATTATTTAGAAAATGCCAGAACGTTTTCGTCTGGCATTTGTATATGTAGGCTTTTACTCAACCTTTTTTATTAACCCCTGCCCTTCTCCATCTTCGTCTTGCTGCTTTTTAATCGCTCTTTTTTCAGAAACCACCATAGCAATCGCTTTCTCCACAAAAGGATCTGGAGAAAACATTTGCACAAAAACAGCAAAGGCAATCGCTATACCACGGCGTTTTTTAGCAAGCTTCATTAATATTATCGCCAATACTGATAGCACAGCAAAAACTAACCATGGCGCTAACGCCAGATATAAATCATACGTAAAGAAATTTTCCATAGAGCACTCAATCAAATTATTTAAAAGGTTTAATCAATGAAATGATTAAACGGATATTTATTAAAATAATCGATTACGCGATGAGGTTTTCACTTTCAACTTGATAAAGCGTTTTAATGAATTGTAGATGAATAGTTACCACAGACTTTTGAAAGGTTTGCTTTTGAATTTTATATTTTTGCCTACTTATCTGTGTATCGACAAGTATGAGGGAGTCATGATGTAAATCAAAAGCGTCATGAAAAAAATCCGAATATAAGTAAGTTCCACTCATACTTAGAGCATTTAATGCCTTATATAGCTGAACTTCACGTGTTTTTTGTAATATAAGTAAGGGGGCTTCAGCACAATACTCTATGTATTCTACTTGTTGAGTATCGTTGCTAATCACAGATGACAAAGGAACTGAGATAACAGCATTAACGGATACTAAAGAGCTGATGAACAAAATAAAGTTCAAAATGATATTTTGCAATTGTTACTCCTAAGGACCCGTTGATAGTTTATATATTGGGCTTACTCTATAAAATTTCAATAATATTTGAATTTTTATAATATTTAATACTAATCAGTTAATAATTTCAGGTAGTATATAAGGATACTTTCCAGGTAATATTTACAGCTTATGAACTATTTAAAATTAATCATTATCTCATTTACTCTTCTACTTACTGCATGTGGTGACGAAGAAAGTGGAGACATTAAAACTTCAGAAAGTCCTGAAGTTGTCGCTATCGCTTTTTTTGATGCACTTTATAATGAAAAAAATGTGAAGAAAGCAGCCAAAGTTTGTAGCCCACAATTGTCTCGAATTATCTTACATTACAAGTCACCCAAAGCTGTTGGCCGCCATTTATTTAATATGTCTTACGATTCAGTGGTTGCATCGCCTGATGACAGCGGTGTAAAAGTTCGTGAGCAGTTCAAAGACGCAGCGGTAATTACTGTTTATTTTGATGGTATTTACGATAATAATCGTTTGAAAGACGTTAAGCGCTTATCTCTTATTCAGATAGATGGCGATTGGGTTATTGATAAAATATTAAAAGACCCTTTCTAAGTTAGTCTATGTTTTAAAATACACTTTTGACCTATCCTAAAATAGATAGGTCAAAAAATGATTTATAAACCTAAGACAACCCCTTCTCTGCGCGGATCTGCACCGCCAATTAATCCCTGCTCTGTCACTTCAATTGCATGAAGACCACTATTTAAATCTCTAACAATAACTTTATGTCCCTTGGCTTCTAAAGCTGACTTTAATAGTTCAATATTCGTGCCTTTTTCTAAGGTGGTCACCTTATTACGATTAGTTACTTTTGGTAAATTTATTGCCGTTTGAGGGTCTAACTGCCAATCAATTACACCAACAATGGCTTGCGCAACATAGTTTATAATCCGACTGCCGCCTGGTGAACCCACAACAAGTTTTAATGAATTATCTTGGTTAAATACCATCGTAGGAGCCATGGAGCTTCTAGGTCGCTTTAGCGGCTCTAAGCGATTTGCTACCCATTGCCCATTTACTTTTGGCGCCAATGAAAAATCGGTTAATTGATTGTTTAAAATAAAGCCTTCCACCATCACCGCTGAACCAAAAGCCATTTCAACACTGGTCGTCATTGATATCGCATTTCCTTGTTTATCAACAATTGAAATATGACTGGTTGATGGTAACTCTAAAGCAAGATCGTCTGCTTGTGCTAAAGCGCCCTGCGGGAAACCAGCTTGCGCTGTTCCCATATCCTTATCAATATTAATTAATTTCGAGCGTTTTGCTAAATAGTTAGGAGATATTAGCCCCGCAACAGGTACATTAACAAAGTCGCTGTCGGCAATATATCGTTCTCGATCAGCAAAGGCTAAACGAGAACTTTGTGTAAGTAAATGTACGGCCGTTAAACTGTTGGGGCTTTCTTTCGCAAAGTCGTAAGGTTGAAGTTGGGCAAGCAGTTGAATAACCGCAACACCGCCAGAACTAGGAGGTGCCATACCACAAATATTAAAGTCGCGATAACTACCACAAACAGCAGGTCGTTGTTTAGGCTGATAATGTGCCATATCTTGCAGAGTAAGCCTACCTGGCGCTATGATAGAATTTTGCACCGCATCAACAATTTTTTCCGCTATCCAACCATGATAAAAAGGTTTAAGTCCATCTTTAGCAATACTTCTATAAACAGCAGCAAGCTTTTTGTTTTTTAAACGATCACCGGCTTTTATGGCAATATTATTAGGGAAGAAATAATTCTTTATTTCAGGAAGTTGGCTAATGCCTGGATTAAACTGCATTGAGACTAGTTTTTCGAGCCGTGGAGAAACAATAAAACCTTGCTCGGCAAGCTCAATGGCTTCGACAAACAATTCTGACCAAGCAAGCACCCCATATTGTTGATGCGCTTGTTTTAGTGCTGACAACACACCAGGAACACCAACAGAACGACCACCAACAACGGCTTTAATCCAAGAAATGGCTTTACCTTTATCATCTAAAAACAGCTCAGCCGTTGCCAATTTTGGCGCAGTTTCGCGACCATCAAAAGTCGTTAAGAATTGTTCCTTTTTATCCCAATGCAAAATAAAAGCACCACCACCGATCCCTGAAGATTGCGGTTCAACTAAGGTCAATACCAGTTGCACAGCAATCGCCGCATCGATGGCACTGCCTCCTTTTTTTAGGATGTTGAAACCAACTTGGCTAGCATAAGGATTAGCTGCCGCGATCATAAAGTCTTTGCTGGTAACTGCTTGTTTATGGATAACACCCGTAGCAGCTTCGGGTTCACGGTCTTCTTGCTGTTTTATTATTTCGGCTTGACTAGTGAAGGTAAGTACCAGTGATAGCGTTACCATACTTAAACGCTGAAATAGTGGGATTCGAGACATAGTTTTCCTTAAAAACACATAAACTAGTTTGGGTTAAACGATAACTGAAAATGATTAAATTCTACAAAGCTTGCCAATACTGCTTGATACTTATTTTCTCCATCACGTTGGTGTTCTAAAACACTAAGCGCATAGCAACAAGCCTCTAGTGATGACAGAGCGTGCTTTTTAGTTGTTTTTCGAATTTGATATTGTCCAACAATATCATTCTCCAAGGTAAAATGCGGCAGTTGTTGCAGCCAAGTGTTGCTCATAAACATTTTATACGCTTTTTTCCAAGTGCCGTCTAAGATAAACAAACACTTAGGTGTTGTTATATTACTATTATTGACACTTAAAACAACGGCATCATTAGCCGGATATAAAACAGCACATTGTTGATGATAATGCTCTAATAGTCTTTGTACTTCAATATTGTCAGTAAAATTTTCACCCACAATAACTTGGCTATTTTTTAATGACTGATGTAATAAGGTTACACTGCCTTTACTTTGTTTAACTTCTAATGGATGTTGTAAAATCACGATATGAATATCATTATCAACCGATGTGACTAAATGACATAGACAAGATTTTTCAGGACGTTCGCATTGTAAGCAGTATGCTCGGGTCATTAATTTGGGCTTAACAGATAATTATTAACGATGAGTCTACGCTGTTCACCATTAAACGTTAAGAATATTTTCAATATAAAAAACATCTAAAATGCAGTAAAATATATTTTACTCTTTGTTTATAAGCCTATTTTAATGCGATTGTCACTTTCTGCTTTTCCAATTTCTGTTCAACAAGTAACGGTTCCCGCCATAGTTCTGATTATTTCACTGGTTGCTTTTATATTTGATAGTAGTTTAAGTGGTTTTTTTGTTTATCAACGCAGTTTAGTCACACAAGGCGAAGTTTGGCGGGTATTTACTGGGCACTTTTTTCACACCAATGGTGCCCATTTCCTGTTGAATAGCGCAGCGGTTATTATGTTGTGGGCCTTGCATGGTCAGTTCTACACCATTAAAAATTATCTGATTGTATTTATGATAAGTGCTGTTATTTGTGCTGTTGGCATCCATTGGTTTTCGCCAAACATTGAACAATACGTGGGTTTATCCGGTATTTTACATGGCTTGTTTATTTGGGGCGCTATTGAGGATATAAAAGCAAAAGAGCGCACCGGTTACTTATTACTTATTGGAGTAATTTTAAAGATAGCTCACGAACAATATTATGGCGCAAGTGAAGACGTCGCTGACTTGATTGGCGCTAACGTAGCAATAAATGCTCATTTATGGGGGGCATTAGGTGGTGTGCTTGCCATATTATTTTTAATGGCTATTAAATCATTTTCACTAAAAAAAACATTAAGGTAAAGACTGATTTTTCTTAAAAAATCGTCGATAACACCTGCTTTTTTCAACGCGATTAATGTCTTACTATATTGTTTTATCGATATATTAGAATTAGCTGAAAGTGCGCTAAGGATATTATGCTCACTTATCACTGAGCTTGAAATTTTATATTGCTCAGACTGCTCAATTTTTCAGTAATAGCATCATGAATATCTTTTATGATACTTGACTCTAATCTTCCCTTTTCGATAATGGCATAAGGGAAATAGTTATGCTCCCCAAACTGACTTTACAACCGCTTTAGCCTGAGCATTTACAATAAAATCGAGATAAAATAACATCACAAATATTAGTTTCATCTTCCTGTAACCATTTTATTTCACTGAGTAGAGTGTCGTTCTTTTCTTCGTCAAAAAAAAAGGTTAGCGCTCTTAATTCATAAGAAAGGTAACCCTTTAGTCTTGCAAGCTTTACATAAGTTACAAGGTATTTTCAAATAACTTATAGATACGTCTATATTCATTTAACCAAGAACTTGGTTGGACAAAACCATGAGGTTCGACTGGATAAATAGCCGTTTCGAAGTTTTGCTTTTCTAACTCAATCAAACGTTGCACTAAACGTACGGTATCTTGAAAAAAGACATTGTCGTCGACCATTGGCGCATTAATTAATAAGGGTTTTTCTAATCCCTCAGCGAAATAAATAGGTGAACTTCTCTCATAAGCAATAGCGTCATCGCCAGGGGTGTTCAAAATATTTGAGGTATAACCATGATTATAATAGGCCCAGTCAGAGACTAAGCGCAGTGCCGAACCTGACTGAAATAAATCAGGCTGAGTGAACATAGACATTAAGGTAAGAAAGCCGCCATATGAACCGCCATAAGTACCAATACGTTGACGGTCAACATTAGCATTATCAACTAACCAGTTTACGCCATCACGCATATCTTGTACTTCAGGTTTGCCCATGTGGCGATAGATAGCTGTTCGCCAATCGCGCCCGTATCCTGCAGAAGCACGATAATCCATATCAATAACGACATAACCTTGTTGCACTAACATACTATGGAACATGTATTCTCTAAAATACCCAGACCAACCTAAATGTGAGTTTTGTAGATAGCCAGCGCCATGACTAAACATTACCGCACGATTTTTATCAGCCGTTTTATCATAGTCTTTTGGTAAATAAACACGAGAATAAACAGGTTCATCTTGATACGAAGAAGGCACAGCAACCACACTTGGCGCAGTCCAAGGCATACTTAAGAATTTTTCAGAGACCGTATGAGTTAAGCGTATCGCCGTAGCATCATCTTTAAGTGCTTTTACATAAAGCTCTGGAGGCATGGCTACTGTTGAATGTTCAATTAATAAAGTTGAATCATCTGGGCTTAATGCATAGTCATTCATACCGCCTAAATCAGTTAAAGCACTAAACTGACCAGATTTTATATCTACTTGATAGATTTCGTAAATACCAGGGTGTTTTTTATTCGCTTTAAAGACAAAACGCGACTTATCTTGCGTTAGGCTCACATCACTGATTTCAAATTGACCACGGGTGAGTTGTTTGGCTTTACCTGCTAAGTTTTTACTGTAAAGATGAGAATAGCCAGTTTCTTCTGAGAGGTAGTACAAGGTATTGTCACCTTTTAACCAACCAAACTCATTAAAGCTCCAGTTGATCCAAGCATCATCATGTAAGCGATGTTGGCTCTCTAGCTTATTCTCCATTAAATTAACTGTTGTTAACCAACGGTCTTTGTTGTCCCATGCTTCTAGTAATACTGCAACTTGTTTACCGTTTTCGTGCCATTGAATAGGGGAGTTAGCTTGCATAACATGAATATTACGGGGTGATTTTTGCGACTGATAAACCTTACCTTCACGTTGATAGTTCTCAGTTTTTACACTGGCAAGTACATCTTCATCAGCGCCGGGTAAAACGTCGTAAGAAAGCGGGAATTGTTGACCTGACTTTAAATCAAGTAAAAAAAGCTCATCATTATATTGACGATTATCAGCAACACGCTGACGGACCTTTTCCGCTTTTATATGACCATCATCGGCAATATAGTTAGGCATAATATCACTATCAGCTTGGCTTGATTCACCGCTACTAATACTGACAATAAGCTTATCACCGTTGGGCGATAGACTCGCGTGATTGATACGTTTATTATCCCCTAAATAGAAGTCACTCTTAGTCAGTGTAGCGTTTTGCGCTTTGAGTTTTTCTTGTTGATTCTTTCGCAGTTCGCTATTTCTTTTTTTCAAGGCAACATAAGCGATTAAGTCATGTTGTTCACTGGCAATATAGCTCTGACTCTCCTCACTGTCTTTAGGATCTTTTTTTAATTGTAAATTAGCTAATTCAATAATTTTATTACTGGATAAGTCATGTTCAAAAAATTTGTTGCCAACTCGGTAAGCGACATTACCATTATTTAAAAACATCGTTGAATATTCATAAGCTGACGTATAAGTCAGTTGTTGAACATCTAAACTCGCCAGCTCTTTAACAAAAACATTGCCTTCAAAAGTGTAAACTTCATGCGTATTGGCTTTATTTCGCTGTGCATTTCTATCACTGACCACATGCATTTGCGCTAATTTAACTTTTTCTGCTTCCTTGTCCAACGTCGCTTGGCGGTATAAATCACTTAGTGGACTACCCGCACGTTTTTGTTTGTAGAAAATAGTCTGATTATCATCACCCCAATACCAACTTTGTGGTGAACGCCCCATCCAATCTGGGTCAGACATAATTTGTTCTAAGGTGATTAATAAGTCGTTATTTGCTGACGTAGACTCTTTTGGGGCAACGGCTTTAGCAATAGCGATTGTCTTTACTTCTTTAGCGACCGCCACAGATTTATTGCTGTAGTTATCATCTAAAATGTTTTCAGCCGATTGATCAGCCGTTGTTGTTACACAGGCAACTAAAGATAAACTTATAGCAGCGGTTAATATTTTTATTTTCATAGGTAAGAGACTTATTTTAATCGTGAATTTTGAGAGTGGACATCAGATAGTTAGTTATACTCAACCCGATAAATTTATACAATCAAATAGTAAATTTAACTGGCGGCAAAGTGTAATCTTGTGCGACCAACCGCAATAAAGTTGCGTCATAATGTAAGGAGGCTTTTTAAATCATGCCCATGCATCAATAAAGGATACAATTAAAATGATAATTTGCTATAATCGCGCGCCTTGTTCTATACAACAAATTATTGTTTTTTGTATTGACCAGCGACAATAAAATCTTACTTACACAATCCTAGGCCAAATTATGCTCACACAAGTAAAAACCTCATTGTTCGAATACCCAAAATACTGGGCTGAATGCTATGGAACAGCGCCGTTTTTACCTATGTCTCGAAGTGAGATGGACACCCTAGGTTGGGATTCTTGTGATATTATTTTAGTAACTGGCGATGCTTATGTTGACCATCCAAGTTTTGGAATGGCAATTATTGGTCGGATGTTAGAGTCGCAAGGGTTTCGTGTTGGTATTATCGCTCAACCTGCATGGCATACCAAAGATGCCTTTATGGAGTTAGGACAACCTAATCTATTTTTTGGCGTTACAGCCGGAAATATGGATTCAATGATCAATCGTTATACCGCTGAACGTCGTATGCGTCATGACGATGCCTACACGCCAAACGATGAAGGCGGAAAACGTCCAGACAGAGCAGTAGCTGCATATACTCAGCGCTGTAAAGAAGCTTATAAAGGTGTGCCGGTAATTATTGGCGGCATCGAAGCAAGCTTACGTCGCATTGCCCACTACGATTACTGGACAGATAAAGTACGTCAATCGGTATTATTTGATTCAAAAGCAGATATTCTCGTCTACGGTAATGCCGAACGCCCCTTAATTGAAATTGCCCACCGTATTGCAAATGGTGAGGAAGTTAAAAATATCACCGATGTTCGGGGTAGTGCTTTTCTTGCTAACCAAGTATTACCCAACTGGAAAGGTATCGACTCTCGTTCGATAGATAAACCCGGTAAAATAGACCCAATAATCAGTCCTTATCAAGAAATCACCTCTACTGATTGTTCTGAGAACAGTGCAGAAGCAGATGCTGCGGCTAAAAACACCGACACTGATATAACCAAAACAGCACAAGTGATTGAACTGACACCGCATCGGGCAGAGCAACATAAAAATAAATCTTGGGCCGATAAAAAGAAGCCTTGGGAAACGACTTATATTAACTTACCTACTTTCGAACAAGTACGTGATAATAAAGTATTGTATGCCCATGCTTCACGTATTTTTCACCAGGAAGTAAACCCTACTTCTGCTAAACCTCTAGTACAGCGTCATGGCAGCAGACTTATTTGGTTAAATCCACCCGCAACCCCCTTAACAGAAAGTGAAATGGATGGTGTATTTGGCTTACCTTATGCCCGAGTACCGCACCCAAGTTACGGTGATGCAAAAATCCCTGCCTATGACATGATAAAAACGTCAGTTAACATCATGCGTGGTTGTTTTGGTGGATGTACTTTTTGTTCGATAACAGAGCATGAAGGCAGAATTATTCAGAGTCGTTCACAAGAATCGATACTCAATGAAATAAAAGATATTCAACTAAAAGTACCAGGATTTACCGGTGTAATATCTGACTTGGGTGGTCCTACCGCCAATATGTATCAGCTAAATTGTAAAAGCGAAAAAGCTGAGGCAACCTGTCGTAAACCCTCTTGTGTATGGCCCACAATATGTGGTCATTTAGATACAGATCATACACCTACTATTGAGCTATATCGTGCTGCAAGAAAAATACCTGGCATCAAAAAAGTATTAATCGCATCAGGCGTTAGGTACGATTTAGCGATTCAAGATCCAGAATATGTCAAAGAACTAGCGACACATCATGTTGGAGGTTACTTAAAAATAGCCCCAGAGCATACTGAAGAAGGTCCTTTAAATAGCATGATGAAGCCAGGTATGGGCAGCTATGATAAATTTAAAGAAATGTTTGATCATTACTCTAAGTTAGCCGGTAAAAAACAATATTTAATTCCATACTTTATTTCTGCACATCCAGGCACAACAGATCGTGATATGGTTAACTTAGCACTTTGGTTAAAAAGTAATGATTTTAAATTAGACCAAGTTCAAAACTTTTATCCATCACCTTTAGCCAATGCCACCACTTTGTACCACACTGAAATAGATTCACTGCGAAATGTAAATAAAAACAGCAAGAGTGTCGCCGTACCTAAAGGCACTATTCAGCGTCGCTTACATAAAGCTATATTACGTTATCATGATCCGGCTAACTGGCCGATGCTTCGCCAAGCTTTTACTAAAATGGGCTTAGGAAAAACGCTAATTGGTTCGAAACCGGGCTGTCTGGTACCCAACGAAACCCGTGGCGAGAAAGAGCAGCAACACTATAAGAATAACGGTAAAGGAAAAAATAATGCTAAAGGCAATAAAACCACCTTTGGCAAAAAGCCAGTAACGACTAAGACAGCTTATGGCAAGAAGCCGTCAACAAGCTCTGCTGCTGAGAAAAGTAAGCAAGGCTTAACACGTTTCTCTGAAAACCAGTTTGATGATAGAAAGCCAAAGCAACCATTTGGTAAAAAGAAAAAGTAATATTATCTACCCAAAAAATAAAGCCGCGTTTACTTGATAAGTAAACGCGGCTTTTTAGTAAAAAAATAAATGATATTAGATAAATAATAACCCACTAAAATTAGTGTGAGCAATATCTTGAATCTGTTATCAGTGTTAATTCACTGTTTTATGATTACCTTTGACATCGTTAGGAAATTCAAGAGAAAAACAACATCCTTCGCCCAGTGCCGAAGTAAGTAGCACCTTGCCGTTATGCTTATCCATTATTGTTTTAACAATCTTTAAGCCAACGCCAGTACCTTTTGTTGCGGAAAGCTTTTCAAAGATACCAAAAATTAACTTATGGTATTTTGAGTCGATACCTATACCGTTGTCCCTTACATGAATTGTTGTTGATAATTTTGTTTGGCTGGTAAATATGTCAATAAGCAAAGGAGTCGCTGGATCTCGATAGCGTATAGCATTGCTAAGTAAATTCAGTACCCCCTCGGACATCAAGCGTTCATTGGCATTTATGGTATGTAAATTGTCAGCTAAGTTAATAGTAGCATTGGCTTTGAGAAGTCCCTCTTCTAATACGGCACTTTGTTGTTCTACTACTTGCTTAACATTAATCGCAGAGGTTTCGATCGCTTGTTGAACAATACGAGATAAATCAAGTAAATCGGTTAATACCCTCTCCATGTTATCAACATTTTCGATGATGCGACTCAGCCGATATGCTTGCTTTTCGGTCAACTTATCAACAATTTCTAATTGTAATTTATGACTAAAAGCGGAAATGGTGACTAATGGCGATTTTAGATCGTGTGAAACTGTATAGATAAACTGTTCCATCTCTTTGTTCTTATTAACTAATTTCTTGTTGAGTTTAATCGCTTGGCGTCTTTCTTTTTCAACATCTTCCATCATACTCAATAAGATGGCTTGCGAACGAGCCATATCAACTTTATGCCCTTCCATCTTGATGTTTAACATAGTACTTTGCGCGAGTGCCTTTTGCTGATCTTTAAAGAAAAAACGTATAATGACGACTAAGGTCAATAACAAAGCAACTAGCACAATAAAGCCAGATTTAAGGCTGTGATGAAGTAAGTCTGACATCTTATCTTCAAGTAAAATCGCAATCTTATCTGCAACAACTTTTATTTCAATATGAGAAGGCTCATCGTCATAACGCAAATAATTATCAACTTCACTTATGCTCATATTTTTTTCAGTTAAGGCTGGTAACAAAGATAACCTTTCCTTATAAGCCACCAGCATGTCTCTTACCGCTAACATGTTAAGTTGCCCGAGAATTAACGCGCCTTGTACTTCTAGTTTATCTAATTGGATGTTTGCTTTACGGTAGTTTTCAAAAGCATCAGCCCGATAGTGCGGTTCATTGGGCCGTAAGATCGCATTTTTAAAATTATGTATTAAACCAACATAACCAATCTGACTTTGCATTTCGATAATAGCCGAATATACCGAAACACGTTGCTCACGCATGTCTTTTTGTTTCGATTTGTAATCGAGTGCAATAAGTACTTCTAGTGTGATGAAGAATAATAGTAGCGCAGTTAATACCGAATTCTTAGAATTCATCGATATCCCACATAAAAGCGAATGTGCAATAAAAATTTAATATAGACAAGGTGGCGAAGTTAAACATCGTAGACGTGCTCTCGCTTAAGTTCGACCATTAGGGAATTAACTTCTTTTTTTAATTCGATGACGCGTTCTTCTCGGTCGAGTGTTGCAGAATAAACTGAACTCATTTGGGCATTTTTATGTTTTAACGCCTCAACTTCCTTAAGTGCCTTATGATATTTAATTTCGACACCCGGTAATTGAATAAGATCGGGTAATTTTGGTGCTAAAACAATGGCAGTCAAAATAGAAGTAAAAGCGGTTAAGGCTTTTATCCAGCCTTGGTACTCATAAGCGGGGTACCAAGTTACATAAATAGCGACAAAATGGGTGGTACCACAAAAGAAAATAAACGCCATAAATAAGGCAAATATATCTTTATATGGCACACTTTCTTTTCTCTTGTAGAGTAATATACCCAAAATAATAGTGATCAGATAATAGGCTACACCTATAGTGATATCAGAAATAACATGGGTCCATAAGATATCAGGTCGCCAAAGGTAGCAATGTCCGTGCGGCATAAAATTGGGGTTAGCAAATTGCTGTAACCATTCGTTCATGGGTATTCCTAATGTGGATTATTTAGTGGATTATATTTATATTTATATTTTTGGAAAATGCAATTCAAAACAACATCCTTGATCTAATCCAGAGGCTAGAGTCACTAAACCGCTGTGTTTTTCCATTACGGCCTTAACAATAGTCAAGCCAATTCCAGTTCCATCACCTTCAACAATCTGCTCAAAAACATCAAAAACACGTGCGTGATCTTTCTTTTCGATACCTAAACCATTGTCGCGGATAAATAAAGAAATCGCTGTATCTGATACTTCAGTATGAATTTTTACTTGTAGATTCCGCTCAACACTCCGATATTGCAAGGCATTTTTTAATAAGTTATCGATACATTGTGAAAAAAGTGGCTGATGAGTCAAAATGGAGTGTAAGGGTTTAGTTAATATAAGCTCAGCGTTCAATATTCTGTTCTTAGTTAACAATCTCTGCCAACTTTTTTCAATCTGGCCAGTTACATCATAAGGTTCTTTAGTGATATCCCCTTTCATGACTCTAGAAAGCTCAAGTAAATTAGTCAGCAGATCCTCCATATGCTTAACATTTTTAAGGATTCTGCTAAAACGGTGCTGCTGTTTTTCAGTAGTGTGAGCCAATAACTCTTTCGCTAACGTAGACGTAAAGCCATTAATAGTGACCAAAGGTGATTTCAAGTCATGTGATACCGCAAAAACAAACTGTTCAAGTTCCTTATTTTTTGCCACTAAGTTACTCGTTAATGACAGTGACTTCGAAACAAGATTATCTTTGATACCTGCCACTTTCTTGAGCTCTAAATGGGCAACAACTTGCTGAGCAATAATGGTTAACTGTTTTTTTTGAATATCGGTCAATTGTGACGGTTTGTTGTCGATGGCACATAAAGTCCCCAGCCTTAGACCTTCAGGTGTTATCAATGGAGCACCTGCATAAAAAATAACTTGAGCGGGTCCGGTTACTAAAGGGTTATCATGAAAACGCTTATCTTTACGACTGTCTTGTATTTCAAAGACATCATCCTGATGAATAGCATGCGCACAAAAGGCAATGTCGCGGGGAGTCTCTTCTACTTCAAGTCCAAAATGAGACTTAAACCATTGTCGCTTTTCGTCGATAAAAGAAATTAGCACAATAGGAGTACCACAGACACTGGAGACAAGCTCGGTTAGCTGATCATAGGCTAGCTCAGATGGCGTATCTAAAATATTATACTCATCTAATGCTGCCAAACGAGCGAGTTCATTCTCGGGTATTAAAGCTGATATCATCGATTTCTCGCTCCACTTATATCAATTTATACCTAAGGATTAAGTGATATATAAAACCATTAAGTTATGCGCTCTGTGCAAGCAACTTTTCTTCTAACATAGGTGCTGGCATAGGCTTACCCAATAAATAACCTTGTATCTTATCTATTTTAAGTTCATGACAAACTAATAATTGACTCTCTGTTTCTATACCTTCAGCAACAACAATGAAATCAAGAAGCTTAAGCATAATAGTAACGGCTTCAAGCAAGCTTTTTTTATTGTTAACGTTTGGCTCCTTGTTTTGTAACGACTTATCGAGTTTAACGATATCAATAGGGAAGTTATTTAAATGAGCAATAGAAGAAAACCCCATACCAAAATCATCTAATGCTATTTGAAAACCATGAGATGATAATGAATGAAGTGTTGCTCGCGTAACTTCATCGTCTTCTAAAAGTGCTGTTTCAGTGATTTCTAAGATGATGGTACTAGGTAAGACTCCGTGCCGTGCCGTTTCATCTTTTATTTTTTTAGGTAATTGAGGATCTTGCAATTGTAAGGCTGAGATATTGATGGCCATAGAGAAATTATCGGCAAATCGTCTTTGCCATGATGCTAAGTCAGTTAACGCGGTGGTAAGTACCCATTGACCGAGATCATGAATCAATCGTGTTTCTTCAGCAACAGGAATAAATTCATCAGGCGTATATGACTTCGCTGAATCAGGCCATCTAATAAGGGCTTCAACCCCGGTAATTTGATCGTTATGTGCACAAAATACCGGTTGATAAAATAGTCTAAACGATGATTTACGCAGGATTTCCGTCATTTCACTTTGAATCAAAAAACGGCGATTAAATTCATTTTGATAATGAGATTCATAGAATCTTAAAGCGTTTTTACCATTTTGTTTTGCTCTGTACATCGCGATGTCAGCGCACTTTACCAATTGTACTCGGCTATCCGCATCGTTTGGGTATAAGGCAGCCCCCATGCTAATAGTACACTTAATACGATGGCCTTCGATTAAAAATGGCTTTTGAAATGAAGTTAAAATACGATTGGCGATCATGTTAACTTCTTCAACAGAATGGACATTGGCTAAGGTAATAGCAAATTCGTCGCCACCTAGTCGAGCGAAACCATCATTGATCCTTAAGCATTCTTTAACTCTGCCAACCAAATCGACCAGTAATTGATCTCCTGCATGATGTCCTAGTGAGTCATTAACATGTTTAAAGTCGTCTAAATCTAAGGCTAGCATACCGACAGATAGTTTTGAACGGTCACTGTTAGCGATCATAAACTTAAGGGTTTCATCAAAATAATAGCGATTATGTAGACCCGTTAGTTGATCTGTTTCAGCCATGTTTTTTAAAGCTAAGTAGCTTTCATGCATTCGCTGCTCCATTTCAAAGCGTTTCTTCGAATGTATAATCGCTTGATGGAGTTTGACATATGAAATGTCAATTTTAGTGATAAAGTCTTGTGCTCCAGCTTCAATACAGTTCAACGCAATTGAACTGTATTGTGCTGCACTGATAACAATAATAGCGGTATTGCCAAGATTAGGGCGAGAGCGAATGTCGATAATCATTTCAATACCATTAACTTCAGGCATATGATAATCAAGTAAAATAACATCAAAGGTTTCTGCTTCAATTAAGGCAAGACCTTTGGCGACAGAGTCAGCCTCTTTCACTTCGTAACTATTTTGTAAAGATGTACTCAACGCTCTTTTTACCAGCGCACTATCAATTTCATCGTCATCAACAATTAAAATTCTCATTTAATACCCATCCTGGTATGAACATCTGCTTTTAAACACAAGGCAATCCATAACCATTTGTGAAAATCAACAATACAATTGATACACATTTACATTAGCAACCTAAGTTGATAATGTCTAATTTTCATGGATGTATTCGCATTTCATTAATGACATAGGAGAACACATATCATGAAAGTAATGGTAATAGAGGACAACCCTGATCATTTTGAGATTATTGAAGATGCTTTCGCGTCCATCACAGAAATACATGCTCATGTCGTAAGGTCAGAAACTTTATCAACAGGTGCTGCAAGACTTTCCTCGGAACACTTTGATATATGTCTATGTGACTTACAACTTCCTGATTCAACTATAAGCGAAACTGTACTGTGGTTAAGTTTACAAACTAATCCCTTGCCAATGGTGATATTAACTTCAGTAAATAGTATTGAAATTGCACAATCATTGCTCAACAAAGGTGTTCAAGACTATTTATCCAAAGACGAATTAACACCGCAATTACTATATAAAACATGTTGTTATGCTATCGAGAGATTTAGGCACCAACAAGAATTTGCTGGATATAATCAAGACATGCAAGCATTTTGTGCTAGCTTATCTCATGATTTCAATGGTCATATTAGTCGTATTATGGGAGTATCTAAGGCATTAAAAGCCGATTTAACCTCAAGGATAGACTGTACACCCAATGAATTAAAATGGTTCGACTACCTTGAGAAAAGTACGACGGATGTACATAGCTTAGTATCAGACTTACAAAGTTACTTATCTGTAGGCTATGCAAATCAAGTATTCGAAACAGTTAACTTAAAGCTGGTTATTACTAAAGCGGTAACCTCACTTAAAGATACAATAAAAGCTGATTTTAAAGTGAATATACCGGATGAGCTGGCTAATATCTCAGGTAACATGGCTTTGTTACAACTCTTGTTTCAAAATCTAATTGCTAACAGCATAAAATTTAATAATAACTTACCAATTATCGACATAGTCATGAACGATACCGGTAATTATATTGAAGTATCATTGCAAGACAATGGTATCGGTTTCAATCCAATACACGTTGATAAAATATTCTCGCCGTTTAACCGACTAGTTAATGGTAAAAAATTCTCAGGCTCAGGATTAGGCTTAAGTATTGTTAAACGCATTATTGAACATCATAGAGGCAGTATAGAAGCGAAATCTGCATTAGGTGTAGGAAGTTTATTTACCTTGAAGTTTAAGAAAGTCAAAGTAATAGCTAAACAAGCTGGTTAAATCGTTTTAGTATCGCTAAACAGACAGGGAAAAATTATGGATAATCTTAAAGCAATTTCAGCCTTAATGGTTGAAGACAATATTGATCATGCAGAACTGATGATGGATGCTTTTAGTGATTTTAATATTAAAAATACAATCGCGCATGTTATGGATGGAGAACAAGCGGTTGCTTACTTGAGAAATGAAGCCCCCTTTGAAGATAGTAGTCAATTTACACGTCCAGATATTATCTTTCTCGATATTAGAATGCCAAGACAAGGCGGTATAGAAACGTTAAAAATAATCAAAGCCGATCCAGCCCTGTCTGGTATTCCTGTGGTGATGATAAGTACGTCAAGCACTGCACCCGAAATAGAGGAATGTTATAGCTTAGGTGCTAGTGGCTATATTACTAAGCCTTTAAAATTTGATGATTTCGTCAATAAAATGAAAGAGCTAAATTACTATTGGGTACTAACCTCTGAGTTACCTAGCTAATAAACACGCCTTGTTGCTAAGAGCTTAATTATTAAATTATTATTTTCATGAAAATTTAACCTCTATTTTCAAACATCAGAAAGCAAAAAACCCGTAGCATCAGCTACGAGTTTCTGACGTGTAGGGATATACTAATGTCGCGTTGCCAAGGATGGCAAAGAGCGACCTAATTAGAAGCGGAGAATGTCCTACTCTCACATGGGCATGTCGGACATAAGTCACACTACCGTTGGCGCTACTGCTCAATTAGTTATAAATGGTGTATTTTCAAACGCCAGAAAGCAAAAAACCCGTTACGTTAGTAACGGGTTTTTGACGTGTATGGATATACTAATGTCGCGTTGCCAAGGATGGCAAAGAGCGACCTAAATAGGAGCTTAGCAATGTCCTATTCTCACATGGGCATGTCGAAACATAAGTCACACTACTTTTGTTATTAGTGCATGCTAGTTATGGGTTTTGTCTTTTTTAAACGCCAGAAAGCAAAAAACCCGTAGCATC
>NZ_JACGVV010000031.1:0-48756 GCF_014077405.1 Colwellia sp. BRX10-9 | reverse complement strand
TAAAGCGCGCACCTTAACACCTAACAATACCCGTTACACTTAACAAACACCATCACCATAAACACAAACCCGTCATTCTTAACTCCTTTCAGGAACTGTACTTACTCTCCCAAACCCAGATACTGACATGAACTCAGCATGACGACAACAGAGTAAAGCGAGCACCTTAACCCTGAACAATCACCGTTACTCTTAACAGCCACCATCATCCTAAACACAAACCCGTCATCCTGAATTTGTTTCAGGATCTATACTTACTCTCCAAAACCCAGATACTGAAATAAATTCAGCATGACGACAAAAGAACTACGTAATTCTACCTCTGTGCACCCGTCAGCCAGACCCTCCACCGTCATCCTGAACACCACCCCCGTCATCCTGAACTCGTTTCAGGATCTGTACTTAGAACGCAAAAAACAAAAATACCAAAACAGTATTTTTAATTTCATATGAGAAACCTGACAAAACAATAAAGCTCAACTACAATATTAATAACATGTAAAAATAATGTTAACAAAAGGAGTTGGTATGAATACATTAGTTTATATCTATATATTACAGTCGGTGGATGGTAGCTACCACACTGGCTGCTGTGATGAACTTGGCATTGTGTTAGCGAAATACGATAAATATAACCAACTTCTTTTAGGTACTGAAATAACGCCCCCAGTCAAACTTGTCCACCAGCAGAAATTTAAAACTGAACAAGAAGCAAGATTGATAGAAAATGAAATTAGAAGGTGGTCTAAAAAACAAAAACAATTTCTTATTAACAATGATTGGCCTGAAATATCTAAATTAGCGAAAAAATTTATTTACTAACAGGGTCGTCAAGATGAAACAGCCTCATATTTATATAATGACAAATATAAAAAACACGACACTATACATAGGTGTAACGAGTCAGTTAGTTCAAAGGGTCTATCAACATAAATCTAAACTGACATTAGGCTTCACCAATAAATATAACCTGAATAAATTAGTATGTTTTGAGTCATTTGAAACAATGTACGATGCGATAACAAGAGAAAAGCAACTTAAAAACTGGCGAAGGGCCTGGAAGAAAAATTTAATAGAACAAATGAACCCTAATTGGCTAGATCTGAGCAAAGATTTATAAGCCACACAACCACCACTGTCATCCAGACCCAGACTCCGTCAGCCAGACACAACCACTATAAGCCAGCCACCAATACCGTTATCCTGACCCCGCCACCGTCATCCTGAACTCGTTTCAGGATCTGTACTTACTCAACCAATCCAGATACTGAAATGAATTCAGCATGACGACAAGGGGCAACGTAACTCTACGTATGTACACAGTCAAACAGACACCACCACTATCAGCCGGCCACCAAATACGTCAGCCAGCCCCACACCACCGTCATCCTGAACTCGTTTCAGGATCTGTACTTACCGAACAAACCCCAGATACTGAAATAAACTCAGCATGACGACAAGCGGCAACACACCTAAACAAGATAATAAAACAAACTCAACATAACACCATCAACATGACGACAAACAGCAACGTACCCAAACCAGATATTGACATAAATCCAGCACCACAAGGAAACAACTCTGTTACTCCCATACTTTCCTTTTTTCTGACTAGACAATAGTTAATAACTTGCGTATTATTCTGCGCAATACAGCTTTAACTATCTAAGCCCATACGTTCATAAATTGAAATGTATATATCGTTTAGATGAAAGCATGCAATTATATTTGTCTGCTGACTATTCCGGCATTAAGATGGCCATAATAATAAAGCGAAAACTGTACGCATTGTTAAGATGTTTTTACAATAAGCATCAAAAATTTCAAAACAACACGGCAGTTGACTCACTTAGCGAAGGATTGAATAAACTTACACGATGTTAAAATACTCTAAAAAACTAGTTGTCTCATTGTCATTATTGATGCTGAGTAGTTGTAGTATGATCCCTGGCAGTCATATGGAAGGCGTTGATGTTGAACCTGAAACTTCTACGCTAGCGCAAGACTTATCGAATGTTAGTATTTCGGTGATCGATTCAGCGCTTATCTCTGAATTAAAAGACAATCAACAAGCCTTCACTAAAGCCAAAAAATACAATCCAATGTCAATCGAAGGATATGATTATGCGCTTGGTATTGGTGATGTATTATCTATTGGTGTATGGGACCATCCAGAACTTACTATTCCGGCAGCTGTTCAAAGAACTGCTGCATTTGACGGTTTCAGAATTCAAGCTGATGGCACAATTACCTATGCTTATGCCGCGAATGTACCTGCTGCCGGTAAAACCATTAGACAATTACACGCGATATTAGTAGAAAAACTAAGCCGAGTTATTGAAAAACCACAACTAGATATAAAAGTAGTCGGTTTTAATAGCCAAAGAGCTTATGTTACCGGCGAAGTAAACAAGCCAGGCGTATACCCAGTTACCGAAATTCCACTGACGTTAATCGACGCAATTAATCAAGCTGGCGGTTTAAGTGAAAGAGCCGATTGGCGCACAGTCACTTTTACACGAAACAATCAAACCGAAATCATTAAGCTAAATGATTTTTATACCAAAGGTGATATTAGTCAAAACCGTTTACTAAAACACGGTGATATCCTTCATGTAAATCGTACAGACAATCAAAAAGTATTTGTCCTTGGTGATGTAAATAAAGCCGGTAGCATTGAAATTAATCGTTATGGCTTAAGCCTTGCAGAAGCGTTAAGTGACGTAGGCGGTTTAAACGAAAAAACAGCCAATGCTAATGGTATTTTTGTTTTACGCAAACGCCCAGACAACCAAGAAGGCATCATTGCTGATGTTTATCAATTACATGCACAAAATGTAATTGCACTAGTATTAGCCGATCAATTTAAGTTACAACCTCGTGATATCGTGTATGTAACTACGGCACCAATAGCACGTTGGAATCGTTTAATCAGTCAATTAATACCAACGATTCAAACCGTTTACTCTATATCTACTATTAAAAATCAAGGGACGATATTCTAATGGGAATGTTTAACTCCATTTTAGTAGTGTGTGCCGGTAATATTTGTCGAAGCCCTACGGGTGAATACTTACTTAAAGATAAGCTAAAGGACAAAGACGATAGCCAAATAAAAGTTTCTTCAGCAGGACTAACTGCATTAGTGGGTAATAGCGCGGAAGCAACGGCAACGAGTATTGCCTTAAGCAATAATATTGATATGAGCCCACACCAAGGCCGTCAACTCAACTCAACATTAATTACAGAAAATGATTTGATTTTAGTGATGGAAGAACGTCACTTAACCGATTTGTTAGGTAAATATCCACAGGCCAGAGGAAAAACCTTCTTGTTAGGTAAATGGATCGATAATACTGAGATACCAGATCCTTATCGCCAAAGTCATGAAGCGTTTGAACATGTTTATCAATTAGTTGATAAAGCCTGTTCTGCTTGGACCAAATACCTTTAAACTAGCGTTTTAATTTACCCTTAAACAAAAGTTTAAATTCAGAATTATTTATTAAAAAGTACACTTAATATGTCAATTAATGAAAATATAGCTCAGCCTACAGTTAAAAATCAGCAAAGCAATAATGCACCATCGAACGAAATTGACTTAATGTCACTCTTTGGCGCGTTAGTCGATCGAAAGTTTTTTATCTGTATTATTACGGCTATCTTTATGCTGGTGGGTGTTGCTGTCGCCATGTTTTCAACGCCTATCTATCAAGCAACGGCAATGATTCAAGTAGAAGAAAGTGGTGGTTCAGTACCTGGATTAGATGACATGGCCGGCATGTTTGAAAGTAGCTCTAAATCAATAACTGAAATTGAACTATTAAAGTCTCGCTCTGTTATCGGCGAAGCCGTTGATGCGTTGAAACTAGATATTGTTGCCAAGCCAAAATTATTCCCAGTAATTGGTGGTCGTAGTTTCAGAAAATTTAACCCAACAAAAACAGGCGATGTGGCACCAGCCAGTTTTGGTGCAGTAAGTTACGCTTGGGGTGGTGAAAAAATTGATGTATTCCGCTTTGATGTTCCTAAGTACGCTATTAATCGTGGGTATATAGTGCTTGCTGGCGAAAATAATACCTATAAACTTTTATCAGCAAATGAAGAAGTTATTTTACAAGGTAAAGTAGGCGAAGAACTCACTAATGGCATTTTCAGTATTACCCTTAAATCTTTAACGGCAAGAGCAGGTACTGAATTTACGGTTATCCGTAAAGATCGTTTAAATACCATTGTTGATTTACAGGCAGCCATTGGTGCCAGCGAAAAAGGTAAAGACTCAGGTATTGTTAATTTAAGTTTGCAGCATGCAACCCCTGCTTACGCTGAAAAAGTATTAAACAAAGCAGCTGAAATATATGTACGTAGAAATGTTGATAGAAACTCAGCAGAAGCTAAAAAATCACTCGACTTTTTAGAAGTACAATTACCTGAAATTAAAAAGCAATTAGAAGTGTCGGAAGCCTTATTTAACGATTATCAAATAAACCAAAAATCAGTCAATATTACCCTCGAAACTCAAGGGGTATTAGAGCAAATAGTTGAGCTAGACACTAAGTTACAAGAACTTGATCTTAACCGTCTTGCTATGTCTCGAAAATTCAAACGCACCCATCCTAATTACCAAGGCATTGTTGAACAAATTGATGCCGTACAAAAACAGCGTGATGGCTTAGCACAAAAAATATCTAACTTACCTGAAATGCAACAAAAACTATTAGGCTTAACCCGTGATGTTGAAGTAGGTAACGAAATCTACATGATGCTGCTAGGCAAAGTACAAGAGTTAGATATTGTGCGTGCCGGTACGGTAGGTAATGTGCGTATAATTGATGTAGCTGAAGTTAATACTACCAAGCCTGTAAAACCTAAAAAAGCATTAATTGTGGTTATGGCTACTATGCTAGGCGGTATGTTAGCGATAGCGATAGTACTTATACAAAAAGCACTGCATAAAGGCGTTGAAGACCCAAGTGAAATAGAAGCGATTGGCATGCCAGTATATGCCAGTGTGCCTTTCTCAGCCTATCAAGATAAATTGTCAGATTTAATTAGTGGTAAGAAACGAAAAAAGCAGGCAGGAAAAAGGGTGTTAGCCGTAGATAACCCAGCAGATTTATCTATAGAGGCATTACGCAGCCTGCGTACCAGTTTGCACTTTGCCATGATGGAAGCTAAGAATAATGTTATTGCTATCTCTGGACCATCTCCAGGTGTCGGTAAATCTTTCATATCAACAAACTTAGGGGTAGTGCTCGCGCAGAGTGGCCAAAAAGTGTTGTTGATAGATGCCGATATGCGTAAAGGCTATATCCATAAGCATTTTGGCTATGCATGGAAAAACGGTTTGTCTGAATATTTATCAGGCCAAAAAACGCTAGAGCAGGTCACTAAATCGACTGATGTAGCAGGTTTTGACATTATTACACGGGGTCAAGTACCACCTAACCCGTCTGAGTTATTAATGCATGCCAATTTTAGTAAATTAATCGCAGAGGTAAAAACTAAGTACGACATTATCATTATTGATACACCCCCTATTTTAGCGGTCACTGATCCAGCCATTGTTGGCGGCCATGCGGGAAGCATGCTACTTGTTACGCGCTTTGGTCAAAATGGTATTAAAGAAATAGATTACGCTCGTCAACGTTTTGAACAAAACGGTATCGATGTGAAAGGTGTGGTATTTAATGGCGTTCTTAAAAAAGCCAGTAACGCCTACGGCTATTACGGATACGCTAACTACGAATATAAATCTGATAAATAATCCGTAGTCGCGAGTTTGGCTATGCCGTCATTCCCGAGTTGTCTTGTCGGGAATCCATGGGCTTTGTAGGTGGGTATTTATTCGCGCAATTACTCATAAGTAAAATTAGCAATAAATGCACACTATAAATTATCTGACATTAATATGCGGACCTATTGGCAGGGAAAGAGGGTTTTCGGCTTAAGTCCTTATAAGTGATTGATTTTAAAGGAGTAAATGTGAATTATGGACATAAAGTAGTGTCTCAATGGCTACGGTTTTTGTCTCAGGCATAAAATAAAAAAGAGTTTTGATGTTGAATTAATTCAACCAGTAGTGATATAAGTCAATGTTATGATCAGTCCACAGCAATTTTAATCTTGCTTTATAGCTTGGATGAAAGATTGTCATATGATAATAGCAATAAACGCGATCCCTGAGTTACTAAAACTTTAGAGATAAGTGGCTGTTTGGTTACAATTGACGCAATGGGTTGTCAGAAAAAAATAGCATCCAAAATACTTAATAATAATGCTGATTATTAATTAGCAGTTAAAGGTAATCAAAAACGCTTAGATCAGAAATTTGATGATATTTTCGATGTGAGTGACTTCCAAGCCGATGATGAGAGTAATTGTTATGCCTCACAAAAGTCACAATGTGACAGTACTACTTTATCATCATTGTTTTCCCTGCAAAGTATAGAAGAGCGGTCCTTGATGCTGGCGTTGATAGAGTTATTACTTTTACTGAATAAAGATCAAACGTTTAAAGCAGGGTTCAAAAGAAAGTAAAAAAGAACAGGAAGAGGTGAAAATCTATTTAACTGCAGTCCTTACAGGGCAGGCTGTTTCGTCACCTTCCCATGCTTTAATACATGATGATACCATTCGGAGTGGTTAGAATTAATATATGCTAAAAATAATATTTCAGTCTCTTAGTACTTCCGTCTTAACAATGATGGTTACTTTTATCTCTAGCGTTATTATTGCTAGGGAACTTGGGCCTAATTTTAGAGGAGAGTGGGCGAGTATAAGCCTTTATATAATGATGATTTCTACATTCACATTATTTGGTTTTGGAGATTCTTATCTCTACCATAAAAGAAAACTTTATCAATCTTATAATGTATCTTTAATTATAATAAATTCAATTTTTATTAGTGTTATATTTAATGCTATTATTTTCTGTTTTTTTAATGAGTATATAGATACTGAATATATCGAAATAGTATTTGTAATGTTAATACTATCAGGAATAGTAAACTTATTAAGCTCACTTAGTCGAGTTGATTCAAATTTGTTGGTTTTTAATAAAAGTAAAGTGCTGGTAGCGTCAATTTTTACGAGTCTAGTATTAATTTTTTTTAGTTTTTATCAATTAAACTTAAAGATTTTGATCGGTATTTCGATTTTTTCTTTCATAGTAGAAATTTTTTACATTGCTTTTTTTTCGACAAAAAAGCAATTTTCAGATTTCATTTTAAGAAAAAAAATTGATTGGCCTGGTTTCTTTAAATATGGCTTGAAAATTCATATGACAGCTGTCCTAGGAATTATGATAAATAATTTTGATAAACTTTATTTGTTTTTTAATGCAAAAGCAGTGGATTTTGGCATCTATGCTGTTGCTTATGGATTTTCAAGGTTAATAGGAATACTCCCTAATACGTTTGCAGGAGTGTTATATGCGAAATTTGCAGGAGCTGATGAAAATAAAACATCTGAAATAACATCGTTAGTATTCTCTTTTCTCTTTATTCCCTTGTTATTATGCTCATTTTTATTAAGTATTATAAGTTGTTATTTTATACCTATATTATATGGTAATGAGTATGTTGAGGCTGTGATACCTATAGGGATTTTATTGTTCGAGTCTGTGATTTCTGGTTTAGGATGGATACTTGCTCAAAGGTTCAATGCTGCGGGCAAGCCAGGTTTGGTCTTTGTTAGGCAATTGATTGCTATTATCCCCTTGGCCATATTGATATTTTATATGCCAAATTACGATGTAACAATTGTATTATCATTGGCAATGTTGTTGGCGTCTATCATAAGGTTGCTTGTTACACTGTATATGTATAAAAACGTGTTAAATGAAAAGTTACCTAGGTTTTACCCTACATATTGTCAAATTAATCAACTATACAGCAGGTTTAAAGGCAAATCATTTTATAGTACCAGATAGAGGTTATGATCAGTGTTTTCTTCTGATAGGGGGATTCTCTAAAAGAATAATTAGAAAGCTCCACATTTTAAATTTAAATTATTAGGAAAGTGAATGAATATTAAGACTCCGGGACTATTGTTAGATACCTCTATATCTACGCTGAATTTAGGTGATGAAATAATTGTAGATTCAGTCCGTAAAGAAATGGAAAAAACCTTTGTTGATAAAGGTTTTTTTAGAGCACCAGCCCAAGAAAAAATATCAATACCAACATATAGAGTGGCAAAAAGAACTGATATACAACTGGTTTGTGGAACAAACCTGCTAAATGGTAATATGCCATTCTACAAGCAGTGGAAAATAGATTTTTTAGATACATTTTTCCTGAAAAAAATATGTTTAGTTGGTGTTGGATGGTGGCAATATCAAGAGAATATAAATTTATATTCAAGAACCTTATTAAAACGAGCATTGTCAAAAGATTTGACTCACTCTGTTCGTGATAGTTATACATTATCAAAGCTGAAATCTATAGGGATTAATAATGTTTTAAATACGTCATGTGCGACAATGTGGTGCTTGACTGATGAGCATTGCAGAAAGATTACTACTAACAAGAGTAATAACGTGGTATTCACATTGACAGACTACAAGCCAAGTAAAAATTCAGATAAATCTCTAATTGAAATTTTACTTTCAAATTATGAAAATGTATATTTTTGGCCTCAAGGATCTAGAGATTTAGTTTATATAAATAGTTTAGATATTGATATTTCAAATGTGAAGATACTTCCATTCTCTCTCGCGGCATATGATGAGCTTTTAAAAAGCGAAATTGATTTCGTTGGTACAAGATTACATGCTGGTATTCGTGCGCTACAGAATAACCGAAAAACATTGATATTGGCCGTTGATAATCGAGCAGAAGAAAAACGGAGAGATTTTAATCTTCCAGTATTAGAACGTAATGATATTTCGGCGATTAAAGATAGGATAAATAGCAAATGGGCTACAGAAATTAAAATTCCAAATGAAGAAATTGCATTATGGCGTAAAAATAATGTTGAATTACTTGAACAGAATGACTTGATAAATATGGCGAGTTTAAATGAGTGACAAGTATATAGTATTAGGTTTTTTTATCCCGGACAATATAATGCATAGAGAGTTTTAAGATGATAATCAACCTCAAATTCAAACACAGATTTTCAATATGAATCTTATAAAGTGTCTTGAATCTATAAATGGTATCAGATGCAAGTACAGGCCATTTAGACCTATTTCTGACTATCCAATAAATAAAAAAATTTGGTAAACTATAAGTATGTTGATTGTGAGTTTTGATTGTGAGTTTAAAGATAAGTTATTGATATTTATATTGATAATTATCAGTGCATCACCTATTTTACCAAATGGAGTGAGGCTATTCTTATTGGTTTTGGTAATTTCTTTTTTAATTCTGAAATTAATAAATAAAAAAGTAACTAGTTTGTTGTTGTTATTTGTTGGTGTTTTCACTATATCTTTAACCCAAGATGCTTATTATATCACTGAATATGGTTTCAACACAGGTTCTTTAATCTATATACCATTAAGTTTATTTAGCGGTTATTTAGTAGCTCAAAGTTATCATCCTACTTACTTTTTAAATATTTATGAAAAAATTGTAAGTGTTTTATGTATATTAGCGTTGGTTTTATATGCAGTTTTTATGAGTTTCCCTCAATTAATAGTTATTCTGCCAGATTATAGTTATTACAATATGAATAATAAAACAGCATACTTTTTAAATGTTCTTACTTCCGAATCGGGTAAGTCTATTGGCCGTAACTCTGGTTTTGCGAGTGAGCCTGGTTTATATCAATTTTTCATTAACCTTGCTCTTTGGTGGCGACTAAGAAGGAATAAAGGGGCAATAGATTTAATCTCGTGGGTTTATGTCGCAACTATAGTGACAACTAACTCAACAGTAGGAATACTATGTTTACTATTAATACTTTTTATTAATAGTTCTCGTTCGACCTTTTTTCTGATTATAATATTGTCTATTGTTAGTTTCCCACTCTTAGTCTCTACTTATGAGTACCAGCTTCAAAACAAACTAATGGGCTCTGATGCCTTTAGATCAAGATTGGAACCATTTATAAATGCTATAAACTATTCATTAGTAAATTTAGCCGGTATAGGTAGTGTA
Organism: Colwellia sp. BRX10-9; assembly: GCF_014077405.1. Classification (NCBI taxonomy): domain Bacteria; kingdom Pseudomonadati; phylum Pseudomonadota; class Gammaproteobacteria; order Alteromonadales; family Colwelliaceae; genus Colwellia; species Colwellia sp. BRX10-9. The sequence goes on along the minus strand of NZ_JACGVV010000031.1, from coordinate 38,647 downwards.
AAGTACTCAGCTATTTATGAAGCCTTAAATATTGGAGGGTGGGATAGCTTTAGTCAGACAATATTAAGATATGGTTATCAAGGTTTTATTGTTTTAAGTATTGCACTCGCGAGTGTTGTTAGAATGAACTTAGCCATCGGAATTGTCATAATTGCATTACTTTGTGCACAGAATCTGTGGTTCGTTAGTGTTGTTTCAGTGTTCTATTTCTGGGCCTTAGATTGGAACAAATCAAAGGCACTATATGGTGCTATCCAAAAGGAATCTACTTAGTGAAAATTTTATGGGTTACAAACGTCCCATTACCTGAAATATGTGACTTATTAAATATAAAAAATAACCCTTTGGGAGGGTGGTTAGTCCAGTCTTCTGATTTGTTAGCAAGAACAGAACAAATAGATCTGAATATAGCTTTCCCATTTAATAAGGATATTGATAATGTTAAAGGTGAAAAGGTCAATTACCATGCTTTTTGTAAACTTACAGAATCTAAAGTAACTAATCTTATTGAGTCAATATCCCCGGATGTTATACATATTTACGGCACAGAACTACCTCATTCTTTTTTATTCCAAAAGTGTGCTGAAGCGCTTAATATTAAAGTAGTGGTATCCATTCAAGGGTTAGTTTCTGTATGTAGTAAATATATCTATGCTGATCTACCTTTATCAATTATATATGGGATGACTTTTAGAAATTTGCTTAAGTTTGATAATGTTTTTGGATTAAAAAGGCTTTTTGATAAAAGAGGGCGCATGGAGGTACAATTACTACAAAAGTCTCAAGCTGTAATCGGACGAACTCAATGGGATAAAGAATGTGTAAGCCACATTAATCCAGACCTTACCTATTACCACTGTAATGAAACTATACGAGAGATTTTCTATCACCATAAATGGAATATAAACAAAATTTCAAAGCACCAAATTTTTATTAGTCAAGGACATTACCCTCTAAAAGGTCTCCATTATTTAATTGAAGCTATATCAAATGTAGTTAAGGTTTACCCTGAAACAAAAGTTATTATTGGCGGGAAAAACATACTTAAAGATGATTCTAGATTCGGCATTCAATTAAAAACAAAATATGCAAATTATATTAACGGGTTAATTAATAAATACGAGTTAGAGAATAACATTAATTTTCTTGGTACTTTAGATCAAGAACAAATGGTTGAAAATTTATTAAAAAGTCATTTATATGTTTGTTGTTCTACAATCGAGAATAGTCCGAACTCCCTAGGCGAGGCAATGTTAATAGGAGTGCCTAGCATTGCCTCATTTGTTGGAGGTATACCTGATATGGTTAATGATGGGGATAATTGCTTACTTTATCAACATAATGCACCATATATGCTTGCAAATAAAATCAAGAAGATATTTGGTAGTGATGACTTAGCCTTAAAGCTATCCAAAAAAGCAATTGAAAAAGCATTAGTAACACATGCGCCACAAAGCAATAATAAAAATTTAATTGATATATATAAAAAAATATTTAAGGGTGATATGAAGTGAGTCAATTGTCAGTTATCTTGATCGGTTTTACTGTACCAGATAGTGATCTAGAGGTCATTACTCTAAGAGGTGGTGCATTGCTCACTCAAACTCATAATTTCGCATGGTCTTTTGTCAAGTCTTTAAGTGATAATGACATGAATTTGCAACTAATCTCCGCTTCTCCGGTGCCTAACTTCCCTAAGTATAAGAAGATATTATTCAAACCTGAAAAATTCATTCAACAAAAAATTTCAGGATATAAAATACCTTTTGTTAATATATTAATTGCGAAACAATTTACAAGGTTTATATCATCTTTAATTTATGGGATTAAAAGTTGTTATTCTAAACAAGGGAATATCATTTTAGTTCACGGAGTTCACAGCCCTTTTTTGGCTGCATCGCTGTGTTTGAAGTTTATGTTTAATTGTAAGATTGTGGTCATTTTTACAGACCCTCCAGGAAGAGTTCTCAGTGATGATGGTATATTAACTGCTTGGTTGAAAAGCATTGATAAAATGGTAGTTAAGGGGTTTATATCAAGGTTTGACGGTGTCATTGGTTTAACCAAATTTATTGGCCCAGATTACTTTTCCTCTTCTAATACTTTGGTGATTGATGGTTTTGCAAACAGTAAAATTAAATTAGTTGATTATAAAGAACAAAAAGAATTAATTGTTCTATATGCTGGAGGACTTGAAGAAGAGTATGGCATTCTTAATTTGATTCATGCAGTTAAAACTATGGAAAATGTTACATTGCATTTGTTGGGTAACGGTAGTTTGACAACCTATATAAAAGAAACATCACTAACAAGTAGTAATATCAAGTTTTTTGGTCTGGTCTCTCCAAAAAAAATTAATACATTTTATGAAGAAGCCTCAGTATTAGTGAACCCTAGGCCAGTTGATAACGAATTTGTTAAATACTCATTTCCATCAAAGACAATAGAATATATGTTAACTGGTGTTCCATTCATAACATCAAGATTACCCTCTATTAGTAAGGAATATTCTCCTTTTTTATATTATTTTGATTCAACAGATGTGGAAGGTATTAGAAGTAAGTTGAAGGAGGTACAAATGATTAGTTTCTTAGATAGAAAGCTAAAGGGTATAAATGCTAGAGACTTTATATTAAAGACCAGAGATACTCAAAGCCAAGGCAAGAAAATTAGAGAATATATTAGAAATTTAAATAAGGAAGTCGAAAATGTTTAAAGCCAAAACTCTATTAATAACTGGAGGAACCGGATCATTTGGAAATGCAGTATTACGCCGTTTTTTAGAGTCAAATATTAAAGAAATACGTATATTTTCACGTGATGAGAAAAAACAAGATGATATGCGTAAGAAGTTTAACTCTGATAAGTTAAAGTTTTATATTGGTGATGTGCGTGATCCGCAAAGTATTTCAACGGCAATGCGTGGTGTTGATTATGTATTTCATGCTGCGGCATTAAAGCAAGTCCCATCATGTGAGTTTTATCCTCTAGAAGCAGTTAAAACTAACGTGTTGGGTACTGAGAATGTTTTAGAATCTGCGATTTTTCATGGTGTGAGTAGAGTTGTTTGTTTAAGTACAGATAAGGCAGTTTACCCAATTAATGCAATGGGTATTTCAAAAGCGATGATGGAAAAAGTGATAGTTGCTAAGAGCCGTAATTTAGAAGGCACCAATACAGTTATCTCTGGTACACGTTATGGTAATGTCATGGCTTCTCGTGGTTCGGTAATCCCCTTGTTTATTCGCCAAATAATAGAAAATACACCAATTACGCTGACAGATCCTTCTATGACTCGTTTTATGATGACCTTAGATGACGCTGTTGATTTAGTACTTCATGCTTTTGAGTATGGAGTAAATGGTGATATTTTTGTTCAAAAAGCACCAGCAGCAACGATTGAAGTGATGACACAAGCTATTCTTGAGATGATTGGTAAGCCTGAGCATAAAGTGAATGTTATTGGTACACGCCATGGAGAGAAACTGTTTGAAGCCTTATGTAGTCGTGAAGAGATGTTTGTGGCTCAAGACCAAGGTGAATATTACCGTATTCCTGCTGATAACCGTGATTTGAATTATGCACAATATACAGAAGAAGGTGAAAAAGACTTATCTCAGATTGAAGACTATAACTCACACAATACTGAGCGTTTAGACGTTGAAGGTATGAAAGAATTGTTACGTAAACTTGACTTTATGCGTGAAATTGAATCTGGTAATTTGTTTGTTCCTGAAGGTGTGTAAATGAATATTTTAGTAACAGGATCTGCAGGGTTTATTGGCCAAAATTTGTGTGTTTTCTTACAAGAAGCAGGTTTTGGCAATATTGAAAAAATCACGCGGGATGATAATGAAGAAAGTATCATTGAAAAGATAAAGTCTGCAGACTTTATCTATCATCTTGCAGGGATTAATCGGCCTAAAAATAATGATGAATTTAAAAAAGGTAATACTGACTTAACTCAGAAAATTATTGATACGCTGGTTAAAAGTGGTCGTAAAACCCCCGTATTATTGACCTCATCCATACAAGCTGAATTAGATACCCCATACGGGACTAGCAAGGCTGGGGCTGAGCAAGCTGTTGCTGCTTATCAACAAGAAACGGGGGCTGCGACTTATATCTACCGTTTACCCAATGTATTTGGCAAATGGTGTCGGCCTAATTATAACTCTGCTGTTGCTACCTTCTGTTATAACACCCTAAATGATTTGCCAATCACAATTAACAACCCCGATGCGGCGCTTAATCTTGTTTATATCGATGATGTTTGTCAGTCGTTTGTTGGCCTGTTAGCTGCTACTACCCAAACAGCAGAATCATATAGCTATGTTGAGCCGGTCTATCAAACAACGGTTGGTGAAGTAGCAGCATTGCTTGCTGAATTTAAAGAAAGTCGTGAAAGTATGATTTCAGCTAAAGTGGGCGAAGGTTTTATTCGTGTACTTTATTCAACTTATATTAGTTACCTTGCTCCTGAGCAGTTCGCATATGATGTTACTCGCCACAGTGACGAGCGCGGTACATTTGTTGAAATGCTTAAAACTAAAGATGCAGGTCAGTTTTCATTTTTTACTGCTCATCCGGGCATTACACGTGGTGGTCATTATCACCATACTAAAACAGAAAAGTTCTTAGTGATTAATGGTAAAGCTTCATTTAAATTTAGACACATCAGCACTGGTGAATCTTATGAGCTAATTGTTAATGGCGAAGAATCTCGTATTGTAGAAACAGCACCCGGTTGGTCACACGATATAACGAATATTGGTGATAATGAGTTAGTTGTAATGTTGTGGGCAAATGAAATATTTGATCGCGAGAATCCAGATACCGTTAATTTTAAGGTTTGAGAATGAAAAAATTACATGTAGTAAGTGTTGTAGGTACCCGTCCAGAGATTATCCGTTTATCCCGTGTATTAGCTAAATTAGATGTACATTGTAAGCATACCATTGTGCACACGGGGCAAAACTATGATTATGAATTGAACCAAATATTTTTTGATGATCTTGGTGTCCGGAAACCTGACTACTTTTTAAATGCGGCAGGTAAAAATGCATCAGAAACAATTGGCCAGATAATTATTGCTGTTGATGGTGTTTTAGAAAAAGAACAACCTGATGCACTGCTTGTGCTGGGTGATACAAACAGTTGCTTATCAGCTATCCCTGCAAAACGTCGTAAGATCCCAATCTTTCATATGGAAGCAGGAAATCGCTGTTTTGATATGCGTGTACCTGAAGAAATTAACCGACGTATCGTTGATCATACTGCGGATATTAACCTTACTTACAGTGATATTGCGCGTGAGTATTTATTAGCGGAAGGTTTACCTGCTGATCGTATAATTAAAACAGGTAGCCCGATGTGTGAAGTCCTCACTCATTATGCTGATGTAATCGAAGCTTCAGATGTTTTACCTCGATTAGAGCTTACTTCTGGTAAATATTTTGTAGTTAGTGCGCATCGTGAAGAAAATGTTGATTCAGACGTTAATCTCGCAAAATTGGCGTTAACACTTAACACGGTTGCAGAAACTTATGGTGAACCAGTCATTGTTTCTACTCATCCACGTACACAGAACCGTATAGATTCGCAAAACATCCAATTCCACCCGCTTGTTCAGTTATTAAAACCTCTTGGTTTTAGGGATTACGTTAAGCTACAAAAAGAAGCAAGAGCAGTGCTTTCTGATAGTGGTACGATTAATGAGGAGTCATCTATTTTAAATTTTCCTGCGCTTAATTTACGTGAAGCACACGAACGTCCAGAAGGGATGGAAGAAGCGGCGGTAATGATGGTTGGACTTGAGCCTGAGCGTGTTATGCAAGCATTAGAAATATTAGAAACTCAAGCTCGTGGTGATGAAAGAACATTGCGTCAAGTCGCAGATTATTCAATGCCTAATGTTTCGGATAAAGTGGTGCGTATTATTCACTCATACACTGATTATATTAACCGTGTGGTTTGGAAAAAATATTAGATAGCATAAGGTGCTTATTTAAATATAAGTACCTTGCTTAATGGATAAGTATTGAAAATTCTCATAGTTACACAGTGGTTTGATCCGGAACCAACTTTTAAAGGTTTACTTTTTGCAAAGGAGTTAGTGAAAGCAGGACACCAAGTTGAAGTTATTACCGGATTTCCAAATTATCCGGGCGGCAAGGTATATGATGGATACAGCATCAAGTTTCACGATGTTGAGGTGATAGATGGTGTTATTATTCATCGTACACCACTTTATCCAAGTCATGATGGCTCTACGTTAAAGCGTATTGCTAACTATATTTCTTTTGCAATATCGTCTAGTTTATGTGGGCTATTCTCGGTATCTAAACCGGATGTCATTTATAGCTATCATCCTCCATTGACGACTGCTTTATCTGCTACATTAATATCTTTATTTAGGCGTGCACCATTGGTTGTTGATATACAAGATCTATGGCCTGAGACACTCGCTGCTACAGGTATGTTAAATAACAAAAAAGCACTTTCTCTTGTTGAGGTGTTTTGTCAGTTTGTTTATAAAAGAGCGTCTAAAGTTGTAGTGTTATCTCCAGGCTTTAAAAAACGATTGCTTGAAAGAGGTGTTCCTGAAGCCAAGCTTGAAGTTATCTATAACTGGTGTGATGAAGAAGCTTTGGATAATGGAATTGAAAGTGCTTTACAATTACCAGATAACGGAAGGTTAAATCTATTATTTGCCGGAAACTTAGGTAATGCTCAAGGGGTGCCCGCAATCGTCGATGCAGCTGAAATACTTCAAAGTAAGCACGTGAATGTTAATCTTGTATTTTTAGGATCAGGTATTGCTAAAGATAAGGCTATACAACAAGTAGATGAACTTGCCTTAGATAACGTGTATTTCCTCCCAAGAGTCCCAATGCAAGAAGTTGGGGGCCTTCTCAATAAAGCAGACATACTTTTAGTTCATTTGACGGATGACGAACTTTTTTCTATAACAATCCCGTCTCGTACTCAGGCGTATCTGAGAATTGGGAAACCAATTGTTATGGGAGTAAATGGTGATGCCGCAGACATAATCGCAAAGGCAGAGGCTGGAGTTGCCTGTAAGGCCAATAATCCAAAATCACTGGCTGATGCAATTGAAAGACTTGTAGGTAAAAGTCCAGAAGAACGTGGGTTAATGGGAAAAAATGCATTTGATTTTTATCAGAAAGAATTATCAGTCGCTGTAGGTGTTGAAAAATTCATTTCTGTATTTGAGGAAGTTAAGTAATGAAAAGGTTTTTTGACATTATCATTTCTGTATTAGCGCTATTATTTTTGTCTCCAATTATATTGGTTACGGCCATATTAGTTCGAAGTAAACTTGGTTCGCCTATTTTATTTACCCAAGACCGTCCAGGTTTAAATGGTAAAACATTTAAAATGATAAAATTCCGCACCATGTTAGAGGCAGTAGACAACAATGGTATGCTGTTGGCTGATGATCAAAGAATGACACCTTTTGGTAGTTTTTTACGTTCTGCTAGTTTAGACGAACTACCTGGGTTATTTAATGTGCTTAAAGGTGATATGAGCTTAGTAGGGCCTAGACCATTATTAGTCGGATACTTACCTTTGTATAATAATGAACAAGCTCGTCGACATAATGTTCGCCCAGGTATTACAGGCTGGGCACAAGTAAATGGCCGTAATGCTATTAGTTGGGAAGATAAGTTCACATTCGATGTCTGGTACGTTGATAATCAAAGTTTTTGGTTAGACATGAAAATCTTACTGTTAACGGTAAAAAAAGTATTTGTTCGCGAAGGCATAAGTGCTGAAGGTGAAGTTACTATGTCTATGTTTAAAGGAAGTGAAAAATGAAAGATTTAATTGTCATTGGTGGTGGTGGTTTCGCTAAAGAGGTTATTTGGTTAGCAAATGACTGTAACAGAAAGGTTCGTGGTGTTTTGGATGATAACGCTGAAACTCATGGAATAACCATCCAAGGTGCAGAAGTCTTGGGCAATATTAACACCTGGTTAGATTATCCTGACTGTGAATTTATTATCGCTATTGGATCGCCAAGAACTCGTTCTAAAGTGTGTAGTAATATGTTTAAGTTAGGCACTCCTTCATTTACTACCCTAATACACCCAAGCGTAAAATATTCAAATACTGTGAGCTTTGGAGAAGGGAGTATTGTATGTGCAGGAACTATTATTACAGTAGATGTTGCACTAGGTAATCATAATATTCTGAATCTAAATGTAACGGTGGGACATGAGTGTAATTTTGACGCTTTTGTGACAGTCGCGCCAATGGCTGCAATCTCAGGGAATGTAACATTATCTAAGTGTGTTGAAATAGGAACGGGTGCTGTAATTAGGCAGGGAATTACTATAGAAAAAGGCGCCATGTTAGGCATGGGGGGGATTCTAACTAAAAATATACCAGAATTAATGATTTTTGCAGGTAATCCAGCCAAGAAACTTAAGGAATTACCTCCATTATGATTATTTCGATTATTGGCTCTGGCACTATGGGATCAGGTATCGCACAGGTTTTAATGCAGAGTGAAGTTGTTACCAGATTAATCATAATCGCGAGAAGTCTTGATAAAGCCGAAACAGTAAAAAGTGTATGTTTGAAGCAGTTAAGTAAATTGGTTATAAAAGGTAAGTTGACGGAATCCTCAGCTTCAAATGCTATTGAAAAATTAATTGTTAGTGATTCAATTGCAGACATTGAGAGCTCAAACATAGTCATTGAAGCTATCGCAGAAAACTTTGAAGTTAAGTTGGAACTTTATAAAAACTTAGTTCCATATATCAGCGAAGATATGATTATTGCATCTAATACGTCGTCACTTTCTATTACCGCTTTCGCTAGCCTTTGTCCTCGGCCAGAAAATGTAGTGGGTCTACATTTCTTTAACCCTGCACCAGTTATGGAGCTTGTTGAAATCGTATCGGGTCACGTAACTAGCCAAGATGTAATTGATAAATTAAAAGACTTTACAAGTAAATTAGGCAAGTCACCAGTTGTAGTTAATGAAGCTCCTGGCTTTGTGGTGAATAGAATGTTAATCCCTATGATTAACGAAGCCATAAGTATATTATCTGAAGGTGTTGCTACTGCTGAAGATATTGATAAAGCAATGAAATTCGGCGCGCATCATCCTATGGGACCTCTTGCGCTTGCTGACCTTATTGGGAATGATGTTAATCTTTCTATAATGGAAACACTTTATAAAGAAACGGGTGACCCTAAATATAGAGCACACCCATTACTCCGTAAAATGGTGAGAGCAAATCACCTTGGACGTAAAACAAAAAAAGGTTTTTTTGAGTACTAATTTATGCTAAATACCCCATTCTCCCCATGGCCTAGTTTCACTCAAGAAGAAGCTGATGCCGTACAAAATGTTTTATTATCAAATAAAGTTAACTACTGGACTGGTCAAGAAGGTCGTGAATTTGAAAAAGAATTCGCTAGTTTTTCTGATAGTATATATGCCGTTGCCTTAGGTAATGGCACCTTAGCGCTAGATATTGCTTTAAAGGCTATGAATATAGGTGTTGGCGATGAGGTTATTACCACGCCGCGTACTTTTTTAGCTTCTGCATCAAGTATTGTTACAGCAGGTGCAAAACCGGTATTTGCCGATGTTGATTTGAATAGTCAAAATATCACTGCTAAAAGTATTGAAGCCGTCCTTACTGAAAATACTAAAGCTGTAATTGTTGTGCATTTAGCGGGTATGCCTGCTGAAATGGATGCCATTATGGCGTTAAGTGAAAAGCATGGTTTTTATGTTATTGAAGATTGTGCCCAAGCACATGGTGCAAAATATAAAGGCCGTAGTGTTGGTTCTATTGGTCATGTTGGCGCTTGGTCTTTCTGCCAAGATAAAATTATGTCTACCGGTGGTGAGGGCGGTATGGTTACTACTAATGATGAAACATTATGGAAAACCATGTGGGCGTATAAAGACCATGGTAAATCGTGGGATGCTATTTATAACAAAGAACACCCACCAGGATTTAGGTGGTTACATGAAAGCTTTGGCACTAATTGGCGCATGACTGAAATGCAGGCAGCTATTGGTCGTATTCAGTTAACACGTATGAAGTCATGGTCCGAGTCACGTCAAGCATATGCTAAGCAACTTGATGAAGCTGCAAGTGCTTTTGATTTGGTGCGCTTAGTTGAAGTGCCAGACTACAGTGAACATGCTGAATATAAGCATTATATGTTTATTAAGCCTGAGTTATTAGCTGATGGTTGGGATCGTGACCGTATTGTTAATGAAATAGTTGCTGCAGGTGTTCCTTGTTTTCAAGGCAGTTGCTCAGAAGTTTACTTAGAAAAGGCTTTTGATAATACTGGTTTTAGGCCTGAAAAACGTTTAACTAATGCCGTTGAATTGGGTGAAACCAGTTTGATGTTTGTAGTTCATCCGACATTGACTCAAGCTGAAATTGATAAAACTGTTAGTGTAATTAAGCAGGTGTTTGGATTGGCTAGTAAAGGTTAGTGACGCTTGAAAGTGGTGGACTCAAAGCAATGCAGCACCGGCTATATCTACTAAGTAATATTAGTCGGAATTAATAACAGTTAAAAAAACCGGATTCCCGATCAAATACTTCGGGAATGACGGCTGCAGAGTATCGAGCTGTTAGATCTGGATTCAGGATAATGGCTCCGGTATTATCTAATAAGTAACTTCCACGTTACGTCGGTTTAAGAGACAATCAGAATGATGGTAAGTTATTTTGTGGATGTTGTCTTAATTGATAGCCATAATAACTAAAGCAAAGGAAGTGGATCTTCGACTAGATACTTCGAAGGTGACGGTTTGTAACTTTGCAGGTACAAGTCGTTATCGAACCATATTATACGAAATAGTAAGTGACATTTCAGAGTCACAGGCTAACTGATTAGACCCTCGTATTCCCTCAAAACAGAAAGCTAATTGTTGTGTAAATGTACAGGAATGCATTTATTTTCAGTTAAATTTCAGTTTTTTTAGTTTATACTAGACCATTCTGTAAAAGGAAAATGTATTTTAATTTATAAAAGGAATTAGTTAGTGACTTTGATTCAATCAGTTTTGAAATTACCACGCACTTATAAGCGCGCCATTTCACTATTAATAGATTCAGTATTTTTATTTTTAGCTTTTTGGTTCGCATTGTTCATGCGTCTTGAAAGCTTCTCTCCTCTATTTAAGCAAGATTACTGGCTAGTTTTTTCCTGTGTGTTACCGCTTAGTTTACTCGTTTTTGTAAGACTTGGACTTTATCGGGCTATATTACGCTATATGAATATGCAAGCTATTTGGGCTATTAGCCTAGGCAGTGTTTTTTCTACGGTATTAATCATTGGTTTTTCATTCTTCTTTACCGTTGCTATGCCTCGTACAGTTCCTTTTATTTTCTTTAGTTTATGTTTGATATTGATTGGTGGTTCAAGAGTTTTGGTAAGAGCGATAATTAGCCACCCACGCTGGCATAAGAAAAACTCAGTCTTAATTTATGGTGCAGGCTCTGCAGGACGTCAGTTATCAACCGCTTTATCACAGGGGCCTGAATATCATGCTGTTGCTTTTGTTGATGATGATGTTGCATTGCAAAGAACCGTTATTCAAGGTATTCATGTTTATGCCCCCGAAGAAATACCAAGCCTTATTAAAAGTAAAAATATAGAAAAAATATTATTAGCAATGCCCAGTGCTTCAAGGTCACTTCGCAAAGAAGTGTTAAGTAAAATTGATTCACTTGGTGTGCAGGTATTAACTATTCCTGGCATGGCTGATGTTTTGGATGGTAAAGCTAAGCTTGAAGAGTTTAAAGATGTTGGCGTTGAAGATTTATTAGGGCGTGACCCAGTAGAGCCTAAACCTGAATTAATGAATGCTAATATCGCGGGTAAAATTGTTATGGTTACTGGCGCTGGTGGCTCTATTGGCTCTGAATTATGTCGTCAAATTATTCGGCTACAGCCAGCTAAACTGGTTTTATTTGAGTCGTCTGAGTTTGGTTTGTATACCATTGATAAAGAGCTTAATGAATATAAATTAACACACGGTTTAATCGTAGAAGTATTGCCTATTATGGGCTCAGTGCAAAGAGTGAATCGCATTGAAACGGTTATGAAAAGTTTTGCCGTACAAACAGTTTACCATGCTGCCGCATACAAGCATGTTCCATTGGTTGAGCATAATGTTGTTGAAGGTGTTAGGAATAATGTTTTTGGTACTTATTATGCAGCGCGTGCTGCCATAAATGCCAATGTTGAGACTTTTGTATTAATCTCTACCGATAAAGCCGTTAGACCCACTAATATAATGGGTACCACTAAACGTGTGGCTGAATTGGTTCTACAGGCGTTGTCTAAAACACAAGATACTACGCGTTTTTGTATGGTTCGCTTTGGTAATGTTTTAGGTTCGTCTGGATCAGTGGTTCCTTTGTTTAGAAAGCAAATTAAGGACGGTGGCCCGGTAACGTTAACGCACCCAGATATTACTCGTTATTTTATGACGATACCTGAAGCCTCTCAACTTGTTATTCAAGCCGGTGCTATGGGCACAGGTGGAGATGTATTTGTACTTGATATGGGCGAGCCAGTAAAAATTTATGACCTAGCCTGTAAAATTATTCACTTGAGTGGTTTTTCGGTTAAATCTGATAACAAGCCTAACGGTGACATTGTTATTAAATGTACTGGGTTAAGGCCCGGTGAGAAGCTTTATGAAGAACTTCTTATAGGTGATAACGTTTCAGGCACTATTCATGAGCGTATTATGAGTGCACAAGAAGCCATGCTTGATTGGCATGAGCTAGAACCTTTGCTAAAAAAACTCGATAATGCCTGTCATGCCTTTGACCATGAGTTAATTCGTGAGATATTGCTTAAGGCCCCAACAGGATTTAACCCCACCGATGGAATATGTGATTTAGTGTGGCTACAAAAAGAAAAAGGGCCGTTGAAAACAGCTGAAATTATCGAGTTGAAAAAAGTCACTTAAACCGCCAATACGTTAAAGTAATGGCTTGCTGTTTAAGTGGTCATTTAAATGTGGCTGTTTTTCGTTATTATGATTTTAAAGCCATTCGGGGTTGAATGCTCAGAATGGTTTATTCTAGTTATAGCACCACAAAGCCTATGATTTTTGTCGAGCCAAGTGACACAGCACTTGGCACTATTTGCTCTACATACTCTTATTATCAATAGTTAGAATTAACCTTGTTAGGATTTATTAAAATGAAGCACCGTATTTTGTTTGTATTGGCTTTACTGCCTTGTTTTATTACTGCCGCTGAACCTGAGGCAAGTATGTCTTTTCAAGGGTATAGCGGACTAATAAATACCCCTACAGCAACATTGTTTGATGAAGGTACGCTTTACCTGAAATACAGTAACCAAGTTGAAACAAGGGATGGTTATAGAAACGGTGATAATTATAACTTTGGTGTAGGTTTATGGAAGTATATTGAAGTTTCAGCACGATTAGCTGACTATGATTTTGGTGGAAAGGACGGTTTAACTGATCTATCAGCCAACATTAAAATAGGTATCCCTTTTATCCCAAAGGACTGGTTTAGTTTGGCGGTAGGTATTCAAGATCTGGGTGGCGCGGCGAATTATTTTGATGCTAAGTATGCTGTGGCGACAAAAAACATTCTAGAAGACGTTAATATTTCACTGGGTATTGGACAAAGCGATTCAAACCAAGGGCGCCTTGATGGTGTTTTTGCGGGTGTTGAATGGCAGCCTTATCAATGGGTAAAGCTTTCAGCAGAATATGATGCAGCCGATACTCAATTAGGTATGCATTTATCTTCACCTAAAAAGTGGCTGAGCAGCGGTATTAAATTAACGACTGAACTACTTATCTCTAGTAGTAACGAGGCATTAAAAGATGATGTTTATTATGGTATAGGGTTAACTATACCGCTTGATTATGACGCAGGTACTCATTCATCGCACCCAAAAAGTAACCCGGTAAACCATGGTAAAGATGATAGTCAATTAGAACGAACAAGCGAATATGTAGCATTAGCTATAAATGATGTTGAGTTAGATGATGCTTATCGCTCAGGTGCACTTGAGCGATTACGGTTAAGGAAATTATTGGTTAAAGAAGGTTTTGAATCAATTAGGGTTGCTGAAGCTGATGTAAATACGGTCTATGTAGAACTTGAAGATCACATTTATAACCGTAACAAAATAGATGGGCTTGGCGTTATTCTAGGGATTATTAGCAAAAATATACATCATAATTATTCGCACTTTACTTTAGTGCTGAAAGAGCGAGAGATTTCAACCTTAGTCGTAAAAGGCAGTATCGCTGAATATGATGCCTTTTTAAGAGATGATAAGCCTTTAAAAATTGATATATCAACGGATACTTTTGCCACTGAGCGGTTGACCTCGGAAGATGCTGATAATAGCAATGATTTTTGGCTAAAACCACGCTTTACCTTTTGGCCCGGAATAGCCTCTAGAGTGGGAACAGAGCTTGGCGCCTTTGATGCTTCTGTAGCCTTAATTAGCCACGTTGAATTACCCTTATGGCCTGGTGCTGCTTTAACCGCTGCACATGTTGCACAGCTTGCTGAAACCAAGAACTTTGAAGATGGTCAATATTTCGCTGATGATAAGCAAACAACAGGACTAAAAGAATATAGCTTTCATCAGACCTTTTCATTACCGTATTCGGTAAAAAACATGACTTTTTTTGGTCGCTATCGTGATACTTATAACTATGTAGCGAACGAAGCTCGTTGGCAAAGTGTTGGTGGTGTTCATAAAGTAAACCTGTTCACTGCAAGATATGAAAACCAATTAGTACCAACAGGCAGGGCTTACGCGGGGTGTAATATTTTAGCTTTGCGTTGTCGATCGCCAAAAGAACCTGAACCAAGAGAGGTTCTTATTGGTACGTATAAATATTATAACGCTCATCTTAATGCGACTGCTGAACTACAGGTAGGGAAGTACTGGCAACGCGATAAAGGTTTAATTTTTAAAGTAGAGAGAATGTTTGGTGATGTGTCGTTAAATTTAACCTATAAAAACACAAAAATTGATGGTGAAGAAGCTAATCAATTTATTGGTCTTGGCTTTTCAATACCGTTAACACCACGTAAAGATTACAATAATAAATACTTTCAAGTAAGAGGCAAGCCTAAGTGGAATTATTCAGTGAGTACACTCGTTGGGGAAAACCATAATAGACTAACACCAGGTACTGGCGATAACACTAAGCAGTTTTATAACCTTGATAGTGCCTTTTATAATCATGACCGTTTAGGCAGTGAATATATTTATGAAAATTCGAATCGCTTAAAAGAGGCGTATTATCAAGCGCGTTAATATGTTTGCCATTATTAATAAAACCCAGTGAAAATTTGAGTTACTGGGTGTGAGATAAATTAGTATACACATATAAAAAAAACGGCTGTATAGCCGTTTTTTTTGCTTATTGATAATTAAAACCTGAGCGTATAGCTAACGACATCTGTCTCTAATTATCGATCTCCGATATCTTATCCCCAAACTTAATTTTGGAGATAACCATGAGAATTACACGTAGCCAAGAACAATAGCAAACCATCATTGAAGATCAGCAAAACAGTGGCTTAACAACATTTAATACCGTATAATTCGCAACCTTTAATAGGAAAGTGTCCTATTGTTATTCAAATAGTTAAGAATGGAAAATCTGCAAGTGCCAAATCAGAATCAATCGAGTCATAATAGTACTCAGCAATCTACTACACCATTTTCTCCAGAAGCGCTTTTGCTTTCTCAGCAAATGTCTCAACAACTTGCCGAAAAAAATAACTCAGACGATGAAATTGACTTAGTAGAATTATGGCGTGCTATATGGTCTGGTAAACTCCTTATTATCGTTATTTCATTTATATTTGCTGTTTCATCTGTAGTTTTTGCCTTATCAAAACCTGATGTTTATAAAGCGTCGGTTTTATTATCACCAGCCTCATCAGATTCTGCCGGTGGAATGGGGGCTCTTGCAGGGCAGTTCGGTGGTTTAGCCAGTCTTGCGGGAATTAGCTTAGGTGGCGGTGGCACTGATAAAACAGCTTTAGCTCTTGAAATTATAAAGTCACGTGCTTTTCTTGAAACTTTTATTATTAAACATGAATTGTTAGTGCCATTAATGGCCAGTGAAAATTGGGATAGAGCAACAGACTCTCTCGTTATTAATAAAGAGCTTTATGATAGTAAAAATAAAAAATGGTTAAGAGAAGCCTCATACCCCAAAAAGTCTGAACCGTCTTCTTGGGAAGCCTATCAAGAACTTTTAAAATTACTTTCCATTACACAAGATAAAGCAACTTCGCTAGTAACAATAGATGTTGCATTCTATTCACCTGAAGTAGCAAAACAATGGCTAATTTGGTTAGTTGAAGACGTTAATGACTTTATGCGTGAAAAAGATGAAAAAGAAGCTCAATCTTCTATTGATTATTTAACGAAACAACTTGAGAACACAGAAGTAAGTGCCATGGAAACTGTTTTTTATCAATTGATTGAAGAGCAAACAAAAAATATGATGCTAACTAAGGTTTCAGCAGAATATGTTTTAAAAACGATTGACCCTGCTCAAGTACCAGAAAAAAAATCTGGTCCTAAGCGTGCATTAATTGTAGTACTAGGTACAATGCTGGGTGGTATATTGTCGGTACTTATCGTATTAATCAGACACTTTACTAAGAATAATAAATCGACTAAACCAAAGGACGAAAATTTAGCGTAAGCTAATATGAAATTATGATGGAAGTATTTATCTCTGCACTTACCGCTTTTTGCTTTGCCTTTATCGCAATTAAGTTTTTTAAACCGGTAGCAATAGAAGTTGGCTTAGTTGACAAACCAAGCGAACGAAAACTGCATGCCGGACATATTCCGCTTATTGGCGGAATTTCAATCTTTATAGCGGTACTTATGGCTAGTCTTTTATGGCTCCCTAATACTTTAGAACTTCGTATGTACCTCATTGCCTCAGCAATGATGGTTTTCATTGGTGCGGTAGACGACAAATTTGACTTGAAAGTACGTATTAGAATTATTGGCCAGCTTATTGTCGCAAGTCTGATGATTTATGGTGTAGGTGGTTATATTTCAAACTTAGGTAATTTGTTTGGTTTAGGTGATGTAACACTAGGCCCTGTAGGTATTATATTTACCTATGTCGGTATTATTGTTGTTATCAATGCTTTTAATATGGTTGACGGTATTGATGGTTTAATTGGCAGTTTAAGTATTAATACTTTTACGTCTATAGCTATATTATTTATTATGAGTGGTCAAAACGATTATGTGAGTTACCCGTTAATACTTGCTACGGCGACTATTCCCTATTTAATTTTTAATTTAGGTTTAGCGTCCAAAGCAAGAAAAATATTCATGGGTGACGCAGGAAGCATGTTCATTGGCTTGAGTGTTATTTGGTTGCTTACTATGGGGACTCAAAATGAAAACGCCTCATTTAGGCCTGTAACCGCACTGTGGATTTGCGCCGTACCATTAATGGATATGTTAGCAATAGTGGTACGACGTTATAAAAATGGTAAATCACCTTTCAAGCCAGACAGAGACCACCTTCATCATATACTTCAACGTGTTGGTTATAGCTCTCGTCAAACTTTGCTTATTATCTCTATATTTGCAGTAGTAATGTCGATAATTGGTTTAGCGGGTGAATATTTTGTTACACCAGATGTAATTATGCTGACAGGGTTTATTTTTGTCTTTGCATGTTATGTATTCGTTATTCGAAAAATAACAAAATTTGAAAAAGTTAAATAGGCAAACCTATTGGTATGAAAGAAGGTTTTAATAATTAAGCCCTTATTGATAAGGGCTTTTTTAATAGGTTGATGTTGATTGAGACCATCAATATGTGTCTCAATGATGACCGTCTTGTCTCAGGGTGTTAAAATAACTGAGTTTTGATGTTGAAAATAATCAACATCATTAATTTATAAGTAGAGATTTATGTTTAAGATTTTAATTACAGGTGGTGCTGGTTTTATTGGCTCAGCCGTTATTCGAAACATCATTAATAATACCAATGATAGTGTGATCAATTTAGATAAACTAACCTATGCGGGTAATTTAGAATCATTGTCAGACATATCTGACTCTGCGAGATACGTCTTTGAACAAGTTGATATTTGTAATAGAGCTGAACTTGATAGAGTTTTTTCTGAACATCAGCCCGATGCAGTTATGCATTTAGCTGCAGAATCTCATGTCGATCGTTCTATTGATGGTCCTGCTGCATTTATTGAAACCAATATTGTAGGTACTTACACCTTATTAGAAGCAACACGACAGTATTGGTTAGGATTAGATGATGATTGCAAATCTAATTTCCGCTTTCACCACATCTCAACTGATGAAGTTTATGGTGATTTAGGCGGAACAGATGATTTATTCACTGAAGAAACATCATATGATCCAAGCTCACCATATTCTGCTTCTAAAGCCTCAAGTGATCACTTAGTTCGGGCGTGGCTCCGTACTTATGGTCTGCCTACGATTATTACCAACTGTTCAAACAATTACGGCCCTTACCACTTCCCAGAAAAGCTAATTCCATTAGTCATTTTAAATGCCTTAGAAGGGAAGCCTTTACCTATTTACGGTAAAGGTGATCAAATTCGCGATTGGCTTTACGTTGAAGATCATGCGCGAGCATTAGTTAAAGTGGTTACTGAAGGTATTGTTGGTGAAACCTATAATATAGGTGGTCATAACGAAAAGAAAAATATTGAAGTCGTTGAAACTATTTGTGACATATTAAATGAACTGGTGCCACAGAAAAGTGACTATAAAGAACTAATTTCTTTTGTTAAAGATCGTCCAGGTCATGACATTCGTTATGCCATTGATGCAAGTAAAATAGAAAAGGAATTAAACTGGACACCAAAAGAAACATTTGAAACTGGTTTAAGAAAAACGGTTGAATGGTACTTAGCTAATGCTAAATGGTGTAAACGAGTTCAAGACGGCTCTTATCAACGAGAGCGCTTAGGAGCATAGATAAAATGAAAGGAATAGTTTTAGCTGGAGGGTCAGGTACACGCCTATATCCAATTACTCAAGGTGTATCAAAGCAGTTATTACCTATTTATGATAAGCCAATGATTTTTTATCCTATATCAGTATTAATGCTTGCGGGAATCAGGGATATATTAATTATATCAACTCCTGATGATATTGGTGGATATCAACGTTTATTAAAAGATGGATCTCAGTTTGGTATTAATATTAGCTACGAAATACAGCCAAGCCCAGATGGTTTAGCACAAGCTTTTATTATTGGTGAAAAATTCATTGGTGATGATAATGTTTGCCTAGTATTGGGAGATAACATTTTCTATGGACAAGGATTTTCTCCTAAGTTACTTAATGCAGCACAAAAGCAATTAGGCGCTACAGTATTTGGATATCAAGTAAAAGATCCTGAACGTTTTGGAGTAGTCGATTTTGACGATAATATGACTGTACTTTCAATTGAAGAAAAACCAAATAAGCCCAAGTCAAATTATGCCGTCACTGGCCTTTATTTTTATGACAATAATGTAATTGAAATTGCAAAATCTATCAGACCTTCTGAGCGAGGGGAATTAGAAATCACGTGTATAAATAATGCTTACCTTGAAAGAAAAGAATTAAGTGTAGAAATATTGGGCCGTGGCTTTGCTTGGTTAGATACAGGGACTCATGAATCGCTGCTAGAAGCCGGGCAGTTTGTTCAAACGATTGAGCACAGGCAAGGTTTTAAAATCGCTTGTTTAGAAGAAATTGCTTTTAATAATAATTGGTTGTCAGGAGAAGAGTTAACAGAACTGGCTAAACCAATGATGAAAAATAGTTATGGTAAGTATTTAATGAGCTTAGTAAAATGACAATTAAATTAAATCAGCCGATTAAACCAAATTTAGAAAAGCTAACTAAATACTTAGAACAAGTTAATGATAGCGGATGGTATACTAATTTTGGTCCCCTACATCAGCAACTAACTCAAAGATTAGAGGCTTACTTAGGGGTTGAAAATTTATTGCTAGTTTCTAATGGCACATTGGCATTGCAGGTTGCATATAAAGCCCTTAACGTCAAAAGTGCTTTAACAACCCCTTTTAGTTTTGTTGCTACCGCCAGTTCATTAATTTGGCAGGGTATAGAAACTTCCTTTAGTGACATTGATAAAAAATCTTATAACCTATGTCCTAAACAAGTACAGAAAGTATTAGATAATGATTCGAATGTCGACACGATTGTAGCAACCCATGTTTATGGTAACCCTTGTGATATTAATCGTTTTGATGATATTGGAAAAAAATATAATATAAATATAATTTATGATGCTTCTCATGCTTTTGCTGTCAATGTTGACGGTAAATCCGTGCTTAGTTTTGGTGATGCTAGTACGCTAAGCTTTCACGCGACTAAAGTGTTTCATACCGTTGAAGGTGGAGCTATCGTCTTTAAACGTAAAGCTGATTTTGAACGAGCTAAACGCTTAATTAATTTTGGTATAGATGATAATGGCAATATCACAGAAGCAGGAATTAATGCAAAATTAAATGAGTATCAATGTGCAGTTGGTTTAAGCCTTTTGGACGAAATAGATAATATAGTTGAGCATAGAGCTACACTTTTTGAGTATTATCGTGACGAATTAAAGCATTACGTAGACATGCCATTATGGTTTGACTCTTCAAGTTTTAATGGTGCTTATATGGCCATTTCTTTAAAGAATAAAGACATAAAAGAGTTACTGGTCAATGAACTCAAAATACACAATATACAAAGTCGTAGTTATTTCTCTCCATCTTTAGAAAGTATTTTTAACAAATCGAAAGATTATGGTGTTGAAAATAGCAGGCAGATAGTTGAAAGTGTACTTTGTTTACCATTGCATTTTTATATGACAATTTCTGATGTTGATGCAGTTGTTAAAGTAGTTAAAAAAGTGGTGGGGGAAATATGAAAGTATTAGTTGTTCCTTGTGGAACAGAAATTGGACTTGAAATTGCTAGATCGTTAAAAGGTGTTAAGAACATAGAGTTAATTGGATTAAACTCTCTTATCGATTACTCCTCTACTGTGTATAAAGAATTTTATTCAGATGCCCCTTTCATTGATGAACCTGAATTTTTAGATTACTTAAAATCATTTATCTCCAAGCATTCGGTGACTCATGTTTTTCCTGCACATGATTCTGCAGCTTTGCTATTGTCTGAAAACGCGGAGTGCTTTGGGGAAAATGTAAAGGTTATTACATCTAGTGCTGAAACTAATCGTATTTGTCGTTCAAAAAAATTAACATATGATTGTTTAAATAATGTTGTAGCAACACCTTATATTTATAACAGTATTAAAGATGTTGAAAATGTGAATTTTCCATTGTTCCTAAAACCAGACGTAGGTCAAGGAAGTAAAGGAGCTCGTATAATTAAAGAAATTTCAGAGCTTTCTCATGCAGACTTTCAAGAAAATATTATTACGGAGTACTTACCTGGTAATGAATACACGGTTGATTGTTTTACAGATCACAAGGGTGAATTATTATATGCAGGACCTAGAATCAGAAGTAGGGTTTTAAATGGCATTTCTGTAAGTACTTCCACCATTAAGGATGTTGATGGGCTATTTTTAAATTTTGCTAAAAATATCAGTAAAAAATTATCCTTTAAAGGTATGTGGTTCTTTCAAGTTAAAGAAAATAATGCGGGTGAACTCGTTTTAATGGAAGCTGCAACCAGAATAGCGGGCTCTATGTCAACTAATAGGGTTAGAGGTGTTAACTTTGCGGAGCTATCACTATATGTTCATAATGCTACATCGGTTGAGTTAGCTATCAATACTTTTCAAGTTAAGCAAGAAAGAGCTTTATCTAATAAATATAAATTAAATATAGAATATAAGCATGTGTATGTTGATTTTGATGATTGCTTGATAATTGATGATAAGGTAAATGAAGAGCTAGTCGCTTTTTTATATAAGGCAATTAATAACAATTGTTCAATTTATTTAGTTACTCGTCATGAATATAATTTATCGGTATCACTGAAAAAATATCGATTGACTGGTTTATTTGATGAAATTTTTCATATCACTGATAAATCACCAAAATCTGCAATAATGACTCACACCGATGCTATTTTTATTGATGACTCTTTTAGAGAAAGAGAAGATGTTATATCTAAAGGGATCCCATCATTTTCAGTGGATTGTGTAGAAGCTCTTTTATAACTATGGTATTTGAAGTAGGACACAAATGAAAGTAGTCCTAACTTATGGAACATTTGATCTGTTTCATGTTGGCCATATTCGGTTGTTAAAGCTTCTATCTCTGCTTGGAGATAAATTCATTGTTGGTGTTTTATCACATGAATTCAATATTTTAAAAGGTGTAGAGTCCTTTTTCTCATACGAGGAAAGAGTCGAGACCCTCAGAAGTTGTAAGTATGTATCGAAGGTCTTCCCTGAGTATAATTAGGAACAAAAAGAGATGATATCAATAAATATCTGGCCAACGTTTTGCCATGGGAGATGATTGGAAAGGGGGTTTGATGATCTCGCCGATAGTTGTGAAGTCGTGTATTTACCTCGCACAAAAGACGTCTCTACCACATATATTAAGAGTGCTTTAGCAAACATAGATCATAACGAATGAGACTGAATTGAAAATTCTCTACATGATGTTATTAGTATAGTAAAAAGTCTCTCGTTAAAATAAGTTAGCTAACATGAAAATTTGACTTGTTAAGGGAAATCTCCTTAGTTGAATGTTAGTTTAAATAAGAATGGATTAATATGAATAAAAAAAATCTTGAGCTACTAAATTCTTCAGATGTAAAAGAACGATTACTTAAGCTAACTACAGTTATTATTGATGTCTTAGAAGCAAACAAAATCGACTATACCATTTTTTATGGAAGCTTATTAGGGGCAGTTAGGCATAAAGGTTTTATTCCATGGGACGATGATATTGATATCATCGTTGATGCTAAGGATATCAAAAAACTGAGAACTGTGTTTAAATCAAAAAAGGCCAAATATTATGATTCATACCATAAATCTTATTTTGATTGGGTTGTTAGAATTGCAGATCCAACGACAATAGTAAAAATAAATGATGATTGTCTGCAGGCTAATCATGAAGATTTTGACGTTAATGAATTAGGTTTATGCCTTGATATATATCCTATATATCACCTACCTAAGTCTGAAAGTTTAAAGAAAATTGTTCTTTTTATACATAAAGTAAGCTCTAAGATCCGTGGCCGTTCTATTTCTAGACGAAGTATGTTTGGGAAATTTATAGTTAACTTTCTTGATATAAATCTTGCTCGAGTGAAAGGGGATACCGTTTTTACTAAGGCAGATTATAATACGTTTTATTCGTTCAAAGAAATTAGTGATAAAGTCCCTGCTAAATTTGAACACTTAGATGTTCAAATTCCAAAAGAGAGTAAACAAATTTTATCAACTAGATATGGTGATTGGGAAAGGATTCCATCAGAAGAAGAAAAAGAGTCATGGATACACTATGAAGAGACTTATGCTATTACAGAAAAGTTAAAAGACTAGGTAATGGCGAGTTTAAAAACAAACACCATTACTTCGTATCTCTCGCAAGGATACGCGGCAATAATTGGCCTTGCGGTGATGCCCTTTTTATTTTCTACATTAGGCAGTGATGCTTTTGGACTCATAGGTTTTTTTACCGTAGCTCAAGTCATTATTAATTTGCTCGGTTCTGGTTTTAATCCTACTTTATCAAGAGAAATAGCGAAAGAAAAAATACAGTATCAAAATACTTACCTTATATCCGTAATCAAGTCCTTTGAGTTGATTTTTTTATGTTTCCTCTTACTTATTCTTATTGTTGCATTATTTGCAAATAATTGGTTTGCAATTGAGTGGTTTGAATCTGACCTACCTGTTGAATTACTTTCGAGTATTGTATTACTTATTTTTATTGTTTGTGCTGTACGGTTTCAATCGGTGCTTTATCTCTCTGCACTTAGGGGCTCTGAAGACTTTTTATGGATAAACAGCGTAAGCATTATTATAAATACTTTACGCTTTCCCATCAGTTTGCTTCTCGTTATCTATTACCCAAGTTTAAAACTTTACTTCGGTTTTCACCTTATTATAGCAATGGTTGAACTACTTGTTATGCGATATCGAATAGGAAAGTTACTGGGGATTAATTTTTGGTTACCAGATCATTTTAGTTTTTATAATGTTAAAAAGTTAGGTCGTTTTGCCAAAGCGGTTGCGATTACTGCTGTTATTTCGGTTGTTATTGCACAAGCTGACAAAGTGTTAATGTCAAAATTATTAACCTTATCTGAATATGGGTATTTTACCGTATGTATTATGTTAGCGAACGGTATTTTACTATTAGGATTTCCTATAGGCACAGTGTTAATTCCTAGGTTAACAGCGTTATACGCTGATGGTAAACTAGATGAATTTAGACAGATATATATAAAATTCACAAAATTCGTTTGTATTTTTATTGTTCCGGGTGCAATTGTATTAGCAGGCTTTTCGCAAAATATTATTTACTTATTCACAGGAAGTACAGAAGCAGCAAACTGGGGAAAGGATATTTTAAGTTATTACACGCTCGGTAATGCGTTTTTAATTGTGGCGGGTTTTCAATATTATCAGCAAGTTGCCAAAGGCGACTTAAAATATCATGTAAGGTATAGCATGGCCCTACTGCTCTGTTCATTACCATTAATCATGTTTTTTGGTAGCGAGTACGGGGTAATCGCCGTAGCTATTATATGGTTGTTTTTTCGAGTGATAGCTTTTATATTTTGGGTACCATATATACATGGGAAAATGAAAACGATAAAATATTCACACTGGTTGTTTCAAGCAGTACTTCCGTCCCTATTAGTGTCTATAGTCGCTTATGCGTTACTAAAAGAATATGATGAAGATATTATTGAAAATAAAGTAACACTGCTACTTCAACTTGTTGGATTTTATATGACAATATTGGTCATTACATTTTTCAGTTATAAGTTAGTATTGAATAAAAAATTTAAATTAGGTAATAGATAAGTTGCAATTAAGATCTGAACAAGAAATCATTAATAGCTGGAAATATATTGATAAAGTTTATATTTCCGCTGTATGTATGACATATAATCAAGAGCAATACATCAAAACGGCAATCAACTCATTTCTACAACAAGAATGTGATTATAAATTTGAAATAATAATCCATGATGATGCTTCAACAGATACAACGACAGAAATAATTAAAGAGTATGCAGAAAACTATCCTTCAATAGTTCGGCTAATTCAACAAGTAGATAATAAATATTCTCAAAAACCAACATTACCAACACTGATAGCACTTGAGCAAACAAAGGCTGAGTATATTGCTCTCTGCGAAGGCGACGATTACTGGATCAGCACAAATAAATTACAGTGCCAATATTTGGCAATGCAAGAACATAAATCCCTATGTATTAGTTTTCACTCATCACAAAATATTTATCTGAATGGAAGTTTTCAAGTCGGCGTATCATTGGGTGATTTAAATAAAGTTTGTTCGTTATCTACTGTAATTCGTGGCGGTGGTGCTTACATGCCAACAGCGTCATTAATGTTCAAAAAAGAATTGTTAGCGAGTTTTAATCAGGTGCTTGCTAATGCACCTGTAGGTGATTTTTACATGCAAGTTTTAAGTTCATCACCTAATGGAGCGTTATATATTGCAGGTCTTGAATCGGCTTATCGAAAGCAAAGTGAAGGCTCTTGGAGTGCAACAACAAATCTATTCTCAGAATCTGAAATCCTTGAATTACTAGACAAACATGAAATAGCAATCGCTGAATTATCGGGCTTCTTACCCTTGTCTCACCAAAAAGATTTAGAATATGCTCTAATTCACGAATATTATGTTGGTGCTAGAAAAGCTCTTTTTTCCAAAAATTACATGCTATTTCAGCGCTTGATTGGACGGTGTAAATATTCTAAGCAAAAATTTGGTATTACTTATACTATATTTTGTTGTCTAAGTTATTTTCCTAAGTATTTATTGAAAGCATATTTACTTGTTGTAAAGCGTTAGTATGTCCATAGTGGTTTATCTAAATAAAATAGCTTACTAATAAGGACATAGGTTTTGCTTTTACAGGTTCTATTTTTTATTATTGGCTTTGCCATTTTTCTTCCTATCCTCTTTTTTAAGAGTTTTTTGTTAAGATTATCTATTCTTATCTACGCCTATCCTATTTGGGTCCTGACAGGTTTGTATTTAGGCATCCCTGCAACCAGGATTATTAGTAATGTAGGGATGAACTTTTATTCTGGCTATATTGGAATAGGGTTTTATGCAGCTTTAGGCTCTTATATTGCTTTTTTATTAGCTATATGGTCGATTCGCAAAAATGAGTTCAATTTTGTTCGTATACCTTTTCCCTTCCCCTTGCGTTTACTCTGTCTTTTAATGTTCATTCTTTCATTGTTTATAGCTTACCCAGGTGTATGGGGGCTTTCTGATGGCCGTTTCGGAGCTGGTGGTAGTTTAGTTATAATATTATTTTCTTTAACATCTCTAGCTCGTAAGAATACTTTTAAAATAGATTATATAAATATTGTTATGTTTATTTTAATTTTATTTATGCTTGCCAATGGTGAAAGGGTTGACTTCATATTAGCTCTGTCGGCTTTATTTATGATCAATAAAAAGCAGACGCAATTCTCCACAACACGCTTAGTAGGAGTTGTCGTTGTATTTTTATTTGTAGGGGTTTATGGGGGGTTATCTCGTGCCGGTGGTGATATAACTTTTGAGCAATTATTATTATCAGTCTCTTTTGCTATAACTAATTTTGGTACAGCAGTAGACGTCGTTCATGTTTACATGTCTTCGGTATGGTATTTTTATACTAAATCCGCTGATATTATGCCTTTTGTTAATTTACTAGCTTCATATATACCTCTCTCCCCATTGGGTGGGGCTGGATCAGAGTTTAACTTTAGTTGGGCACTTAGAAAACATATTGATAACGTCGGAGGGGGGTTATTCTACTCTGTGGGAATGATGATGGCCGGACCAGCAGGTGTTGTTGTCTTTGGATATGTTTATGGTTACTTATTCAAAAAACTATTTTTATTGAAGTCGTATTTTTCGGTGGTTTTTATAGCGTTTTTTGTACAGCAATTCCGGATTCAGTGGTATGGGGCAACCTACTTTGGTACGGTATTATTTATATTAGTATTTATGGGTGTTTTTCTATATTTTTTAAAGAAAAAAGGAGGGATTACCGCCAAAGTTAAAAGTGTTAGATAGTTTTAATAATCAGTTTTAATAATCAGTTTTAAGGAGTTTAGTTTGTTAGGAAGAATTATTGATCGGTTGTTTGGAGGAATACGTGCTTATAAGTTTCGATTTTTTTCTAACCTCCATTTTAGCGGTGGCATCTGTTATATAGGGCCATTTTCATTAGTTAGGAATAATAACGGTAACATATCTTTAGGTAAAAAATTCTACTGCAGAGATTCTCTTAGAGTAGTGATTAATAATGGTAAACTTCATATAGGTGATTTTTGTTTTGTAAACTCAAACGTTTCCTTCAACTGTTTAGAAAGTATCACTGTAGGGCATAATTGTCTTTTTGGTGAGAATGTTAAGTTATATGATCATGATCATGATATTAGAAGTCATGAAATTTTTAAAAATAGTGGTTATGTAACAAAACCAATTGTTATTGGAAACAATGTTTGGATTGGCAGTAATGTTACGATATTAAAAGGTGTAGAGATAGGAAGTGGATCAGTAGTTGGTGCCGGTAGTATAGTAACTAAAAATATACCAGCTAATAAACTTTACTTTAATAAGCTGTCGTCTGTTATTGGTGATATAAAAAAAATATGAAAAAAGTATTAGTAATTGATGGTTCAGCTGGAATGATCGCAGGGGCTCAGAAAGTTACCCTTAACATAGTTAACATTTTATCAAATAATGGAACTAATGTTGAGTTGTTGATTCGTTCAAAGAATAGCATGGTTAAATCAGAATATTCTGCGTTCAATCATACTTTCCTATGGGGGGAGTGGTTACTATCAAAAGTGCTTAGTATAGGGGCAACAGCAAATCATAATGGCATTATAAAAAAGGCCATATCTTCTTTTATAATGTTATTCGCTATTATTGTTACCAATGTCCAAGTGTGTTTTTATATTATTACCAATAAACCTAGTCATATTTATACCATAGACCCTAGAGGTATAATCCTATGTGGTTTAGCATGCCGTTTGTTTCGGGTTAAATTGATTTGGCATTTACATGGTGAATTGCGGGTTAGCAATATAGTCAAAAAAATATTTTGCTTTTTAGCATCCTCAATAGTTGTACCTTCTCGTGCTATTTTAAATTCATTAAACTCTAATGAAAAGGTGACTATTTTATATAATGGTTTTCGATTCGAAGATATAGGCAAACAAGATAAGGTCATAAATAAAAATTCAAAACCATTAATCAAACTCATATTTGTTGGTTCTATAGTGCCTCATAAAGGGCTTCATAAAATAATATATGCAATTCAAAAGTTAGGACAGTTGTCACATTTTCATTTAACTGTGGTTGGTGCGAGTGTTGGGGACGTTGGTTTAGAATATAAACAATATCTTGATGAGTATCTAGTTAAAGAAGGTATATCGGGACAAATCGATTTTATAGGATGGAGTTCAAATATACCTTCATTACTTGTTGAAAGTGATCTACTTATATTTCCATCAGTACAGTCTGAGTTTTTTGTTTTAAATGATAAACAATTACTTATCGAATCTAGTGAAGCACTCCCTACCGTTCTGATAGAAGCTAAAGCATATGGTGTCCCTGTAATTGCGAGTAATGTTGCAGGTGTTGATGAGATTATTAATAATAAAATTGATGGCTATGTTATTGATAGCTTGAGTGTAGATGATATCGTTAATTATTTACTTAATTTTGATAAGTATATTTCAATTTTGGAGCCAAACAGTTCTGAAGCAAGAGCCGTTTTTAGTTTAGAATCAATGAAAGATAACCTAAATATTATATTTAAGTAATTTAAGTCATTTAATGAATTTTATCGAAATAATTGAAAAGGAGTTGAATATTACAACTATTAAAAATTACAGGGGCATGCAACCATGTGATGTATATCAAACATATGCAGATACGCAAGATTTGTTTGACGGTATAGGTTATACGCTGAAAACAACTGTGAAAGAAGGCGTTGGAAAACTTGTGCAATGGTATAAAGAGTTTTATAAGGTTTAATTTTTATGACGACGATCGCTATCAGTGCCAATACCAGTTGGTATTTATATAACTTTAGAAAAAACACAATAACAGCTTTGTTACAACAGGGCTACCAAGTTATCGCAATAGCACCTGAAGATGAGTATTCAGCTAAATTATCTGAATTAGGTTGTAAGTTTATTGATATTAAAATCGATCAAGGTGGCACTAATCCTGTCCGTGATATCAAAACCTTTTTCGATTTTTATCATATTTATAAAACCACAAATATTGATGTTGTTTTAAACTTTACACCTAAAAATAATATTTACAGTACCTTAGCTGCTCATTTTAATAACACTAAAGCTATTAATAATATTGCTGGATTAGGTATTTTGTTTATCAATGAAAGTATTACTTCTAAAATAGCAAAGTTTTTGTATAAGATTAGCCAATCTAAAGCCTCTAAATTATTTTTTCAGAATGAAGAGGACCGCCAGCTTTTTTTAGAAAACAAAATAACCACAATGGTGCCAACTGATAGGTTACCTGGTTCAGGTGTTGATTTGTCACGTTTCACACTCACTCCTGCACCGGATGATAACAAAGTTAGATTCTTGCTTATTGCACGTATGTTATATGACAAAGGCATTCAACAATATGTTGATGCGGCGCGTAACTTAAAACAAAAATATGGCACGAATGTAGAATTATGTTTATTAGGCTTTTTAGATGTCAATAATCCTTCGGCCGTATCTACTGTTGATATGAATTCCTGGGTAGAGGAGGGGATCATTAACTACCTTGGTGTATCTGATAATGTAGAACAAGAAATAGCAAAAGTCGATTGTATGGTGTTGCCTTCTTATTATCGTGAGGGCGTGCCAAAATCGTTACTCGAAGCGGGATCCATGGGCAAGCCTATTGTCACAACTGACAGTGTTGGGTGCCGTGAAACTGTAGATGATGGAATTAATGGC
Organism: Colwellia sp. BRX10-9; assembly: GCF_014077405.1. Classification (NCBI taxonomy): domain Bacteria; kingdom Pseudomonadati; phylum Pseudomonadota; class Gammaproteobacteria; order Alteromonadales; family Colwelliaceae; genus Colwellia; species Colwellia sp. BRX10-9. The sequence goes on along the minus strand of NZ_JACGVV010000031.1, from coordinate 8,392 downwards.
TATCTTTGTGAACCCCGCTCAAGTGAAAGTTTGACTGAAAAATTATCGTTGATTATTGATATGTCTCATGAACAACGACTTGAAATGGGCCTAAAGAGCCGAGAAAAGATTCAAAAAGAATTTGATGAAAAAATAGTGATCAATAAGTATTTAGCTGCTGTTGATGTATGTATTCAAAATAAAATGGAAATGTTATGAAAATAGCTATTGCAGGAACAGGTTACGTAGGATTATCAAATGCTATGTTATTAGCACAACACAATGAAGTGGTTGCGGTTGATATTATTGAAGAAAAAATAAAGTTGTTAAATGACAAAAAATCGCCAATTTCTGATGTTGAGATTGAAGATTTTTTATTAAATAAAGACTTAAACTTTACCGCGACTTTAGATAAAGAATTCGGATATAAAAATGCTGATTTTGTAATCATAGCAACACCAACAGATTATGACGTTGAAACTAATTATTTCAATACTTCATCAGTTGAAGCTGTTATTAAAGATGTTTTAGCCATTAACCCAAATGCAGTTATGATTATAAAGTCGACTGTGCCGGTTGGTTATACACAAAGCGTAAGAGAAAAGTTTAATTGTCAAAATATAATATTCTCTCCTGAGTTTCTTCGCGAAGGTAAGGCGCTGTATGACAATTTGCACCCGTCAAGAATCATTGTTGGTGAAACTAGTGAACGCGCAAAAGTTTTTGCTAATTTACTCGCTCAAGGTGCTATAAAAGAAGATATTGATATTCTGTTCACGGATTCAACAGAAGCTGAAGCTGTTAAATTGTTTTCAAATACTTATCTTGCTATGCGTGTTGCCTATTTTAACGAGTTAGACAGCTACGCAGAAGCACATGGCTTAGATTCTAAACAAGTCATTGAAGGTGTTAGTTTAGACCCACGCATTGGTAACCATTATAATAACCCTTCTTTTGGTTACGGTGGTTATTGTTTACCCAAAGATACCAAGCAACTACGTGCTAATTATAAAGATGTACCTAACTGCATTATCAGCGCAATTGTTGATTCTAACAGCACCCGAAAAGATTTTATTGCTGACTCTATTATCAAGCGTAACCCGAAGGTAGTGGGTGTATATCGCCTTATTATGAAGAGTGGTTCTGATAATTTTAGGTCGTCTTCTATTCAAGGTATTATGAAACGCATAAAAGCGAAAGGTATTGAAGTTGTTATTTTTGAACCTGAATTAACGGAAGCTGAATTCTTTCACTCAAAAGTTATTACTGATTTAAAAGAGTTTGCTGCAATTTCTGATGTTATTGTTTCTAATCGAATGTGTACAGAATTAGACTTTGTTGCTGACAAAGTTTACACACGTGACCTTTTTGGTAACGATTAGTTTGCTTCGGATTAAGGGAAAGTTATGAAGTATTTAGTTACGGGTGCAGCCGGATTTATAGGTTTTCACCTAACAAAACGATTGTGCGCGAAAGGGCATGATGTTGTTGGTATTGATAATTTAAATGATTATTACGATGTTAACCTTAAACTCGCTCGCTTAGCGGAATTAGATAAGTTTACTGTTAAAAATACCACAAATGATAATGGTGTTTTTCGATTTATAAAGTTAGACCTCACCGAACGTGAAGGGATAGCGACATTATTTACCGATGAAAAGTTTGATCGTGTTGTTCACTTAGCCGCGCAGGCGGGTGTTAGGTATTCAATCGAGAATCCTATGGCTTATGCTGACTCTAATTTAATTGGTCACTTAACCATTCTTGAAGGTTGTAGAAACAATAGTATTAAACATTTGATCTATGCTTCTTCTAGTTCGGTTTATGGTTTGAATAATAAAACGCCATTTTCGACGAGCGACTCAGTTGACCACCCAGTATCGCTTTATGCAGCAACCAAAAAATCTAATGAGTTGATGGCGCATAGTTATTCGCATCTTTATGACGTGCCAACTACGGGGCTAAGATTTTTCACCGTTTACGGTTCATGGGGACGACCTGATATGGCACCCTATATTTTCACTAAGAAAATTTTAGATGGCGATACGATTGATATTAACAATAATGGTGATATGTGGCGTGACTTTACCCATGTAGACGATATTGTTGAAGGTATTGTTCGCATTGCTGATGTTGTTCCAGTGCGTGATCCTACTTGGAAAGTGGAAAGTGGTTCTGCCGCTTCTAGTTCTGCACCGTATGCTATTTATAACATAGGCCATGGTTCACCTATTAATTTGATGGGTTTTGTTAAGGCCATTGAAGATGAACTGGGCATTGAAGCTACGAAAAACTTTCGTGAAATGCAAGCGGGTGATGTTTATCAAACCTATGCAGAAGTTGATGACTTATTTGACGCTGCAGGTTACAAATCACAAGTGTCTGTCGCCAAAGGTGTTGCTGAATTTATTAGCTGGTATAGAGAGTTCTACAAAAAATAAATAATATCAGGCTAAAATTTTTTCACGATAAAAATGACATCAATTGATGTCATTTTTTATTTGTTGGGGGGAAATGTTTATTTCACCGTGACAATTGCTAAAAGTCCCTTTAATATTAGTTATCGTAAAAATTTAGGGACGAAAATGACAAATAAAATAACAAAAGCGGTAATTCCAGTAGCGGGTCTTGGTACTCGTATGTTGCCAGCAACTAAAGCAATTCCCAAAGAAATGCTGCCAATTGTAGACAAGCCGATGATCCAATACATCGTTAATGAATGTGTTGCGGCGGGTATTAAAGAAATTGTGCTAGTTACCCATTCTTCAAAAAACGCCATTGAAAATCATTTTGATAAATCTTTTGAACTTGAAACGACTTTAGAAAATCGCGTAAAGCGTCAGTTGCTTGAAGAGATTCAAGCGATCTGCCCGAAAGACGTTACCATACTGCATGTTCGTCAAGGTGAAGCGAAAGGCTTGGGTCATGCTGTATTGAAGGCTCGTCCTATTATTGGTAACGAACCTTTTGTTGTGGTACTTCCTGATGTTATTTTAGATGATGCTACGGCCGATTTGAAAACCGAAAATTTAGCGGCGATGTTAACGCGTTATGATGAAGTGGGTGGTTACAGCCAAATTATGGTTGAACCTGTACCAATGGAGCAAGTAAGTAGTTATGGTGTGGTTGATTGTGGTGGTGTTGAGCTTGCCCCCGGCGAGTCAAAAACTATGACGGCTATTGTTGAAAAACCAGCGATGGAAGACGCGCCATCAAACTTAGCCGTTGTTGGTCGCTATGTCCTTTCTGAGAAAATTTGGGATTTATTAAAGCTAACACCTCCAGGTGCTGGTGATGAAATTCAATTAACTGACGCTATTGCGATGTTAATGGAAAAAGAAACGGTTGAAGCTTTCCATATGACGGGTAAGTCACATGACTGTGGTTCTAAACTAGGCTACATGAAAGCGAATGTTGAATACGGTTTACGCCACCCAGAATTAGCTGATGATTTCAGAGCATATTTAACCGACTTGATGAAGTAACAACTATTTTTGCACTTTTGTACTTTTGTACTTTTGTGCTTTTGAACTTTTGGACTTTTGAACTTTGTACTCTTGTCGTCATGCTGAATTTATTTCAGTATCTGGTCTTTGTTGTTGTAAGTACAGATCCTGAAACAAGTTCAGGATGACGGAGTAGTGTTCAGGATGACGGTTATCGCACCGGATGACTTTTATTTCTTAGGATGATGGTGTTGGTATCAGAGAGTCGGTGATCGTTTAGCACTTCTGTCGTCATGCTGAATTTATTTCAGTATCTGGTCTTTGTTGTTGTAAGTACAGATCCTGAAACAAGTTCAGGATGACGGTGATGGTATCAGGATTACTGTTATCCCACAGAATAACGGTATCAGCATGACGAGTTTCACCTATTTTAAATTTATTATAAGAAAAGTATAAATATGGATATATCTTCTTTATCAGCGCTTTCGAAAGCGGCTAAGTCTCGGACAATTGTTTCATTGTTCTCCACTGACCAAAGCCGTGTTGATCAATACTCAACTAGTAATGCCGGTCTATACCTCGACTTCTCTAAACAAAACATTAACTCGACAGAACTTAATCAGCTTTTTGAATTAGCAGAAAAGTCTAGTTTAGCTGAAAAAATCAACGCGCAGTTCTGTGGCGAGGTTATTAATAACACTGAAAAGCGTGCCGTGCTTCATACCGTTCTTCGTGCCCCTGACGAAACAAAACAAGCAATATTAGGTGCACAAGCTGACGAAGTTATTGCCACTGAGCAGCACATGGCCGACATTGTTAATGATATTAGCTCAGGAACGTTACTTTCAGCTTCTGGTGAAAAGTTCACTGACATTATCGCGATTGGTATTGGTGGCTCTTATTATGGTATTAAAGTGGCGCTTTCTGCATTAAGTACTTTTCATACCACCGGCTTGAGTGCCCATGTTATTGCCAATGTTGATGGCGCTGCAGTTGAAGAGAAACTCGCTAAGCTGAATGTTGCTACCACCTTGGTCGTTGTTATTTCTAAAACTTTTACCACCCAAGAAACTTTACTTAACGCATTAGCGGTTAAAAACTGGATGATTAAGCATTCTTCTGATGCTGACATTATTGAAAAGCAGTGGTTTGCGGTTAGTACTAATATTGCTAAAGCGACTGAGTTTGGTGTTTTAGAAAAAAACATTCTACCAATGTGGGATTGGGTGGGTGGCCGTTTTTCTCTTTGGTCTGCTGTTGGTTTACCGCTGGCGCTAGTTATTGGCAATGAAAATTTCAATATGTTGAAGCAGGGCGCTTATCAAATGGACCAGCATTTTCAAAATGCTCCCTTTGAGCAGAATATGCCGGTGTTAATGGCACTGCTTGGTATTTGGAATCGTAATGCTTTGCAGTATTCAAGCCTTGCTATTTTACCGTACGACCATTCTTTGCGGGCTTTACCCGGTTATCTACAACAAACAGATATGGAAAGTAATGGTAAGTCAGTATCTAATACTGGCGAGAAGTTAGCGTGGCAAACCGCCCCCACTGTTTTTGGTCAAGAGGGGACAAATGGTCAGCATGCTTTTATGCAATTAATGCATCAAAGCGATGATATTATTCCTACCGACTTTATTGTCTGTTTAAAAGGCGCGAGCAATTTGCCTGAGCATCATCAAGTATTAGTGGCTAATTGTTTTGCGCAAAGTGAAGCGTTAATGCGCGGTAAAACCTTAAATGAAGTTGAAGGTGAACTTGACGCTGCTGGCTTAACACCTGACGAAATTTCTACACTTGCGCCACATAAAACCATGAAAGGTAATACGCCTAGTAACACGTTATTACTTGAAGAAATGACACCCGAAAATTTAGGGGCGTTGCTTGCACTTTATGAGCATAAAATTTTTGTGCAAGGTGTTATTTGGCAGTTAAATTCTTTTGACCAATGGGGTGTTGAATTAGGTAAACAATTAGGCAACAGTATTTTATCAGCAATCAATGGTGGCGAAATGTCAATGCTGTCAGCTTCAAGCCAAAACCTAATCAAACGTTTTAATAGTTCTACTAATAAATAGCATTGAAATATGAACAATAACTAGTCATAAAAGTGGCTAGTTATTGACTTTTTCACGGCAAATCTATAGTATTCCCGCGCTTTTACCTTGATATACCCTCAAATAAGTCAATTAACGCTTCTTGTTAAGTTTTCCTATTATTAGGACGTCGTCAGGTTACACCCCACTATCCATAAAATGAGAGTGCAATGTTCGAATTACATGCCAGTAAAGTTTCTAACCTGAAGAACGATGTTCTTTCAGGACTTACCGTCGCCTTAGCGCTAGTGCCCGAAGCTGTTGCTTTTGCATTTGTTGCTGGTGTTGACCCTCTTGTTGGTTTATATGCTGCTTTTATGGTGGGTTTAATTACCTCTGTTTTCGGTGGACGCCCTGGCATGATTTCTGGTGCAACCGGCGCTATGGCTGTTGTCATGGTGAGTCTAGTGGCTATTCATGGTGTTGAGTATTTATTCGCTACGGTGGTATTAACTGGCTTACTGCAAATTCTTGCTGGTATCTTTAAACTGGGTAAGTTTATCCGCTTAGTACCACATCCCGTTATGCTTGGCTTTGTTAATGGTTTAGCCATCGTTATATTTTTAGCTCAGCTTGGTCAATTCAAATTTACTAATGACGCGGGTGAATTAGAATGGATGCAAGGGGCACCTCTTTATACCATGGCAGGGTTAATTCTTTTAACCATGGCAATTATTCATTTTTTCCCTAAGTTAACTAAAGCGGTACCGTCGACATTGGTCGCGATAGTTGCTGTGTCATTCTTAGTTTTCGGCCTTAATCTAGATACTAAGTTAGTGGGTGATGTTGCCTCTATAGCCGGCGGATTACCAACATTTAGCATACCTAGCGTACCATTTGATTTAGAAATGTTAAAAATCATCTTTCCATTCGCTATCGTATTAGCAGCGATTGGTTTAATTGAATCATTATTAACGTTAACCCTTATTGATGAGTTAACCGGTACTCGTGGTCGTGGTAACCAAGAATGTATTGCACAGGGTGCAGCAAATACTGTTACGGGTTTCTTTGGCGGTATGGGTGGTTGTGCAATGATTGGTCAATCAATGATCAACGTGAACTCGGGTGGTCGAGGTCGAGCATCAGGTATTACTGCGGCATTAGCATTACTTGGCTTTATTTTATTTGCCTCAGGTTTAATTGAACAAATCCCTCTAGCGGCCTTAGTCGGCGTTATGTTTATTGTTGTTATTGGTACCTTTGAATGGTCGAGTTTCCGCATTTTAGGCAAAGTGCCGAAGGCTGATGCCTTTGTGATAATTCTTGTCTCAGGTGTGACTGTTTATTCAGATCTTGCTATTGCTGTTGTTGTTGGTGTTATTGTCTCAGCGTTAGTATTTGCTTGGGAGCATGCAAAACACGTTACTGTGCATCGTTCAACTAACGAGCATGGCTCAACCGTTTATGATGTTAAAGGACCGTTGTTTTTTGGTTCGGTTGCCAACTTTTTAGAGCAGTTTGATATGGATGAAGCAAGTAGCGACATTATCGTAGAATTTAAAAATTCACGCGTTGTTGACCATTCTGCTATTGAAGCGATTGATACCTTAGCTGACCGTTATTTGTCGCGCGGCAAAACGATGCATTTAAGACATTTAAGCAGTGAATGTACAAAGTTATTGACCAAAGCGGGTAGTCTAGTTGAAATCAACGTGATTGAAGACCCTGACTATCATATTGCTACTGATAAATTAGACTAATATGATACAAGCCTATACATTATGTATAGGCTTTTTAAGTTTGGCCGAAGGTTATTATGCAATTAGAGTTTTTTGATGTTCCCAGCCCTTGTATGGGTGTGTGTCAGTCTGATGAAAAAGGCAATTGTCTTGGCTGCTACCGTACGCGTGAAGAACGCCAAACGTGGATAAACTTAACATCTGATAACAAACAAAAAGTAGTTAAACGCTGCTTGCAACGCAAAAAACGTAAAAACGCCAAACCAAAAGTCAAAGTTATTCCAACCCAGATAGAAACACAGCAACCTTCGTTACTTGATCCCCAATCAAAAGCAAAACCAGATCCCTCAACAGATCTTGATTTTGGTGACTTTGAACTCTAAGACTATTATTCTCAACAGACTCTTGAGTCTAGAAAATACGTTGTTATCCTGAACGAATATTTCACCTTTCTCGAATAACGTCATCCTGAACTCGTTTCAGGAACTGTACTTACTCTACAAAAACCAGATACTGAAATAAATTCAGCATGACGGCATGGGAGTGAGAAAATGCGAATCGTGAACAAACCACTTTCCGTCATCCTGAACTTGTTTCAGGATCTGTGCTTGCTCTACAAAGACCAGATACTGAAATAAATTCAGCATGACGGCATGAGAGTGAGAAAATGCGAACCATAAACAAACCACTCTCCGTCATCCTGAACTCGTTTCAGGATCTGTTCTTGTTCTACAAAGACGAGATACTGAAATAAATTCAGCATGACGGCATGAGAGTGAGAAAATGCGAACCATAAACAAACCACTCTCCGTCATCCTGAACTCGTTTCAGGATCTGTCCTTTTTCTACAAAAACCAGATACTGAAATAAATTCAGTATGACGGCATGGGAGTGAGTAGATACTGAAATAAATTCAGTATGACGACAAAAAGGCTACACGATTACCGACTCCCTGATACCAACACCGTCATCCTGAACTCGTTTCAGGATCTGTTCTTGTTCTACAAAAACCAGATACTGAAATAAATTCAGCATGACGACATGGGAGTGAGATAATGCGAATCATCAACAAACCACTTTCCGTCATCCTGAACTCGTTTCAGGATCTGTTCTTGTTCTACAAAAACCAGAGACTGAAATAAATTCAGCATGACGACACACGAGTGAGACAATACGAGTAATAAACAAACCA
>NZ_JACGVV010000010.1:0-125784 GCF_014077405.1 Colwellia sp. BRX10-9 | reverse complement strand
ACAGCCAACAAAAGTTAAGCAGTGTTGCGAGAAGACTTAACGAAAGACCAAGAAAGACGTTAGAATATGAAACACCAGCAGAGAATTTTAATCTATGTGTTGCATCCATCATTTGAACTCAAGGCACCAAGTTGTCATAAAATCTAAGGTGCTAACTACCTCTAATTAAGGTTAGTCGAATGTCCGCTTTCAGTCTTTTCAATTAAACCTGAATATTAATCCCCCAAGCTTCAAGATGAAAATTTTGAATGATTTCATTATCTGATGTAGGGCTGCTTTGTCGGAACACTTGTCGCTAGATGAGCCAAAGCTAACGTATATATTCGTATCTTTGTTAACATTAAGCTAGTGATCATTAGAGACTTCTTCAACTAGCCATAAGCCGACATTAGCTTTTGTGCATCCTAGATCATATTTAGCAATAATATTAGCCAAGATTTCCTGCTCACTTGTGGGGATGGTTTAAGCCCAAAACTGCTGTTGGACTTTCATTTCTAAACACTAACTTTTACCTTATTTCTTACATCCCACAAATTATTTCGGTATTTCAAAATCACTTTGGAAACAAAGCAGAAAGACACAGTGTTCGAATTTAGGCTCCCACTGTTAATCTATATACGGGCATAAAATAAGGGCGAGCCATTACTTTATTGAGTTCACAATGAAATTTAATTGACTTAAAATCGTCCAGTTTCAGTTGACCATGATACTAAAAATTATAACTAAGTTTTAGTATCGTCTGGCGTCCTCGTGCAGGAAATGCTTGTACGTTTTCATCTACTCCTAAAGATGTATGTGATGATGTGGCATAGCTCTCATCAAGTAAATTTGAAATAGTTAACGATAGACTTACTTCTTTTGATAGTTGATTTTTTATATGGCTATTTAACAGCCACAACGAACCTTCGTCTAATACTTTTACCTTAGAGCGCCAATTACCATTGAGATTGAACGACCAAGATTGGTATTGGTAATAAGCACTGAAATTCAACAAACTATCTGGAGAAAGATCTTCCGACTTGGGTAGTCCTGATGATTGTTCCAAGTGTGTTTTGTTTTTTGATAAATGAGTAGCAGAAGACACTAATCTAAAGCTATCTATTGGTTGCCAAATCAATTCTAATTCAATACCTTCAACATCATTTTTAGCAATATTATCTAACGCATGGACCCCATTTTCATTGGCTTTATAACCTATAATATTCGTTTGTCTGTTAGAAAATAACGTTGCCGTAAACTGTGATTGTGTATATGAATGTAGATAAACAATTTCGGTGGTGCTAATTTCACTGGCTTCTAAATCTTGGCTACCTTGAGTGAGACCACTCTCTTCATCGTACATATCGCCAAGCGATGGGGCTCTATAAGCTTGACCATGAAGAAACTTAATCGTTTGTTTTTCATTTAAATGATGCACCAAGGCAAACCTAGGCATAAGTGCACTGTTAATATCGTTGTAACCATCATATCTAAGGCCCGCTGTCATTTGCAGAGCCGACGTTACTTGCCACTGCGTTTGCAAATAGGCACTGGAAATTTCTCGTTTTTTATCTAAAACTGTTCTTTGTTCGTCTTGATCAAACGTAATCACTTCAGGTAGTTGAGAAGAATCGCCATATATATCGAAATTACTTCTTAAATAAGCGTCAGGAACCTGACTTTGAGAGTAAGACAAGCCAGTATTTATTTTAAAATCTTCGTTTAATTGATATTTACCATTTAAAGCAAAATCTATCGCATGATATTTAAAGTCGGTTCCAAAGAGAAAGTCCACCTGCTCAAAGGGCACTTCTCCCTTGGGTACCAATGCACCCAGTTCTCGTCTTTTTGCTTGCTGGTAACTAGTACTAATATCCCAACTCATTGTCTCAGAATTATATATTCGCTGATCTATACCGGCGATAAAATGTTGTAACTCAAGGATGTTTACCCCATCTCGTAAACGTCTAAAAAGATAATAATCGGATCTTTTTGTATCCAAAAGTTGAGCAAATAATTTTGTATCTTTATGAGTAAGATAAGCACGAAGTTGAGTAGATTCTCTAGGATCACGTGTAGTTGTTTGAATTTCATTACGGTCGAAAACATCATTATAGTGATAACCATCATCCTTGAACAAAGACAAACTTGCTCCTAACTGCCAATCTCCTAATGTGTGTGATGTGTTTATTAATAATTTTTGAGCACCAAAGTCTCCCAATCCCACAGAGATTTTATTTTGGGGCTTAGTTAAAATATTAATAACACCACTAAATGCATTCGAACCATATATTGAAGAACCAGGACCTCTAATGATTTCAACCCTTTCAACATCAGCTAGGTCCATAAATTGAATAAAGAAATTAATGCCACCCGTATAATCATCATTCACTCTATGGCCATTGAGTAAAATAAGTAGTGTATTGGCGTATGTTTGTGCGTGACCACGCATGACGATATGTGATTGGTTTCCTTCGACCGGATTAACCATACTATAAAAACCGGGCACTTGACTGATAAGTTCAGTCCAAGAAGTAATACCCATTTTATCAATATCATTACGGGTAAAAATAGTAACCGAAGAAGGACTGTTTTTGATTGTTTCATCATTTTTTGATGCGATTGAAACCTTCAAATTAAGTAAATCAGTTAATGACAAGTCAAATAAATCTATCGACTCTTCGCCAAAACATAAAAATGGAATAAATAAAAGGGTAAATAAGAAATATTTGATTAGATTCATACAAACTTTAGATTATTCCACAAATGTCTGAATTATAGTTTAAATATTAAGAATAGGTAATTATTTAAATGTAGTTACATAGTTAATTCAGCCACCTAATTAACTGAACCTGTGGCATATTTTTTGTAACTGTCCACTTTATATAAGGTCGGCTTGTCGGATCTCCTGTCTTTAGCATGTAAACTCTAATGACGGCTTTGGTGGCTTTGAAGTTGTTGATTATTAAGATGACGGTAGCTCAACGTCTAATGAACACTCTAAACAGCTTAAATATCTATTGATGCTACGTGCGCTAACGTATCTTTGTTAACATTGAGCTAGTGATTATTAGAGACTTTTTCAGCTAGCCAATTACAGACATTATTTTTTTGTTGAATCATGGTCATATTCATGACAATTCTAACAAAATTTACTGCTTATTTGTGGAGCTGGTTTGAACTACATTGCTGTCTTTGAATATTCGTATCGGAAGGGGAACCATATACCATATTACTGATATTACTGATATTATATTGTCTAATTTAGTATGTTGTATATATTCACTTCGCTCATAAAAGTCGGCACGTTCATAGTCAAAATCACTTAGCCTTTACAAACTGACATATTGCTTGGGAAGTGATTTTTTTAGTAGTGAATCGCAAGGTGAAGGAGGGAATAAATATCCCTCCGGTTTTACTTCATGACCAGTTATAATTTTGGTTTTATTACATTAGTATTTTACTCTGTGAATATGCTTATTTGGATTCAATCTCTTTAATCACAGTAACAGCGTGTTTATTGTCAGGTTCTAACTCTAATGACTTTTTATAGCTTTTTAATGCTTGTGCTTTTTGATCGTTGACGAGATAAGCTTCACCTAGACTGTCATAAGCATTGCCTGATTCAGGATGTTCAATGGTATTAAGTTTCATAATTTCAATCGCTTCAACAACTTTATTTATTTCTAGTAGTTGATAACCCATATTGTTTAGGTGATGTTCTGCAAATTCATATTCATATTCATTAGATTTAGATTTAGATTCTTTTAAATCATGATAAAGCCGAATAGCTGAGTCGATACCTTTTTCTTTTATAGTTTTGTATAAAACACTAACAATCGATTTTTTGGGCTCGTCAAAAGCTTCACCATACAGAATTCTAATGATGGCATCAGTCATCTCATTAAGGGCAGCTCCGCCAGTATTATTAAGTTGTACAATCATATGTTGATCCTGAGGTAATCGAGTGATCAGTGTTTGAAATCCATTGATACCACCACTATGGGCTATTGATTTAATTTTATGGTTTGGTTCAGTTAATTCAATATCTTTTACTCCCCAACCGTACGAATAGTTTTTTAAATATGGAGTGAACATTATTACTTTGTTTTTATTATTCAGAAGTTTTTCGGTATAAAGAGCTTGATCCCATAAATATAAATCTTCAACAGTCGAGTAAACTGAACCTGCGGCGTAAGGTAATGACATGTCTAAATAATTAGCATTTGTGTATCCGTCTAATGAATTAGTATATCCACTTGCTCTATTCTTAATTAGTGGTTTTGCGTTATCGAAACCAGAATTTTTCATACCTAACGGAGTAAATATTTTTTCTTGTAAAACATCCTGATAAGTTTTTCCAGTGACTTTTTCAATAATATTACCCAGTAAGAAATAACCTGAATTGTTGTATCTAAAAGTAGAGCCTGGTTCAAATTCTAACTCCCCGCTACAATATTTTTTAGTAAAATCATCAACACTGTATGGGTCTCGACTAATATCACTGAAGAAGTCTGGTAAACTGGTGTAACTGGGAATGCCTGAAGTGTGTGTTAATAAATGATGAACTGTAACTTTATCACCCGTATCTTTTCGGTAATCGGGAATATATGCTGTTATTTTTGCGTCTAGCTTTATCTTATTGTCTTGCACAAGTTGCATAATCAACATGGAAGTGAATTGTTTGGTTAATGAAGCTATTCTGAACTTAGTATCAGGTGAATTAGGAATATTCCATTCCATGTTGGCCAAGCCATAGCTCTTTTTAAAGATAATTTTTCCACTCTGTGACACTAACACCGAGCCAGTAAATTTTCCGTAATCATTATATTTTTGTACTAAATTTTCGATTTGAGATTTTTTTTCGTTTGCAAATGCATTATTTGCAGAGACTAAAAGTGTTAGTGTTAAAAATAAAAACACCCGAAAAGTGAGTTTTGATTGTGGCTTTATCATGTTCATCCTTATTGATTAGATATAGACATTATCCTAGTTACTTTATATAAAAAATGAAAGTTGATTTAAGGAGAACAATTAAAAAATACATCTAACATTTTGATGTGTGTTAATTTATTGTGTTGAATTTGTTCTGTTTTTATTGGGTGCGTTAACTTTTGAAATAAGAAGATATTAAAAACCAAGAGCCAATTTAATCACTCACACCTCCAGCTAACTTACTCAATAGAAACGAATTGTTGAAAAGTTCGCTTTGTAAGTCCAACTTGTAATAACTGCGCTCAAGGCAACTACGGAAGTTAAAATTTATTACTAGTCACTTCTATACTAAACAGAGTGAACGTTACAAATTGAACATAGAACGACTGCTATGCTGGCTTAGTGGTCTTTCAGGGTAAAGGTAAACCTGCGCCTTCTAAGCACAGCAAACAGATGGAAAAATATATTGATGGTAATGTCAACAATCGTATCTTTGTTAACATTAAACTAGTGATCATTAGAGACTTCTTCAACTAGCCAAAAGCTGATGTTGGCTTTTGAGTTACTATCTGTCGTTCATAGCCTATAGCTGCAATTATCGAGACTAAGAGCTAAGTGAATTTGCGTCCAAAGCTGAATACTTCCTAGGACTAAATTACTTACGCATACCCAAAAGGAAAATTACTTTTAGAGATTTGATGCGCTTTTTATTTTATTCAGCTCCTTATTTACTTTACTAATATTTATCGTTCCCTTTCTAAATGCTATATACACAGGGAGTGCATAATTCTTAATAACATCAACATCCACTTTAAAATTAGGATGTTGATTTTGTAATAAATATTCACCTACAATTTGGCTGGTAATAACTACATCTACTCTTTTTGCCACTAACATTTGAAATAAAATGTCATTTGATGGTAATTTATGTATTGCTGCATTTTCCAGCTTATGCACGCTGGGGATATCTAAATGTAAATTTATACCTCGATGCACGCCAACTGTTTTATTAGATAAATCTAAATTAATATTATGATCGCCTTTAGCAGCGAATAAGGCAATTTTTGTCACATGTGTTGGTATGCTTGTGTAGTCTAAATACTTTTCTCTATCTGGAAACTTTCCTAGTGAGAAAAAACAGTCATAATTATTTCGTGAGATTTCGACCTTTAATCTAGCCCAAGGTAAATTGACTATTTCGATGTCGATTTCGAGCCTCTTGAATAGTGTCTGAATGAGATCTATATCGGAGCCAGTAAATACCTTTTTGGATTTATCAAAAGTAGTATAAGGTGGGTAATGGGTTGTAGCACAAATATATTTTTGAGTGCTATTAGCATCAGTAGCGGCTATTAAAAGACATAGTAAAATCAAATTTGATATAGAATTTTTTAGTGACATAAGCTAATAAAGACACATAAATAAATTATAGTCATATTATATAATTAAAATTTGGATTGAAAGTGAAGTTTCAAAGCTTATTAATCTAACGTAATTGTTACTATCACTTAATGAACGGCAACCCTTCTTTTTTTAAAATATAGTTGACCTACTCATGTCAATGTCTTCTTTATCGGATCACTTGTCACTCGATAAGCTAAGGCTAAGGTCTTCTTTCGTATCTTTGTGAACATTTAGGCAGTTACTTCTTCAACTAGCCAATAGCTGACATTAAGCTTTTGCACATTAAGGAGCATTTTTAGGCTAATATTAGCCTAGATTTACTATTAACTTGTGGGGCTGGTTGAACTCACAGCTCATTGCTGCCGTTGATATTTAGGCAGTGAACGTTAATAATTTACCGGAATAATAACTAGAACAACTCTTTGATCTATTACACTTTGTACCTTGATTTCACGCCATGGTCATTTAGATTGCATAAGAAGTTACTTATTAATGCCAATGTCAACATTTATTCTGAACGTTGGGTAATCTAGTCTGGACTGGACTAATACTTGTTAACAATAAAAGTGTGTTTTTTACAGCATGTTAACGAAGTTGGCTATCTTTACTTCCGCGTCGGTTATAAAGGTTATGACGGGTTTGGCTTTCTTCAAATATACTTTGGCACTTAATACATAAGTTTATACCAGCGATTGCACGACGTCGTGCTTCAGGGATTTTAACGTCACATTCTTCACAATATAATAAGCTGTCGCCCATGGGTAATTGATTACGAACCTGTGCTACCGCGTCTTCCACGCTAGAATCGATTTGTTCTTGAACTGCTCCATCCTTAGACCATCCGCCCGCCATAAATTTCTCCTTTATTAATATAATGTGTTATATAAAAACTTTTGATAAATCCCCCTAAATATGGAGCCAAATCTATGATGATAAAAATAGGTTTATACTGCTTCTGAATGCAAAAAAACACCGACTAATCGGTGTTTTATATTTTGATTAAGAGGTCGCGTTAATTTACGCTTCTTTAAAGCAGTAGACGGCTAGCTTGTTGCCATCAGGGTCGCGAGTATACGCCGCGTATGCATTTGGTGCCCAATCTCGTGTACCAGGAGCGCCTTCATCAGGGCTACCAGCAGCTATTGCAGCGGCATGGAAAGCGTCAATCGCTGCGCGGTTCGGTGCTTCAAAGCTAACAGTAACGCCGTTACCAACACTAGCTGGTTGGCCATTTGCTGGTTTTAAAACAAAGAAAGATGGTGCGTCTACGCCCCAAATAGTGCCATTTTCATCTAAATCAGCGATGCGCTTAAGGCCAATTGTATTTAAAACGTTATCGTAGAAAGTGCGTGATTGAGTTAAGTCGTTAGTACCAATAGTTACATGAGTAAATATGCTCATTTATATCTCCATAGAGTAAAGTTAATTATTTGCTTATCGATGTGTAGCTAAATTGCTACGACTCGTTTCGATGGAGGTATAATATACCTTTCTAAATAAATGATAATACCTAGTTATGTAAATAACCTTTACCTGATGGTAACAATGACACTTGATTAGAAAACAAATAAAGAAGGGGGAGTTTGTATGCAGTGGCGGATATGCACTACATACATTGATGCGCTATATAAAATCTGGGTATACAGTTGAGAAAAGAATGAGATTAAAGTAACTGCTCAGCTAAATAGTCAACGAGTAATCTAATTTTAGGTGATAAATGGCGATTTTGAGGATAAACCGCCCATATACCTTCATCAGGCGCACGATAACTGTCTAACAAGGTAACCAGTTCGCCACGTTGAATATGATGTTGAACATAGTAATCAGGTAACTGCACTATCCCTAAACCTTTGAGTGCTGCATCGGTTAAGCTATAACCATTGTTGTATCGTAACCTCCCCGTTACTCGGATACTTTTTTCTCTGCCTGACTCTCTAAAATGCCAGTGATCATTTGTTCCCAATAAACAACTGTGCTTATTAAGCTCTGATATAGAGTGTGGTATCCCCTGTTTTTCTAGATAGCTTGGCGAGGCACAAACATAGTTTGTTCGCTTACCTAATTTTTTTGCCATCATTGTCGAATCACTTAATTTACCCAGACGAATAGCTAAGTCATACCCTTCATCAACGATGTCAATTTGACGATTGCTTAAATAAGCAGACACTTCTACATCGTTATATTGCTTCATGAAATTATTCACAAGGGGCAATACCTGTTTCTCACCATAGGTGACGGGAGCAGTTAGTTTAATTTTCCCTTGAGGTTTAGATTGCAAGTTTGTAATAGCACGTTCTGCTGCATCTAATCCATCGAGTACGCTACGACAGTGTTGATAAAAAACACGTCCCTCTTCGGTTAAGGATACTTTGCGTGTTGTGCGATAAAATAATTTGATATTAAGGCGCTTTTCTAGCGCACTTATCTGGCGACTCACTTGCGCTGTTGATATCGCCATTTTTTTTGAAGCGAGCGTAAAGCTCTCATTTTCCGCAACATAAACAAATTCGCTGATACCATCCCATTGCATGATTGTTACCCCTGTGTACAAGTGATTTACTAAAACAGCATATTATCATTTTTTATAAGATAGTTATAATAGCTTCCATCAACAAAGCGCAACCTATTAAAAAAATAAAGTTTTGAGCTAGGTTATGTCTATATTTATAAGGGTGAATACATGAGCTGGTTATTTCTTTTATTAGGCGTTATCGCTGAAACATTATCTCACGTTGCGTTAAAAGAAACAGAAGGATTTACCCGCCCGATACCAAGTGCTTTGGTGTTAATAGGGCACCTTGCGGCTTTTATGTTTTTGTCGCAAGCAATGAAAGGCATGCCGGTTGGTATTGTTCATGCTTTATGGGCTGGATTAGCGATTGTAAGTGTAACGTTATTATCAACTATCGTTTATCGCCAACACTTAGATTTAACGACCTGGGCAGGTATGGCACTTGTTGCCACAGGGGTTGTATTAATTAATTTATCTCAAGGGCATGCACACTAAGTGACATGCTAGAGTAAAAACATTCAATAATAGGCTTAATGCTAATTATTACAAAAACTGAAAGTGAGTAACTCAAAGGTTATTTACATGATTATTATTTAAACCAATATTTAAACAAAAGTGAGAATTCAAATGACTGACAAATTTATCAAATCAAAAGCAGCGATCGCTTGGGGCCCAAACCAACCGTTATCTATTGAAGAAGTTGATGTAATGCTACCGCGCAAAGGTGAAGTATTAGTTAAAGTTATTGCTTCTGGCGTATGTCACACCGATGCATTTACTTTATCTGGAGATGATCCTGAAGGTATTTTCCCAGTGATCTTAGGTCACGAAGGTGGTGGTATTGTTGAACAAATAGGTGAAGGCGTAACGAGTGTAAAAGTTGGCGACCATGTTATTCCTTTATACACACCAGAGTGTGGCGAATGTAAATTTTGTTTATCAGGTAAAACTAACCTTTGTCAGAAAATTCGTGAAACACAAGGTAAAGGTTTGATGCCTGATGGCACAACGCGTTTTTATAAAGATGGTCAGCCAATCTTTCATTACATGGGTTGTTCAACCTTCTCTGAATACACAGTGTTACCAGAAATTTCGTTAGCGAAAGTTAATAAAGCTGCGCCATTAGAAGAAGTATGTTTACTAGGTTGTGGTGTTACAACCGGTATGGGCGCGGTAATGAATACAGCCAAAGTTGAAGAAGGTGCTACGGTAGCTGTCTTTGGTCTTGGCGGTATTGGTTTATCGGCTGTTATTGGCGCTACTATGGCGAAAGCGAGCCGTATTATTGCTATCGATATCAACGAAAGTAAGTTTGAGTTAGCGAAAAAATTAGGCGCTACCGATTTCATTAATCCAAAAGATTACGACAAACCTATTCAAGACGTGATTGTTGAACTAACCGATGGCGGCGTTGACTACTCGTTTGAGTGTATTGGTAACGTAGACTTAATGCGTTCAGCGTTAGAATGTTGTCATAAAGGTTGGGGCGAATCAGTGGTTATTGGTGTTGCCGGTGCAGGTAAAGAAATCTCTACCCGTCCGTTCCAACTAGTGACTGGTCGTGTATGGAGAGGCTCTGCGTTTGGTGGTGTTAAAGGCCGTACTGAGTTACCTGATTACGTTGAACGTTATTTAGCCGGTGAATTCAAATTAAGCGACTTTATTACCCATACCATGGGTCTTGAAGATATTAATGAAGCGTTTGAGCTAATGCATAAAGGCGAAAGTATCCGTACTGTAATTCATTTTGATAAGTAATAGTTAGTTTTGCTGCCCCACCACTTTGTAACGGGGCAGCATTTTGAGGTTCAAACATGACAATTGAAAATTTAAGTGCAAGCAAAAATTTTGGTGGCTGGCACAAGCAATATAGCCACCAATCTAAAACGCTAAATTGCCCAATGCGATTTGCTATTTACTTGCCGCCACAAGTCTCCAATGGAGAAAAAGTGCCAGTGCTATATTGGCTTTCGGGTCTTACTTGCACCGATGAAAACTTTATGCAAAAGGCAGGAGCACTGCGCATGGCTGCCGAATTAGGTATTGCCATTGTTGCGCCTGATACTAGTCCGCGTGGTGAATACGTAGCTAATGATGATGGTTATGATTTAGGTCAAGGCGCTGGCTTTTATGTAAACGCAACCCAAGCTCCTTGGAATCGCCATTACCACATGTACGATTACGTGGTGAATGAGTTACCTCAGATAATTGAAGCGACGTTTCCTGTATCTGATAAACGCGCCATTAGCGGTCATTCAATGGGCGGACATGGCGCATTGACTATTGCGATGCTAAACCCGGAACGTTATCGCTCAATGTCAGCCTTTAGCCCCATTTGCAATCCAGTGAATGCCCCTTGGGGGAAAAAGGCTTTTACCGCTTACCTGGGTAAAGACAAAGCAACTTGGCACAATCATGATGCCAGTAACTTAATGCGTCGAGCGACCACGCTTATCCCGGCCAAAGTTGATCAAGGTGGAGCTGATGACTTTCTGAAAGAGCAGTTAAAGCCTGAAACACTAGAAGCGGCAGCAAACGTCAATAATTATCCATTAGAGCTGTCAATTCATGAAGGTTATGATCACAGCTACTATTTTATTTCGAGCTTCATTGAAGAACACTTGCGCTTCCATGCAAAGCACTTAAATAAGTAGTTATCAGACTGTCTTAGATAAAACTGCCGTGTCATGGATGACATCGCAGGAGTTTTTATCCGTTATATTTTTCATCAGTCATATTGAGCTACATCAATCCTCCCTATTTTAAGGAAAACTGTCTTGTCCGATTTATACCAGACTCGTCTTCAACGACTATCAGCCTCAGAAAACTTACCCCTGTTAATTCGTATCCAGCGTGGTATTGAAAAGGAAGGTTTAAGGGTTACGTCGCAGGCAACAGTGGCTCAAACCGGACACCCACAGGCACTCGGCTCACCGTTGACTCATGGCAGCATCACCACAGATTATTCTGAAGCCTTGCTGGAATTCATTACGCCAGTGTCTC
The DNA here is from genome assembly GCF_014077405.1 of Colwellia sp. BRX10-9. Classification (NCBI taxonomy): domain Bacteria; kingdom Pseudomonadati; phylum Pseudomonadota; class Gammaproteobacteria; order Alteromonadales; family Colwelliaceae; genus Colwellia; species Colwellia sp. BRX10-9. Next base: position 113,951 of record NZ_JACGVV010000010.1, on the reverse strand, counting down.
AACAAGTTAATGACAGCATCGATTACCTGACTGATTTGCATAAATTTACCTTGAGCCAGCTTGAGGGGGAATACATTTGGCCTGCGAGTATGCCATGCCAACTGGCAGGGGATGAAAGCATTCCTATTGCTGAGTATGGCAGCTCTAATATTGCTCAGATGAAAAATGTATATCGGCAGGGCTTGGGGCATCGTTATGGGCGCACCATGCAATCTATTGCTGGTATACACTATAATTTTTCTATGCCGGATGACTTTTGGCCTTACTATCAGCATCTTTGGGGCGATAAAGGTGATATTCAGACATTTAAATCACAACGTTATTTTGGTCTTATCCGTAACTTTCGCCGCCACTCTTGGTTATTAATTTATTTATTTGGCGCTTCTCCAGCACTAGACAGTAGCTTTATCGGCGATAATAAATCCGACAAATTAAGCAAGCTAGGTAAACATACCCTAGGATTACCTTTTGCCACCTCCTTGAGAATGAGTGACCTTGGATATCAAAGTAAGGCGCAGAGCGAACTAAATATCAGCTATAGCAATCTAGAAAGTTATATTGAAGGTATGGAACAGGCAATGAACCGCCATTATCCAGAATATGAAAATATAGGTGTTAAAGTTGACGACGCGTATCGCCAACTCAATGCAAACATTCTGCAAATCGAAAATGAATATTACAGTGAAGTACGCCCCAAACGTATAACTCTGCCGGGAGAAAAACCCGTGGCAGCACTGAGCAAAAGAGGCGTTGAATATATTGAAGTTCGTATTCTTGATACCAACCCCTTGTTACCTGTTGGTATTGATGAACAGCAGATCCGTTTTCTTGATACTTTTTTACTGTATTGCCTGTTATCAGATAGCCCTGAATTATCTACAGTGGAGCAGGAAGACATTAAATTTAATCAACAACAAGTTATTCTACAAGGGCGTAAACCATCATTGTCGTTGAAGAAAAACGGCGAGCTTACTGGTTTTGATATCAGCGCTAATAGGCTATTGGTTGAGATGACAGCTATTGCAAAATTACTCGATAATGCACATGGGAATGAGTCATACAGTAAAGCGCTCACTGTCCAAGTTAATAAGGTGGAAAATAGCGAATTAACACCGTCAGCTATCCTCATGCAAGCTATCGAAAAAGGTAATGAGTTTACTGATTCAATGTTATCTCAAGCTAAAGAACATCATGCTCACTTCACCAATAGTGGCTTATCGGCTAAAAAGGTTGCTCATTTACAACTTGCCGCGAAAAAATCATTAAGGCTGCAAAAGCAGCTGGAAGCGAGTGATGAAAGTTCATTTGATGTCTTTCTACAGAGTCACAATGCGTCATAAAATTATTTATAGAGGGCTGACTTGTATCGGCAAACTATACTCAACCTAACTAATTCGGAAACATCGACTTCGAGGCAATAATGATTGTTAGAAATAAACCCAATGCATTCCAGCTGTTTTTTATTATACGCGGCTCTGTTGTACCACTTATTTTTCCACAAATAGCTTTTATGACTATTCTAGGAGCAATGGTAGCGGCGACTCAATATTATTATCCAGCAGTATTTCCAAATTTTACCTTGGCTCCGTTAGCGCTCTTGGGCATAGCATTGTCATTGTTCCTTGGTTTTAGAAACAATGCCTGTTATGACCGTTGGTGGGAAGCACGCAAGCAATGGGGACAACTCATCGTTGATTCTCGTAGCTTATCCCGTCAGGTGACTTCATATATCGATGGGGAAGCTAAAGGCGGAGTAGAAGTACAAAAACGCATGATACATTTAACTATCGCTTTTAATCATGCCTTACGACATCAACTTCGACAATCAGATCCTTGGCATGATATAGAAAAATATCTTGAACCAGAGGATATTGAACCGCTACGTCAGTCGAAAAATTTACCTGATGCTTTGCTACGTTTGATGGGGAAAAAACTAGGAACCTGCGGCCATAAAAAATTACTCTCAGACTTTTTAATGCAAAGTCTCGATGATCATATTACCTCAATGGCCTCAGTTCAGGCAGCATGTGAGCGTATTCAGAACACACCACTGCCGTTTGCTTATATGCTGCTAGTTCAGCGTACCGCTTATCTTTATTGTTTAATATTACCTTTTGGTATTGTTGCTTCACAGGGGTTAGTTACGCCGTTATTTTGCGCAATAGTGGCTTATACGTTTTTTGGTTTAGATGCCTTAAGTGAAGAGTTAGAAGATCCATTTGGCCTTTCTGCTAACGATTTAGCGTTAAGCGCAATGTCTCGTACTATTGAAATTAACCTATTAGAAACTTTGGGTGAAACCGATTTACCCACTCCTATTCAACCCGTAAAACACCGACTTGAATGATCTATATGAAAAAGCTATTGAAGGATTTAAAAAATGAAAGAAACATTTAATGTATTTAGATTTATTAGTTGGATAGCGATTATCTGTTCGCTATTGGGATCTGTTTTATTGTTTATCGTTGGGGCAATGAAGACTTATTCGGCCTATACGACGGTGTTGTTTGGGCAAGTGGCCAATGAAAGCTTGACCCACCTTGATACATCGGAAGTAGCAACGACTTATTTAATTAAATCGTTAGACACATTCCTCATTGCGCTTGTCTTGTTTATCTTCGCTCATGGTGTATTTACCTTATTTATTTGTGATAAGAAAGTTACAAATAAAACCTCTGTTCTCAGGTGGATAAGCACACCAAATATTGGTCGTTTAAAGAACATTCTGGGTGAGGTTATTGTTATCATCTTGTTTGTTAAGTTTCTTGAAATCATTTTGATTAACTTAAATAGCCTCACATGGGAGATATTAATACTCCCTGTTTCTATTCTCTTACTTGCTTTGAGTTTAAAGTTTTTAGGATTAGGTCGTGAAGAGAGAAAAATTGAAAATAACAGTGATTAAGTAATACTCAGTGAATCTTATCGATAAAATAGTACCCTATGAGAATGTATAAGGTGACTTGTACGTTCTCATAGCAGTTTGTTAATTGTGATCTTGTGATAGTTATACCTCTTTGAAATATAAATTCACCATCGGATCTATAATCCCCTCATCCCCCCAGCAAATTAAATTTTCCATTTCATTTAAATATAACTTTGTCCTTATCTTTTTAACCTGCACTAAAACTCAATTACCCATGCGCTTGGTTGTTACAGTTTAGTAATTATGTTTTGCAAATAATGCTATTTATCCCCTTTGGGTAATTGTGTATTATGCTACCAACAAATAAACTTCTGAGTAAAAACAACATATATATGCTAGTGACTACCCAGCAGTATCACCTTTTATGGTAATCGACATTAAAAATATTGAGGTATAAAACATGATGGAAGCTACTTTACTTAGCATGGGAGTAATAGGAAAAGATGATCTTATGACAATAGAGACAACACAGAAACTCCTCAAAAGAATGTTAGTTTGGTCAGCTTCACTTATGAATAAGAAATGCAGAACAAGTAGCAGTCAATTTGATTAAAAATGAAGGAACAAGAAAGGCCGTTGTCTCAGTTATTGTAATAGCTAATAGTTTGGCCACTCTTTTGTGTTTTTCTACGACGGAATAGAGGTAAAACGTCATAGAATCAATATTATATTTCATCTGAATCTTCAAAATATCAGTGACCCCTAAGGTTGCTTAGTTATCTGTCAAGATAAGATAGTTCTACGCTTTTAACACTACAAATAGCTCAAAAATCTATCGATGCTAATGTCAGCTCTACGCCCTGAGACCTTTAACAAGCTTTTTCTTTAAAAAGTAATGGCGAATTTCTGTCGCTCAACGCTTTTAAATACTTGGCTTCATTGTATGGCTCTTTAGTTTTCCAGCATCGAAATACGATCCGTATCCACTTAAATGCTAATGAACGCACAGCTGCCTGGTGGGTATTACCTTTTTCCCTTTGTTGCTGATAATAAATTTCCGCCCAATAAGATTGCCTTATGCTTTTAGTAGCCCATTCTATAAATGATTGGCGAGTAAATTTAGAACACTGATATCGCCAATGAATCCAGCTCTTTTGACCACTACGCACTGTTACGGGTGCTATCCCTGCATACATTTGAATTTCCGATGCGCTATTGAATCGACTACGGTTTTCCCCAATAGCCACTAGTAACCTAGGAGCTAAACACGGGCCAGTACCCGGTAATGAGTTGTAAAGCTCTGCATCGGGCAAGGCATTAAACAACTCACTAATTTCTCTATCAAAGACCTTAATAACCTTCACAGCAACAAGTAGTTGGTGTGACTCGATAACTGCGTTATCGAGAGTGAGCGGCTCTGCTTCACTAATAGATTGAATTCGCTTAACGCTATATGCCGCAGTACGTCCAGGGTATGAGCAAAAAAACTTTTTCAACGTATCCGGTCTGGCTCTTTTAAGTTTTTGTAGGTTGGGCCAACGTGTAATGAAATCACAAAATATCCCCGATCCTCGGTGTGAAAACCAATCGAGTAAGTGAGGGTAATATTCTTTAAGAGTAATGATTAGTCGGTTGCTAAACCGCCTTTTATCATCGACTAACTTACGACGCTTTTCGACTAGATACGTCAATTTCCTAACCGATTCACTTTCCATTTTTAATGCTTTAATTTTATTCGGATATCTCAGCATTAAATCTAAAGCAAGCTCTGCGTCCGTTGGGTCGTCTTTTGCACCGCTGGGTGAAAAAGCTTTACGGTATTGAGCTAACATTGAAGTGTTAACTGGGTGAATAGTGACAAAATCAAACTTTTGAAGTGCGTAAACTATAGGCCCTTTGGATAGTTCAATAGCAACAGCTATTTGTCCTTTGTATTGCTTATGAAGACTGCTTATCCATTCGTTGATCGACTTAGGTGAGTGCTTAATTACTTCAAACTTTCGTGTACTTGAATTAGCCACTTGAACGCAGACATCGTGTTTATCATTTGCCCAATCAATACCAATATAAACTGAAAACTTAGTCATAATTACCTCCAATTGTCATTGTCAGCATGTATGCCAAAGCTTTTCGAAAGCGATATAGATAGCGTTTATGCGCAAGCCCTGAGTATTCGTTTTTAAGCTAAGGCGTACCTATGACATCGAAAGTAAAGCGGTAACCATCGAAATGATATCGTATCAATATTCGTATGAAATAGGCACATGGTCTGAACACCCTAATTATAGGTTTATTCAGACTGAAAGGACTATATCGTATCTAAGAAGACCTTAAGTTTTTCAACTCGTTATGTAAAGCGCACAAAGTGATCCTAAATATTCCGGTTGAATCTCAAGTATTATGATTGAAAAGTCGTTTTTCAAAAAAGCCACCTTAACTGCATCCCTTTAAAAAACCACCAACCGTAAATGAGACTAATATCAATCGTTATGCGCAGTAACACTTGATAATAAACTTACCGTTAACCTACAGTGCGCTTTATCTGTGCCTGCAGATAAAGCATAAACTAAAATCTACAGCATGGTTTGATTGGCTTCTTTGAAGTTTAGCTTGGCATAAGTCAATAACAAAATACCACCCGCAACGATAATAGCCGTTAAATATAAGGCATAGTTATAAGTAGTAAATTGTTCAATAAGTGCCACACAATACAAGGGGGCAATAATTTGGCCAAGGCCGTAAGCTGATGTGATTGCGCCCATGATAAAAACTGGGTTTTTATTGGACAGTTGGCCAGCAAAATTCATAAACAAAGCAACTAAACCTATAAATGTTGCGCCAAAAAAAAAACCACTAATAAGGTTCATAATAATATTATTCGAAAAAGTAGGAATTAAAATACCAACAATCTGCAACAACATAGCGGCCATCATAATATTAATACTGCCAAAGCGATGTGCTAAACGCATCCATATAATGCAAGAAGGGATGCCAGCAACACCAACGGCTAACCATACATAGCCGCCATATCCTGCTAATCCGTCTAATGAATTGACGATATCAGGCAGAAATGTTGCTTGTACCACCATACCGATACCTTCGGTAAAGTAAGCCAAAATTAAGACAATAACCATAGGTGAAAAAAGCGTTTTATCAAACTTGTGTTTCACCACTTCACTGCTTGGTTGCCTATCAAACCTTAAGATATAAGCCGAATAGCAAGATAAAAAAGCGCCAAGGATAGCGAGTACTAGCCATGCATCTTTCCAATCGCCACCAAAATAAAATACCGCTCTCATAACTAAATCAGTAATGACAATTGAAAAACCTAAACCGCTAAAGTGGATACCCATCGCCTTAGTCTTATTGGTGTCTTTTAGCTTTAACATAACAACAGCAGAGCCAACAACGAGCGCCATTGCCGCACCAAATCCCGCCAATAATCGCGCAATAATCCATAGAGTATTATTTTCGGTAATGCCTAAAACAAAAGAAGAAAGCACACAAAGGCACAAACCAAATCTAAAATACCTAACCTTGGCATGTATATCTTTAATAAAAATAGAAAAAACAGAGCCCATCAAATAGCCAAGATAATTGATTGAGGCAAGTACACCAGCGAAGGCGATGCTGATTGACTCCTCTAGCATAGTCGGTAACAGCGACGTAAAAACAAAACGAGCGACACCTACCCCAACCACAAGGGCTAAGATACCTGCTAATAAAATTGAGTAGTTACTGTCTCGGTGAAATTGTGGCATATTTGTCCAAAAAACATTTCTTCGCTATATCTTACACTGTATAACTAAAGGGGTAGATAGGTAAATCACCAATAATGATAAATGCTATACAAGATAGTCATATAAATAATAATGACCAGAGACTTTATCTTTATAGATTATTTGGCACAAAAAAAATGAGTGCCAAGGCAATGATAATATTTAGTGCAATGAACAATTTTTCACGTAGGTAAATATTATCTCAATGTGCAACGTAATAGCCCCTTTTTATATAGCTTTACAGCGCTCCCGCCCCTTTATAACCCCCTTTAACTTTTAGATTATCAGTAAACTATATGTTGCTATTGGACTCAATTTAAATATGTTATCGTCTAGCTAATTTAATCGCTCAGGTTTATTATTTTTAATGTCATTTGAATTGATTTTTCTGTTCTTTGCCGGTTTTTTTGGTGGTGTGCTTAACTCAGTTGCTGGTGGCGGGAGCTTTATTACCTTCCCCGCACTTATTTTTGTTGGCCTTCCTCCCATTATCGCAAATGCGACCAACACTTTTGCCTCATGTGCCGGCTATATGAGCGGTACTTATGCTTTTCGAAAAGAGATTGCTGCTAATAAAGCTCAACTGCCACTTATTATAACAATCAGCGTGATCGGCGGTATTATCGGTGCATGGTTATTACTAAAAACACCTGAAGTGTTGTTTCGTGAGGCTATCCCTTGGTTACTGTTATTTGCGAGTGTATTGTTTGTTTTTGGCGGCAAGATTAATGCTGGACTTAAAAAATTGGCAGTCAATCACCAACATGCCTCATCAATAGGTAGTTTATTACTGGTCATTGTTCTGTTAGGTATCGCTATTTATGGTGGTTTTTTTAATGCCGGTTTAGGCATAATTACCCTTAGCTATCTGGCATTAGCTGGTCACACTAATATCAATACAATGAATGGCTTAAAGCTATTGATATCCTCAGCAGTATCAATAATTGCTATCACAGTGTTTATTTACAATGATGTGATTGCCTGGTATCAAGGAACTATTGTGCTATGTGGCACATTAGCTGGAGGTTATATTGCTGCAAATGTTTCACGCAAATTGCCACAAGCTAAGGTCAGGTATTTTGTTATTTTCGCGAGTATTATAACCACTCTGTATTTCTTTTATGATAGTTATGCGAGCTAACGTTTAGATAAGCTTTCGCCCCGCAACAGCCGGTGATATCAATGAGATGGTAAGTTAAGTGGCAGCGTTTATTGGTTAAAAATGTAACCAAAGCGCATTCGAATAAGAACCTTGTAAAACTAATAGCAGTTTATGTAAGGCCGATTAAATCCACTTAAATACCATTTGAACGTTTATTTATAAAGGGTTGTTAGGCCGTTTCTTAACTTTCTTTAGCTATTTCACGTAATGCTTGTTCAAAAACATCCGCTGGCTGACCACCACTAATCAAATGCTTATCATTGACTATCACGGCAGGCACTGAGCTTATGCCCATTGATTGATAATGGCGTTGCAAAGTACGCACCTCTTCTTCGTATTCATCAGACGCTAATATTTGTTGAGCCTTTTCTTTATCTAAACCAACACTTTGCGCTACATCGAGTAGCTTTTGATGATCACTGGGATCGCCACTCTCTTTAAAATACAGATCAAACAAGGCGAGTTTAAGTTCAGTCTGCTTATTATATTCTTTTGCCCAATGAAGCAGCCGATGTGCGTCAAATGTATTATATATTCGACCACCACCACGGTTACCAAATTCATAACCAAGCGCTAAACCTCGTTGCTTGATCATCAGTCTATTTTGCTCACTTTGTTCAACACTAATGCCGTATTTTTCGGTAATGTGTTCGGTAATATCCTGACCTTCTTTTGGCATATCAGGATTGAGCTCAAACGGTTGCCAGGTGATATCAACTGAAATATCATCCGCAAGTTTGGTTAATGCTTGATTTAAAGACTGGTAACCAATAATACACCAAGGGCAGGAAACGTCGGAGACAATGTCTAATTTAAGGTGTTTACTCATATTTTTTCACTTGAAATTTGTTGGTAAAATAACTTAAATTATTTGCAGCGTTTAAGCCGAGTAAAAAATAAGCTAAGTAAAGAAAACTAACCATGACAGTAAATGGTTAGCGATAGATTAACATAAAGTAGTTTTATACATTGCAATAACAACCTTTCGCTTCTTTAACAACAAGATTAGCGGCATAACCTTTTAAGTAGTTATTTAACATAGTCTGGGCATAGCCTGACGTTTGCGAGCAAGCTAAACCTTGCCCATAAGGACCAAAATAGACAACCTCTCCTGATTCATCTATTAGTGCTACAGAGGGCGTGGAGGGAATAACATTGTGCTCATTAATGACAACATTCTTTATTAAAAAATCATTAGCACCCGCCAGTTTATTGAGATCTTTAATATGTTTTTCACTGTACTGTTGGCATTTACAACTCGGTGTAGAGAAATGGAGTAGTGTTTTTTGACCCGTCATATTGGCCGGCTTGGCATAAGGTAACAAATAACCAGATAGCTCCTGATTTCCTACACCCGCTAACTTATTACTCTCATCAAACTCGACAAGCCTATCTTTTATCAGGTAACCAAATGCAGATAGCGTAAAAGCTATCCACACGGTAAGTACTCCCCACTGAAGTTTCGACATTAGTTTATTTAAAACGAGCAATATTAAGTGCCATTGCATTCGAGGTAACACTAACACTATCGGCCTCTGAAGCTAATGCTTGGACTCTTTCTCTGTCGACTAAAGCTGTATCTCTTAACGTTTCGGCACTTTTTGCTATATCTGCAGTGGTTACTGATTGTTGCTCAACCGCTGCGGCGACATTAATCGATATAGCACTGGCATGCTCCACGAGTGCTGACGCTTGAGCTATTTGTTTTTGAGCTTTATCAGCACTTTCAATGACCGATTGAACAATCCCAATACTATGGGTCATTGAATCTGTTGTTAACTTAGAGTAACTTTTTAACAGGGAAAGCGTTTGACCTATTTTGTCAGTACTTTCTTTAGTGCGAGTTGCTAACGCACGGACTTCATCGGCAACAACAGCAAACCCTCGACCTTGCTCTCCTGCTCTCGCTGCTTCTATTGCCGCGTTTAACGCTAATAAATTTGTTTGCTCAGCAATACCACTTATTTCAGATAATACCTTCGAAATAGCTTCTGTAGAGTTAGCGAGATCGTTCACTTGTTCGCTGGTCTTTTCAAGTGCAGATGTTAAGTTTTTGTTTTGATTATTAATGCTAATAATTTCTTCATTGGATGCCTTCGTAAAGTCAGTAGCTTCTTTCATCTGATCACTTAACTGAGTCGTTTCTTGCGCGATAGATGCTACTGTTACTGCCATTTCTTCTGCCGATGTCGCAATCACTTCAGTTTCTTGTTGACGCTGTGCTGTCGAGCTTTCAAGTTCTTCTTTGGTTCTATTTAAATTTTGTGAGTTAGCATTTAATTCGACAACTTGCTCTTTTACCCCTTGAATAACCTTTGATAATAAGTCTAATAATTCATTAAAAGACAATAAGGTTGTATTATTATTTGCTCTTGCCTTGATGCTCAAGTCAATCGCATTGACATCAACCGTTAATGAAGTCGCCACTAACGATAATTCTTTACCTGCTTCACTTTCTACTTTCATGGAATGTGCTATGTAGCCAGCAATAATAGACTCAGTAATAGCATAAACAGCATGTATTATAACGGTTGAGAAGAGCAATCTATCTTCGTCAAAGATATAAACACCCGTATCATTTACCTGCAAGTAGTAAAAAGAAAAATGGTGTACGGCAACAACAAGAATAGCCGTAATGAATACCCGCCAATCTTGAAAAATAATTAAAAACGCTAAAAGGATAAAAATTTCGAAATGAACTTCAATTAAGCCCTGTGCTTGATGAATATGCAAGGCTGCAAATATCATGACTGCGAGCGCTGAAACATGACCTGAAATAGCACCATCTCCGGCTGTTTTGTAGAAGTATATCGGCACAAGTAATGCAGGTAGGCCAATAATAAGTGCTGATAGGTATGAATCATAGATGAAAGCCAAGAGCAAACTTTCAGCAAATAAAATACATAAAAGGTATGTAAATAGTGTGTTATTTTTATTCATTTTTATCCCGTTATACAGACATAATTAACATCAATTTCACTATGGTTAAAGTTCGACATATTAGGGTTCAATTGCTACCATCGCAAATAAAACCTAGCCCTGTAAATCTCTGAAATCCCTGTAAATCGCGCTTTAAATCAAGATACCATAACTTTAGTTCAATAAAATTGACAAATCAATATCATAAGTATTTAAGTCAGTTAATTTAATAGCTATTGGCTTAGTTAGATAATACCTAAGCGGTTAAATATTTATAAAAATATGTTTTATTTAGCTTGGCTATACAGGCGATATAAAAAATAACCCAGGTTCAAGATAAAAAACTCAATCATAATGGTGTATCATCTGCCTACTTCTGCTTATAACATTAAACCAATACTAGTGAATTCATGAATTATATTCCTTTAGATGACCTTAAAAATGCTTGGATTTTTAGACATAAAAGCCTGCCGATCAATGATAAAGATAAAACAAAAATAAAACCTATGGTTCAAGCACGAGCACAAGTTGTTTGGGATACCTTTATTAGTCGACAAGTCGACCATCCTGATTTTTTCAAAAAGGGTGATTGGCCATTTGAAGAAACAACTTGGCAGAAAACATTGGCATGGGAAAGTATTTGGGATAGTGAACAAGCAGAATTGCCTGCAGAAGTTGTTGCTCATTTAGCGTGGGACAATAATACCGTGGTTTATTTTTGTAGTGCAAAAAACAATGTTATTGAAACAACTTGGGCTGTTTTCCAGCGTTGTTGGAAGAACTTTCTTTTTATGGATGATGGACCACTTCTTATCGGCAAAAAGCGTAAAGAAGCGGTGCAATTTTTATCTAATGGTCAATGTAAGCTTGGTTTAAAAAAGTAAAGACAGATACAGCCAATTAAATTTAGGCTTAGCGCTTAACATGTTCAAGTTCGTTAATATCGTCTTCACCTGACAATAGCACAGCAAACCAACGACCTTCTTCTGCGTTCTCTAAGCCTATTTTAATGATCATGGTTAATGGCACCGAAAGTAACATCCCTACTGAGCCGAGTAACCATCCCCAAAAGATTAATGACAGAAAAATCACTAAGGTTGACAACCCTAAGCCTTTTCCTAAATAACGAGGTTCAACAATATTTCCCATCACCATATTAATAGTGATATAGCCTAAACCGATAAGACCGGCCTCAGGCAAACTCAATTGTAATACGGCCAGTGACATCGCCGGAACCGCTGCGATAATAGAGCCAATATTAGGAATATAATTAAGCAGAAAAGCAAGCACACCCCAAAGCAAGTAAAAGTCTAAACCAAACGCCCAGAGCATTATTGACACTATAATACCGGTAGCAATACTCACTAAGGTTTTAATCGCTAAATAGTTATTTACCGAGGTAAGAAAACGGTCTATTTGCTTTAAGCGCATTTCGGGATCCGCTAAAGCAAAATGTAACTTTTTAGGTAAAGACGAGGCTTCAAAAAGCATAAATATAACCGTGATGATAATAAGAAATAAATTGGCCATCACACTGCCTAATCCGCTAAGCATATCGGCTGCTAAGCCCATGGCTGCAGCGGGGTCAAAATATTCCATTAATAACGCTGACGATATAATAATATTTTTATCGGCTAACTGCTCAGTTATCCAAATAAACTGTACTCTTAATTGCTCGCGATATTCAGGTAATTTAAGGGATAGTTCGGTGAGTGATTTTCCAACTAACCCCGCAAGAGATAAAGCAACAATAACGAACAAGGCTATGACTAAAAGTACCGCTATTACTTTTGGTATTTTATAACGGCTAGCGCGGGCAATAAGCGGGTTACAAATAATAGCGATGAAAACAGAAAGTAAAAAAGGTACTAAAATATTAGCAGCCGTTTTTATCCCTGCAAAAACAATAAACAGTGCTGCGGTTACTACTAGCATTTTTACTGCACCGCCTGATTTTTCCATTAATCCCATAGTGTTAACTTTATCATTTAAAAAACCTTACTATACCCGAAACTTAAATCTAGTGTTAATAAACTTAAGTTTCGATTGTTAACAAGCAAGCGCGGTTTACATTGTTCGACGGATCAAGGTCAAACTTGACATATTCAATAATCGCCAACAACTTAGCATGCCCATGATACCAACAAATCCAGCGCCAGCAGCGATACCCACTAACCAGTAATTGAAATGAAAGCTCGCCGACATTTCAAAGACTTGCGTTTGCAAGAAAAACACCGCTATTTCCATCGCAATACTCGCCATTAACCCCGCAACAGCGCCAAGTGCAACAAACTCAAACAATACGCTATTTCGCAGTAGTGAACCTTTCGCGCCTAAGGTACGCAATATCGCTAACTCTCGCTCACGCTCTTCCATACTTGCTTGCACTTGTGCAACCAACACTAAACTACCCGCTAAAATAACTAACACTAAAATAAGTTCAATCGCGATTGAAACTTGCTCTATCATGCTGGTCAGTTGTTTCATAATTGCACCAAAATCCATAATTGAGATGGTAGGATATTGGCTTAAAAAGCGATAAACTTCATTTTTTTGTTGATCTGATATCATCCACGCCGAAATAGAAGTGGACTCTATATCGATAACGGCAGCTTCATTGAAAATCATAATAAAATTTAACTGTCGACTCTTCCAGTTAACGTCGCGAATACTAGTAACCGGCACAGTGAATTCGTCAGTACCAATAGTAAAAGTGAGCTCATCGCCAAGTTTAACATCTAAACGTTCAGCCATACCTTTTTCCATAGAGACTTGTGGTAAAGTATCCTCTATTTGCCACCATTGCCCTTCGATAACTTCATTGGTCAAAGGTAATTGCTCTTGCCATGTTAAGCTTAATTCACGGCCAGCACCTTTTCGCTCTTTTGGCTTTTCTTTATCCTCTACCTTGGGTTTGTCTGTGTCGGTCGTTGCTGAATCTTTATTCTCATCCTCGTCAATTTTGACTGTTTTTTCACCATTAATCGCTGATAAACGTCCTCGAAAAATAGGATAAAACCCCTGATTATCGAGATTGAGCTGCTCGGTAAAAGCTTGCAGTGGTGCAACTTCTTCATTGGCAATATTAAGTAAATAATGATTAGGCGTGTTTTCCGGGAACTGTGCTTGCCACTCATCAATAATTGAACTTTTCATTACCGTTATTAGTAGTAATAACTGAATAGCGATAGTAAAACTGACTAATTGCACACTATTTTCATTGGCGCGGCGCTTTAAGTTTGCTAAAGCCAGATGCCAAGCTTTACCGGCTTTAGCACCAGCACTTCGCCCTGCCCCCATGATTAATCGCCCTAAAAGCAATAAAACACCAGAAACTAATATACCACCTAACAACAATGACAAACTCATAACGAGATCGCGACTAAATAACATCAGTAGCGCAAAGAGTGCCAGTAGTGGGATCACTTGATGCCAACCAAACCTTGGTAATTCATTTTTGCTAAAACCGCGAATAACATCGAGTGGTTTCGTTGAAATTAATTCAGTAATAGGATGAATGGCAAAGGCAACCGCACAAAGCACTCCCGTTATCACAGCAGTGATAAATGGTTTAAACGTTAGTTGGCTTTCATCTAATGACAAGTAGCTTTCTATAGCACTCACACCGGCGAGCATCAGCATATAACCAACAACAAGCCCTACTATGATACTTATTAAGCTAAGTAAGCCCCAGTGCAGCATATACAATTTTTTTACATGAGACGTTGAAGCGCCTAACGCTTTAAATACTGCAACCATAGGTTGATGACGTTGCCCATACCGTCGACTGGCAACCGCAACAGCAACAGCAGCAAGCACAATACCTAACATACTGGCTAACGATAAAAACTTCTCTGAGCTGTCTAAGACCTTTGATAGACGGTTTTTTGCTGATTTAGCATCGTACCAATTTTGAGTTTCATTGAGTTGTGGCTTTATCCAGGTTTCAAATGTTTCAATATCGTCACGCTCCCCCGCAAACATATATTGATAATAAACGCGACTGCCGGGCTTTATCAACTGGGTTTTCTCAATATCTTTAATATTAAGAAATATAGTGGGTCCGGCAACAAACATACGGTATGAACGGTCAGGAATTTCTACAATAACACCGGCAACAGTCAGCGGGAGAACCCCGACTTCTATTGTGCCACCGATTTTAACATCTAGACGGCTAAGAATACTTTCTTCTACATAAGCCGTTCCTTGTTGTGGCGCGCCAACCGAGCTGGGTATTTCTTGATCTAGCGACGTTTTAACAAGAAGCTCGCCGCGCAAAGGATATTTTTCTGAAACAACATCAAGTTCAGATAACAGCATGTTATCACCTGAAAACACCATAGAATCGAGTAATATTTTCGAGGCGACATTGAGCGATAAACTATCACTTTTATCAAGGTATTCGGTCGGTATTACTCGGTTAGAGCCCAGCACACGATCGGCTGCTATGGTGTTAGCGCTGTTGGTGATGATAGCTTGCTTAATTTGCTCTGAAAAACCCGTTAATGAAAATACTGTGCCGACTGCGAGAACAATCGCTAAAAATATAATGGTTAAGTCACCGCGGCGAAACTCATGATGTAACAGTCGTAATGATTGTTTAACCCAAGTCTTTGATGGTTTTACCCTTAATTCAGTCATCGTTAACCTACTTTCATATGAGCAGGAAGTTCATCTTGATTGGCGTTGTTGAGATTAACCTCTTGTAAAACGCCGCTGTCCATTTCAACTTGACGTTGACAGCGCTGGGCTAATTTTGGATCGTGAGTGACCAATATTAAGGTGGTGCCATGTTTTTCATTTAATTGAAAAAGTAAATCGGCGATATGAACGCCTGTTTTGGTATCTAAATTGCCGGTAGGTTCATCGGCGAATAATACGTCGGGCTTGGTAATAAAAGCGCGAGCAATAGCGACCCGTTGTTGTTCACCACCCGATAATTGTGACGGATAGTGTTCAGCACGTTCACCAAGGCCTACAGCATCAAGTAACGCCAGTCCTTGTTGTTTTGCATCAGGTAAATTTGCTAATTCAGCCGGCAACATAACATTTTCAAGTGCAGTTAAACTGCTAATTAATAAAAATTGCTGGAAGATAAATCCAACGTGATCTGCTCGTACTTGACTACGTTGCTCTTCATTAAACTGGTGCAATGGGTGGTTTTTAAGATAAACTTCACCTGATGTAGGTAAATCT
Organism: Colwellia sp. BRX10-9; assembly: GCF_014077405.1. Lineage (NCBI taxonomy): Bacteria > Pseudomonadati > Pseudomonadota > Gammaproteobacteria > Alteromonadales > Colwelliaceae > Colwellia > Colwellia sp. BRX10-9. The sequence goes on along the minus strand of NZ_JACGVV010000010.1, from coordinate 98,029 downwards.
AAGCCCGCTAAAATAGCTAACAAGGTTGTTTTTCCTGAGCCTGATGAACCTACTATTGCTAATGTTTCACCTGTATTGACCGTTAGGTCAACAGGTTGAAGTAGATCAAGAGTTTTCTCTTCTAACTGCACAGACTTAGTTAACGCACTTACTTTTAATATGGCTTCGGAATTTGACTTCATGAATAAACATCCCATTTATATTTTGTTTTTAAGCTTAATAGCTTTAATTTCTATATCTTTTTCGACATTGGCTAACCCTTCAGCCAAGCATTCTATTTTACTACTAGGTGATAGTGTTAGTGCAAGCTATGGAATGAAAGAAAACCAAGGCTGGGTTCACCTGCTAAATACACAATTAACTACGCAAAAAAGTCCTTATAAGATCACTAATGCTAGCATTAGTGGTGAGACTACAACAGGCGGTTTATCAAGGTTACCTGGGATATTAGCCAAAGAAAAAGTTGACCATTTAGTGATAGAACTTGGTGGCAATGATGGTCTTAGAGGCTACTCACCAAAGAAAATTAAAAATAATTTGTTACAAATGATAAAGCTCGCTCAAGATAAAAACATTCCTGTGTCACTCTATCAAATCAAAATCACACCAAATTATGGGCCTCGTTATAATAAAATGTTCGAACAAGTATTTATTGATGTTGCCGCTGAAACTAACATTAACTTGTTACCTTTTTTTGTTGAGCCCTTAGTCACCGACGCCAGTTTAATGCAAAAAGATGGCATTCACCCAAATGTTAAAGCTCAGCCAATTATTGCTGAATTTGTTGCTAGTCAGTTTACAGAAATCATGGAAGAATAATATGGATTTTATTTGGATTCTATTTGCCTTTGGTTGCGGGATGGCAGCAAAGTCATTTTCATTACCACCATCAATTGGTTATCTCTTTGCAGGGTTTTTACTAAATTTTCTCGGTTTTCAAGCCGACGACAGTATCAATACATTAGCAAACCTAGGCATCACCTTAATGTTATTTACTATTGGCTTAAAACTCAATGTTAAAGACTTATTAAAAAAAGAAGTTTGGTTAGGTAGTTTGTCTCATAGTGTCACTTGGGTGTTAATCGGTGCTTTGCTGCTAAAATTACTCGCCCTTGCTGCTATTGGCTACTTTGCTGACTTGTCTTTCTACACCTTAGGGTTAATTATTTTTGCCTTGAGCTTTAGTAGTACGGTTTGTGTCGTTAAGCTGATGGAAGATCACGGCGAAATGCGCACGCGCCACGGTAAATTAGCCGTGGGAATTTTAGTGATACAAGATATTGTCGCGGTAATATTTTTAGTGGTGGCGACCGGTAAGTCTCCAACATTATGGGCTTTACTGTTGTTGAGTGCCTTTTTTATAAAGCCGTTAATCAATAAACTTATTGACCAAGTAGGTCACGGTGAGCTTATTCCGCTAACCGGATTTTTCTTAGCCTTTGGTGCCTATGAACTTTTCGAGTTAGTGAGCATTAAAGGTGATTTAGGCGCCCTGCTCGTCGGGATGTATTTGGCTTCGCACAGTAAAGCCAGTGAAATTAATAAATCATTGATGGGCTTTAAAGATCTCTTTTTAATTGGTTTTTTCTTATCTATTGGTTTTACCGCATTACCCACAGTAGAAATGCTTGCTATGGCAGGCTTACTAACTTTACTTATCCCTGTAAAATTTTTCTTATTCTTTTTCTTATTCACACAATTTAAATTACGTGGCAGAACCTCTTATTTAACGGCACTAGCATTAAGCAATTTTAGTGAGTTTGGTTTGATCATCGCTTCGCTATCAACAAAAAATGGCTGGTTAACAAATGATTGGTTGGTCATTTTGTCCTTGGCCGTTTCCTTATCGTTTATTATTACTAATATCACTTATAACTTTGCTCATCGGATTTTCACCCGACATAAATTGTTTATTTGTAAATACGAAAGAAAAAGTAAACTCAGTGAAGATAACTTTATACAACCTTGTGATGCACCGATTGTTGTAATTGGTATGGGTCGCGTTGGTATGGGCGCTTATAAAGCTTTAGACAGCCAGGCTACGGGTCAAGTATGGGGATTAGATGCCGACCAAGGTAAGATAGCTTGGTTGAATGATAATGACGTGCAAGCATTTTGTGGTGACGCGGAAAATATTGATTTTTGGGAAAATATAGAAATAGAGAAACTAGAGTTAATCTTGCTCGCCCTGCCAAAAATTCAAGATATTAAAAATATAACCTTACAATTAAGACATGCAAATTATCAAGGTCAAATAGCGGCTATTGCTCGGTTTGATGATGAGCGCCAAGAAATTGAAACCTTTGGCGTAGATAAAGTGTTTAACTTCTATACTGAGGCTGGCGTTGGTTTTGCTGAGGAAAGCTTAGCGATGATCAAACCGAATAAGCAGTAATATAATGACTTCAACCAGTACTCTGGCCACTAAAGATTGATTGCTAATAAGTAACAGATCATCCTGTTACTTTGCTTTTACTATCGCCTTTAGGCTGCTCAGTAAACTCATAAGACTGTCAGATGGTGAACCCAGCGACTAAAGATCACTGGGTTTGATCGACGATGTTCGATAAAATAGTGGTACCACGACGTAAAAGCTAAAGCATCTTAGCAGACAAACTCGAAAAAGGTGATCCTACGTCACTTTGTATGTTACAAGCTTAGCAATGTAACACAGGATTGCTTAAATGCTTAAAATAGACTTAAGGTAATATTCTTATTGAAACATCAAATTTCAGGCATAAAAAAACCGACAATAAGTCGGTTTTTTTATATCACTTATAGCACTGACTCTTTAGTAACTGGTTACATAAAAAATAAGTGGCATCCCTAAGGGGATTCGAACCCCTGTTACCGCCGTGAAAGGGCGGTGTCCTAGGCCTCTAGACGATAGGGACACTAAAACTATTGAGTAAGTAAACATTGAATAAACAAGGTTTAGCTACTTAGAAAAGCATCAAACAAGATTTTCATCTCGCTTTTATGATTGAAACATTCTTCAATCAAAGGAAACAACAAGACCTAGTTTGTTATACCCTTTTTACCTATTCATTAACTTCCAATAAAGGAAATAAAAAATAAGTGGCATCCCTAAGGGGATTCGAACCCCTGTTACCGCCGTGAAAGGGCGGTGTCCTAGGCCTCTAGACGATAGGGACACTAAAACTATTGAGTAACTGAATATTGAATAAACAATTTTCAATTACTTAGAAAAGCATCGGACAAGATTTACATCTTGTTTTTATCATTGAAAACATTCTTCAATCAAAGGAGATAACAAGACCTAGTTTGTTATACCCTGTTTACTTATTTAATTACGGCCAATATGGCGATAAAAAAATAAGTGGCATCCCTAAGGGGATTCGAACCCCTGTTACCGCCGTGAAAGGGCGGTGTCCTAGGCCTCTAGACGATAGGGACACAAATACTATCGTGAAAAGTAAACTTTTCTATTTTAAGTGATAAAAAAAACTTAAAACCAATATTATTTAAATAAAGATTAACTTAATTAAATAACTTAAAACTTGGTGGAGCTATGCGGGATCGAACCGCAGACCTCTTCGCTGCCAGCGAAGCGCTCTCCCAGCTGAGCTATAGCCCCGCTACAAATTAATAACATGGCCTAATATGCTATAAATTCATTGCCTAACAAATGATTAATCACTCGTTGAAAGCGAGGCGCATTCTAAGCACCCGTCCTAAAACTGTCAACTATTATTTTAGATAAAAAGGTGTTTTTTGCAAAGTTTTTAGTTAAGTGTTTACTTAAACATCAACTTGACTATTTTTTGTTTAATCAGTGATTTATCAATATCAACTTTTCGAAAGCGCTTTTATTTATCTGCAATTAAGCGATGTCACTAATGTTAAACGATTATTTATCTACAAGGTGCTATTTTTTCCCAATTTCAAAAAATACATCTAGGCAAGCTCAATGAAATAAGGGTTTATAGTTTCTTTATGACAAAATTGGGGTTAAAGTTGTACTAAGATATAATAATAAGAATTTTTCATGCAGCTAGAAAAGCTAAATGTTGTCGCTATTGGTGGCGGACACGGTTTAGGTCGTGTGTTATCTACTCTCTCTTTTTTAAAAAAGCAGTTAACGGGTATAGTAACCACAACCGATAATGGAGGCTCTACTGGCCGTTTACGCAGGCGCAGTAGTTCTATTGCTTGGGGTGATTTACGTAATTGCTTAACATTGCTTGTTGATGAGGACTCTGTTGGCAGCCAGTTATTTGACTTTAGATTTGATGGGCAAGATGAACTCGGTGGTCACAATCTAGGTAATCTTATTTTATATGCCTTGGGGAAATTGCAATCTCGGCCACTTGATTCGATAAAGCTTGTAAGACGTTTATTAGGGGTTAGAACGCCTTTATATCCGATGTCAGAGACACCAACCGATCTAATGGCCTTCTACCCTAAGGGACGTTGTAAAATAGGTGAACTCTCGGTTGATAAAATGCCGATAATGCCAGAAAAATTATTATTGGCCCCGTTGGTTAAAACCTTGCCTTTGTGCATTGAGTCAATAAGGTCTGCTGATTTGATTATTTTAGGCCCTGGGAGCTTTCTTACCAGCGTTATTCCACCCTTGTTAGTGCGAGATATTACTAAAGCGATTCAGGCAAGCTCAGCTCATTGTGTGTTTATTGAGAACTTAGCTCCAGAAGACAGTCCTGCCGCAGCACTATCATTAGATGAGAAACTTAATTGGATCAAAGAAAATATTGGCTGCTTACCTATTGATAGTGTTATTTGTCAAAATGAAACGGTTACATCTACTATTTTGCCCGTTATTCATTGCGATCTTTCTAATGGTTCAGACAGTCATAACCATGATAAAGAGAAACTGTTACAGGCATTAAAACTTTGCATAAGTGGTATTGATAAACAAAATAGTATTTCTGCCTAGTTTCTAGACTGCTGATAAAAAGCCGTAAAATGATCGTTCATTTTACGGCTTTTTTGTTTTTAGTTTTGAGTTTTTAGTTTTTTATTTTTAGTTTTTAAAAGCTTCGTCTTGACTATTACGGCAAGCAACAGCACCTGTTTGATTTTTATATTTTGCATCTTCACGTTTATTATAAGGACGTGCAGCGCTTGAAGACATAGTTTCAAAGTTTAGTGCCGCTATCTTCATTTTAGGGCGAAGTGCCAAGGGAAGCTTACCACTATTATAAAACTCTAAAACAATCTGCCCAGACCAACCAGGATCGATGCGATGTGCGGTAACATGGACCATTAAGCCCAAGCGCGCTAATGATGAACGACCATCCAACCAACCAACGATATTATCAGGTAGAGTGACCGACTCATAGGTAACCGCTAGCGCTAATTCACCTGGATGTAAAAAGAAAGCCTCGCCATCAGCGATAACAATTTCATCACTCATCACTGAGTCCATCGCTTTTTGCATTTCAGCTTTGGGACCACTTAAGTCGATATAAGGTGCGGTATGATCTTGAAAAACGCGAAATTCGTTACCTAAACGAATATCAACACTTACCCCTGAAATCATACTGCTATCGGGTGCAGGGGTAATAATAATTTCACCTCTTTCAAGCGATGTTTCTATGTCTTTGTCGGACAATCTCATGTTAGTTCTTCTTACGTTATTACTTTAAGGTTAGGGAATTAGCTATAAAGGCTAATCTTCAATCAATAGTTTTGCGGTATTTGGACTGCGTGAATCCAACTGCAGATATAACTGTGCAGCGATAGTTCGCGCTATCTTACGGTATTGCTCACTGATGTTACTAGTGTTATCTGTTAATAATGGCGAAACCCCTTGGTCTGCATCACGACGAATACTGACATCAAGCGGCAGTTGTCCTAAAAGTTGCGTATCATATTTATTGGCAACCCGTTGACCTCCACCTTCACCAAACAAGTGTGATTGATGACCACAATTTTCGCATTGGTGATAACTCATATTTTCAATAATACCGAGCACAGGTACTTTTACTTGTTCAAACATCGCAATACCCTTTATCGCATCAGCCAGTGCTATATCTTGTGGTGTGGTAATAACCACAGAAGCTGCCACGGGTACTTGTTGTGATAACGTTAATTGAATATCACCGGTGCCTGGGGGCATATCAACAATTAAATAATCTATACCTTGCCAATCAGTTTCGTTAAGTAATTGACTAAAAGCTCTGCTTGCCATTGGACCTCGCCAAACAGTTGCATCATCTTCATCGACTAAAAAACCCAGCGACATTGCGCTTAAACCATTAGCATTTATTGGCGTGAGTAACTTACCATCATCAGAGCTAGGCTTTGCTCCTTTTAAACCCAGTAATGTAGGAACTGATGGGCCATAAATGTCAGCGTCTAAAATGCCAACCGAGGCTCCTTCTGCGATTAACGCATAGGCAAGATTAACCGCTGTCGTCGACTTCCCTACTCCACCTTTTCCAGAGGCAATAGCAATAATATTCTTTATACCTAAGAGTTCATGGCGGCGAACCGGCTTAACATTGTACTTAACATCAAAACGAACGGTCTGCTTAACTTCTTTAGTAAGCATTTCAGTTAATAATTGTATTTCACTATTGCAAGGGAAAGGTAAAGACAATTTAATGACAATATCATTACCTTTTTCTAAGGTAATTTCAGGGTCAATATCAGGATATAAAATTCCTTGAGGAAAATTTTCACTTCGATAACGATTTAAGCTATCAACAAGCGTTTGTTTAGCGTCACTGGGGAGTGTTTTTGACGAAAATATCTTTGAGAACATTTTAAAAGGCACTTTATCGCGTTTAGGCAATAATTATTAATGAAAAGTAATTACAAATTCTGTACCATTCCCCTCATAATTACCACCAATAAATGTAAACTTTATATGTCGTTATCAGAGTCATCATCAACTGCTAAAAATAAACGTAAAATTCTTGTAACTTGTGCGCTGCCTTATGCCAATGGCTCTATTCATTTAGGTCATTTACTCGAACATATTCAGACCGATATTTGGGTGCGTTTTCAACGTATGCGCGGCCATGAAACTTATTTTGTTTGTGCTGATGATGCCCATGGCACGCCTATTATGCTTAAAGCGCATGAGTTAGGGGTAACACCTGAAGAAATGATCAATGGTGTCCGTGAAGAGCATATGAGCGACTTTGCAGACTTTCATATTAGTTTCGATAACTATCATTCAACGCATAGTCCAGAGAATGAAGCGTTTGCTCACGAAATTTATAATCGTTTGCATGCTAAAGGTCATATTAAAACTAGAGTCATCTCTCAACTATACGATCCAGAAAAAGGGATGTTCTTACCTGACCGCTTTGTAAAGGGCACTTGTCCTAAGTGTCAGGCAGCCGATCAAAACGGCGATAGCTGTGACGAGTGTGGCGCGACGTATTCGCCCACTGAAGTGCTAAACCCGCGTTCAGTTGTTTCTGGCGCAACACCAGTATTAAAAGATTCAGAGCACTACTTCTTTGACTTGCCTGCTTTTAGTGAGATGTTGCAAGATTGGACACGAAGTGGCGCATTGCAAGATGAAATGGCTAATAAGTTAGCTGAATGGTTTGAGTCTGGTTTACAACAATGGGATATTAGCCGCGACGCTCCTTATTTTGGCTTTGAAATACCCAATGCTCCGGGCAAATACTTTTATGTCTGGCTAGACGCTCCTATTGGTTACATGGGCAGTTTCAAAAACTTATGTGATAAAACCGGTATCGATTTTGATGCATTTTGGGCGCTTGACTCGGAAGCTGAGCTCTACCATTTTATTGGTAAAGACATTATATATTTTCATAGTTTATTCTGGCCAGCTATGCTCGAAGGTGCAGGTTTTAGAAAACCAACGGCAGTGCATGCTCATGGTTTTGTTACTGTTAATGGCGCAAAAATGTCTAAGTCTAAAGGTACCTTTATTAAAGGTCGTACTTATTTAGATCATTTAAACCCTGAATATTTACGTTATTACTATGCCGCTAAATTAACCCATAAAATTGATGATTTAGACTTAAATCTTGAAGATTTTGCGCAACGAGTCAATTCAGACTTAGTGGGTAAAGTGGTTAATATTGCCTCACGTTGTGCCAGTTTTATCACTAAACGCTTTGACGGTATGTTGTCAGAAAACATCGACAACCCAGCTCTCGCTGAAGAGGTCATGGCGGCAGGTGACTCTATTGCCGCTCACTATGAAGCGCGTGATTTTGCCCGTGGTATGCGTGAAATAATGGCATTGGCCGACAAAGTTAACGAATATATAGCCGTAAAAGAACCATGGCAGTTAGTGAAAGATGAAACTAAGCAGCAAGAAGTGCAAGACATCTGTTCGCTAGGTATCAATATGTTTCGTACCTTAATGATTTATTTAAAGCCGGTATTACCCGTATTAGCCGATAGCACAGCAACGTTTTTAAATGATGAATTAACCTGGGAAGGACATAAGAAATTATTGACGAGCCACAAGATCAATAAATTTAAAGCCTTACTACAGCGTGTCGACATGGATAAAGTTAACGCAATGACAGATGCATCGAAAGACAATTTACTTGTTAAAGATGACGCTGAAAAACCGGTAAAAAAAGCGAAAAAAGAAAAAATCGTCGATAATAGTGCGGCTCTTAATGACCCATTAGGGTGTGATCCTATTAGCGAAGAAATTCAATTTGACGATTTTGCTAAAATTGATTTGCGTATAGTAAAAATCATTAATGCCGAGCATGTAGAAAAAGCTGATAAACTGTTACGTTTGACCCTTGCTCTTGATTCAAAAGAAGAAGGTGGTGAAACACGCCAAGTGTTTGCCGGTATTAAGTCAGCGTATCAACCAGAAGATTTAATTGGTAAACATACCGTGATGGTTGCTAATTTGGCGCCAAGAAAAATGCGTTTTGGTATGTCTGAAGGCATGGTGCTTGCGGCAGGCCCTGGTGGTAAAGATTTATGGATATTAAATCCTGACGACGGCGCACAACCGGGTATGCGGGTGAAATAACAACCCTCAGTCAGCTGTTAATACCAAAGAAATAAAAGCAGTGAACGTTCACTGCTTTTTTGTATTATAATTTTCAAATAGTTCGTTACAATCATTATGGCAAAATACTTATGAGTACAATATTTTAATGTTGTTTGTTAAACCACCGTTATTAGTACAAATTATCTTAGCGATGTTTCTTGGGTTGTTGATGGGGTATTACTTTTCAACCGAATATTCAGTGATTGATAACACCGCCAATGCTTTTGTTACTGCCCTGCAAATGACCGTACTGCCTTATATTGTGCTGTCACTGGTTGTTGGTATAGGTGGGCTTACCCCGAGTAAAGCCAAAAAGGTCTCTAAACAAAGTTTATTGATTATCTTAATGATGATAGCGGTCGTACTATTTTTTATTTTTAGCACCCCTTTGTCCTTTCCTCAATGGCAACATGCCGAGTTTTATTCTAATAACACCATACAATCTGTGCCAGAATTTAGCTTGGTTGACTTATTTATCTCGGCAAACCCTTTTAATGCCTTAGCAAATACTTTAATCCCTGCGGTAGTCTTTTTTAGTATCTGCATGGGGCTTGGTTTAATGAAGATTAAATCTAAAAGACAAACCTTGTTAATGCTTTCAAACTTACAACAAGCAACCGCAAACATTAATGGTTTTATTATGAAATTTGCCCCCTTGGGTATATTTTGTATCGGTTGGCGTGCCGCTGTTACTCTTGATGCAAGCCAACTCGATGGTTTAGTTGTTTACATGCTTAGTGCAATAGTTTTGGTAACTCTGCTTTGTTTTGTGGTATTCCCCGCCATTGTTGCAACGGTCACCCCTTTTGGTTATCGAGAAATAGTTAGTGTGTCTCGCGAGCCAATGATCACTGCTTTCGCTACGGGCAGCTTCTTTTCAGTATTGCCCGTGATTGTTGAAAACACTAAAAAATTACTTAAGCAAAAATATCCTCAAGATAGCGATCTTGAAAAAATATCAGAGATTATTGTGCCAATATCTTTTAGTTTACCCGTCGGTGGTAAGCTACTTGCTTTACTTTTTGTGCTCTTTGCCGCTTGGTTCTCTGGTGCCCATATTTCTTTTACTGATCATATCAATCTAGTCGTTGCTGGCTTGCCACAGTTATTTGGTAGCACAACATTAGCGATGCAAAATTTACTAGAATTGTTTAATGTTTCCGGTGCTATGTTCGACTTTTATTTAGTGGCAGAGAACCTTATTGGCGCTCGGTTAAGTGCTATTTTTTCAGTGGTATTTTCTAGCTGTTTACCGCTATTAATTGCCACGGCAATGTTAAAGCGCTTTACTATAAAATGGCGTGTACTGCTGCGTAACTTAGCGATAATTCCGCTTGTTTCTGTATTGGCATTTATCTCCTTACGTTTCAGTTTTGACACTATAAGTCACCAGTATCAAGGCTATACCAAATTTATAGAGCGAGACTTTTTGTTCACTGGTGTTGAAAGCAACTACCTCGAAAACAGCCCTGCGAATGTTGTTACCAAACCTACATTTTCTCCTGTGCTAAAACGAATTCAACAACGTGGTTTTATTAGGGTTGGCTATTTCAGAGATGACTTACCTTACGCCTTTCATAACAATAACGGTAAGTTGGTCGGTTTTGATATTGAAATAATGAATCAACTCGCCATTGACCTCAACGTAAATGTTGAATTTGTAAAAATATTTCATCATCAAGCAGAAGCACTCTTACAATCAGGCTATTTGGATATCACGACAGGTATTCCAGTTATCCCAGATAATATGACTAAATTCACCCTTACGGTGCCTTATTCTCAGCAATCACTAGCCTTTATTGTAAAAGATGAAAGACGTGTAGAGTTTAAGCAATGGTCTAAAATTATTGAAAATAAAGCGCTGATTATCGGTATACCTGAAACTTTCTTTTACCAAACAGCTGTTGAACGCAACTTTATTCATAATAAGGCCTGGAAAATATCAACACCCAGATTATTCTTTAAAGAAAAGCACCAACATTTTGATGGTATGCTATTTGGTGCTGCAGCAGCTTCTGCCTGGACATTATTATATCCTGAGTACACAGTTATTGTGCCTAAACCTGTCTTAGCACCTATATCTATGGCATTCCCGATTAATCATAACGATCAAGCTTTTGAACTGTTTATGCGTAATTGGATAAATATGAAACAACAAAGTAACGTTATTGATAAATTATTTAATTATTGGATCAGTAATAAAGCCCCTGTTAAAGCAAATATAAGTAAGTAACCTAGTGATAAAAATGAAGACAATAAGTAAAACCAACAATAAATTAATACTAATGCTGACTTTAATCGGATTATCAGCATGCTCATCTCAATATACTGTTTCAACAAATTTGGACAAAGAAAATTTTCAAACATACTTTAGCCATGCACAGGTAAAAGTTTTTCAAGATGAAAGTGAATTTCCTGGCCGCTACAAACTTATTGGCTTAGTTGAGGGTGAAGATTGCCAGGCAAAAAGTCATCATGCCTTACCAGATAAAATAGCGGCAAGAACTGAAGCACGTAGACAAGCAGCTCAACAACAAGCGAATGCGATAATTTTTAGTGGTTGTGCGTTGATTGATGACGACCAAGCAAATAAGCAATGTATTGCAACGCTTGTCTGCTATGGTATGTCTTATCAAGTTGAACCGCTTAAAAAGATTAACTAATGACTGTATCACCTGAAAACCAGGTAACCTTCAACTATATTGGTCGCGTTAATTCTCCCTACAAAGAAAAATTCGCTATTCCTCGTCAACCGGGTCTAGTGAGTGCAGCACAAGGCTCAATTTTATTACTTGATGATGCCAATAACCAAGAGTTGCTTCGTGGCATTGAGCAATTTAGTCACCTGTGGGTATTGTTTATATTTCATGGGACGCAGCGCCAAGGTTGGAAACCGCTCGTGAGACCACCTCGCTTGGGAGGAAATAAAAAACTGGGGGTATTAGCCACTCGTTCTACATTCAGACCTAATCCGATTGGTATGTCGGTAGTAAAGTTAGAGGGTATTACGCAAAACAACAAACAAACTGTTATTAATATTTCTGGACTAGACCTGCTTGATCAAACGCCCGTAGTTGATATTAAACCTTATATTCCCTACTCTGATAGTATTGATGGTGCACAAGCCGGCTTTGCACAACAACCCTTGCACGCAGTAACCACCAAGTTTTCTCAGCAAGCACAAGATGATATGCAAAAGTATCAACGAGAGTATCCAGAGCTAGCACTTTTTATTGAACAAGTCTTAGCGCAGGACCCTAGGCCCGCTTATAAAAAGCGACAAGGCGATGATAAAATCTATGGCATGAAACTCTACAATTTAAATATATGCTGGCAAGCAAATTTAAATAATGAGATGTATGTGCTTTCAATAAATAAAGTTGATGATTAACTTTAAAACACACTCAGTATCTCAATATAAAAAAGGTCAGCAGAGCTGACCTTTAACATTCAAAATAAATGACCACTTTAACTAAAAAAATTTAGTGGTGATGACCGCCAGCGCCATGTGCGTGACCATGTTCAATTTCTTCATCTGTAGCAGCACGTACATCAATGACGTCTAAGTCAAAGGTTAATACCATACCAGCAAGGGGTGGGTTAATATCAACAGTGACCATAAACTTACCCGCTTTAACAATAGTCACTTGACGTTGACCTTGCTCGGTTTCAACAGAAGCTGTCATGCCAGCTTGCCATTTAGTGGTCCCTTGACCGTCTTGTAGATGTTTTGCTGGAACACGTTGGATCATATCTTCTTTACGCTCACCGTAAGTATCTTCTGGTTGTAGCGTGACTGAAAATTTGTTGCCTACTTCTTTACCCACTAAGGCATTTTCAACACCGACTAACATATTTTTATAGCCATGAAGATAGGCTAAAGGATCACCCGCGTATGATGATTCAATTTCATTGCCAGCTTCATCTTTTAAGGTGTAGTGAAATTGAACAACGGTTTTATCTGCAATTTTCATTTTAAATCCAATTTAATTAATACAATAATAATTTTCTGCGAGTGTAGCAAAAACAGACGCTAGCCACTATGCCCAAAGTAATAAAATAACCACACTAACAATAATTAATAACATACCTAGGTATTCAATTCGACTAATACGTTCCTTAAAAATTCGGTAAGTTAATAATAAAGTAATAAAAAACTCTACTTGTCCTAGTGCCTTCACATGAGCTGCATTTTGAAAGCTAGCGGCAGTAAACCAACCAATTGAACCAATAACGCTGGTTATGCCAACAAATAAACACATACGCCAATGTTTAGCCATTAAGGTAAGTTGCTTTCTATCTTTTAAACTAAGATAAATAATTGATATGACGGACTGTACACCAACCATAAACAACAAAGTAACAGCGGCACTAACCATTAAATCTGTGTTTAGGGCCAAGCTTGATTCTCTAATTAATAAGGTCGTAATGGCTAAGGCTAAGCCTGAAGATAAGCCAAAACCAGCGCCAGGGTTTTTAAATATATCAGTAACCGTAAATTTTACTTTTGAGACAATTAACACGCCTATCACACCAATAAAAACAGATAACCACGCTAGCAATGATAAAGAAACTGAAAAGAACAAGGCTCCCACGACAGCAACTTGAATAGCTTCAGTTTTAGCTAAACTTGTCGCTACCGCAAAATTACGATATTTAAAGGCCGCAACCAAACAAAAAGTCCCAATAATCTGCATCAGACAAGCGATAAGCGCGTACATAAGAAAATGACTGTTAAGCACAGGTAAAGTCACTGCTCGCTGTTCGGTAATAAAGAGCAAATATATAAAAGCAAAAGGCAGCGCATAGATATAGCGCACACCTGTCGTCGCCATGGCACTTAAATGTCCCGATAGCTTCTTTTGTCCAGCGGTGCGAATAGCCTGCATAACAGCGGCAAGTAAAGTGAAATAAACCCAGAGGTCTAAAGAAAAGAAAGAAAAGTCCAAAATCAATCCTAATGATGAAAACGACCAGCAAAATAATGTTAGGCAAAGGCAATAAAAAGCCTTTTATGCTTTATGTTACTAATTAATATTGATAATGTTTAAATTTGAAATTCAAAGTAACCTTAAAACTATGACAGAACAGCTACCGATCGCTATTATGCCGGGTAACGATTTAATAGAACAGTTTACTCAGATAAAGTCAGTGTGTAATAAGCTTGAAGCACAATTTAATTTTCAAACATTGACCGCAAATTGGTATGGTGATGAAAAAAATATTTTATTAATCAATCTCTATCTAGAAACTCAGCAATTTGTTGATGAAGAGATAACTAAAGATCATCAGGGAGAGATTAGCTATTTTGCTGATGATGTTTTCAGTGTTTACCAAAAAGAACATCAGCAGGTAAAATGTTTTATTGCGATAACGCCAGCTGAGTTAACTCTGTTAGCGCAAGAGAAAAAATTATTACCTCGCTATATTCAAGTAAAACTGCACAAGGTACTGAATTTAATTGCCAATAAGTTAACGCTACCCCATATATAAACAAGTGTAAGAAATAGCGTTAAACCATTGAACTCGTCAGTTAAAGGCTATTCACTATGTCTTTAACCAATTCAGGACCTTGGTATATAAAGCCAGTATAAACTTGTACTAATTTAGCACCCGCCGCTATTTTCTCTTGTGCATCACGGCCACTCGAAATACCGCCAACACCGATTATAGGTAATTTATTATCTAGGGCTATTGCCAATAAACGAATAACCTCGGTACTTTTGTCTTTTACTGGCTCACCACTGAGACCACCCTGCTCTTCTCCATGCTCTAAGCCAACCACACCTTCACGTGAAAGTGTGGTGTTAGTGGCAATAACGCCATCAATATTATTGCTGATCAAACATTGGGCAATCGATTCAATCTCTTCTTTGCTTAAATCTGGTGCTATTTTTACGGCTAACGGTACATATTTACTATGCAGTTCGGTCAGTACTTTTTGTTCCGCTTTAAGCGCGGCTAATAGCTCATTTAATGCATCACCATATTGTAATGAACGTAAACCTGGCGTATTAGGTGATGAGATATTTATGGTGATGTAGGTTGCGTAGTTATAAACTTTACGCATACAAATAAGATAATCGTCTTTAGCTTGATCATCTGGGGTATCTTTATTTTTACCAATATTAATACCCAGCACGCCTTTAAAATTTGCTTTACGTACTTGATCAATTAAATAATCAACGCCTTTGTTATTAAAGCCCATGCGGTTTATAACTGCATTTGCTGTCGGTAAACGGAAAATACGCGGTTTTGGGTTACCCGGTTGTGGCTTAGGTGTCACAGTTCCTATCTCAACAAAGCCAAATCCCATGGCATCAAACGCGTTAATGCATTCGCCATTTTTGTCTAATCCAGCCGCTAACCCAACCGGATTAGGAAAGGTAATACCCATGGCTTCGACTGGTTTATCAGTAATGTTTTGTTTATAAAGTAAATTTAATGGTGTTGAACCCGAGGCTTTAAAGCCTTTTATTGTCAGCTCATGAATAGCTTCAGGATCAAACTTGAATAATACTTTACGAATTGCGGAATAAAACATATTGCCTCTGGACGGATAAGTTAACGCGAAAAAACTTTAATCAAAATCGACAACGACCTAAAAAAAATCCCCACTTAGTAGTGAGGATTTTATCAGTTAAATCAATCTCGTTAAAGCTTGATTAATGGCTTTGACTTATTTTGCTGGATCGCAATTTAAACTCAGTAACATTAACTCTCTTAGTGCAACAGAGAACTTTGCAAACTCATGCGTGCGACCAATTCTAAAGTCAGCTAAGATTTGGTTCCAACGTTCAAGTGGTTGAGCATTCGTCTCAATCCAGTTATTAAGTAAGGCTTCGACTTCAGGTTGTTCAACACCACAATCGCAGCGTAAAACGACTTGTGCTAATGAACGTTGCTGCCAATCAAGTTCCTCTCTAAATGAAGCTCTAGCAAGCGCTTGCCAGTGATTAGATACCGGTTGGCTAGTGATCTGATCTAAGAACCAATGTAAGTCTAAACGAACACCTAGCTTGAAGTATAAGTCAGCAACTAATTCAATTGGACGATTATCCGCTATTGAAATATCAGCAATATCCATTACCGGGAATAATGAACTTAACTGTGAAATACGTTTTGCGATTTTCACTGGAACGCCTGTTCCAACAAGATCTGTTTCAACACGTTGTAGTTGTTCAACTTCTGCGGTTACCAATAACTTATCTAAATTGTTGGCTAAATTTTCAAACGTTGGACGATACATAGCGATTGTTTCAGCAATACCTAACGCTTTATTACGATGGCGTAAGAACCAACGTGTTGCTCGTCGTACCGTACGACGCATTTGAAATAACATTTCAGTTTGAATAGAAGTCGAAATTTTATTATCTAATTCGGTAATTTCGTTCCAAATGGTTGATAACTCAAAAACTTCACTGGCCATAACATAACAATTGGCGATTTCAGCAACCGTTGCACCTGTTTCTTCATGCATGCGATTAACAAAATTGAAACCCATATCGTTACCAATATCATTGGCTAATTTTGTCGCTATAATTTCAGCACGCAGTGGATGCAGTTGCATTTGTTCTTGATACTTAACCTGTAATTGTGGAGGGAAAGCTTCAAGTAATAAACGATCGTGATAAGGGTTGTCCGTGATACCTGGACAAACCAAATCTTCTTTTAAGACCATTTTACCATAGGCAAGTAGCACTGAAAGTTCTGGGCGAGTTAAGCCTTGACCTTTAGATAAACGCTCAGAGATTTCATCATCCGTTGGAATAAATTCTAAAGCACGATCTAATTTACCCGCTTTTTCTAAGCCATGGATAAAACGCTCTTGCTCTTTTAATTGTTTAACGCCACGCATTGCCGTAATAGACAATGAATGGGTTTGGCGATAACAATCTTCTATAACAATTTTACCGACATCATCAGTCATATCATAAAGTAACTGATTACGTTGTTTAACGGTTAAGTCACCATTTTGTACTAAACTGTTTAATAATATTTTAATGTTGACTTCATTATCAGAACAATCAACACCGCCGGCATTATCAACAGCATCAGTATTAATTCGTCCACCACGTAAACCAAACTCAACACGACCCAGTTGGGTGAAACCTAAGTTACCACCCTCGCCAACAACTTTGGCTTGTAATTCTTTGCCATTGATACGCAATGAGTCGTTCGCTCTGTCGCCAACGTCAAGATGGCTTTCTTTTGAACTTTTAACATACGTGCCAATACCGCCATTCCACAATAAATCCACCTTCATTTTCAAAATGGCTTGCATTAAATCAATCGGTGACATGGTTTGTTTTTGCGTACCGAGCATTCTCTTAATTTGTGGTGTTAACTTGATAGATTTCACATGACGGCTGAAAATCGCACCACCTTCAGAAATTAATTCTTTGTTGTAATCTTCCCAAGTACAGCCCGGCATATTAAATAAACGTTCACGCTCTACATAAGAGCTTGCTGCGTCGGGATTAGGGTCAATAAAAATATGCATATGGTTAAATGCAGCTTGTAAACGGATGTGCTTTGACAACAACATACCATTACCAAATACATCACCCGCCATATCACCAATAGCAATACAGGTGAAATCAGTTGTTTGACAATCAATATCCATTTCGCGGAAATGACGTTTAACAGATTCCCAAGCGCCTTTAGCCGTAATTCCCATCGCTTTATGGTCATAGCCAACACTACCACCAGAAGCGAACGCATCGCCCATCCAGAAGTTATATTCGTCGGAAATCGCATTAGCAGTATCTGAGAAGGTTGCCGTGCCTTTATCGGCAGCAACAACCAAATAAGCGTCATCGTCATCAAGACGAACAACATTCAGTGGTGGCACAATTACGCCATCAATAATGTTGTCGGTAAGATCTAACAAACCACGAATGAAGGTACGGTAACATTCTTTACCTGCTTCAAATATTTCTTGTCTAGTACCGCCTACTGGGAGTTGTTTACAAACAAACCCCCCTTTAGCGCCAACAGGAACAATAACCGTATTTTTAACTTGTTGAGCTTTAACTAAGCCTAAAACCTCAGTGCGGAAATCTTCTTGTCTATCTGACCAACGTAAACCACCACGGGCGACTTTGCCACCGCGTAAATGAACACCTTCAAGTTGTGGTGAATAAACAAATATTTCAAATTCAGGAAGCGGTAGTGGTACGTCACTTATCTGGCGAGGTAAAATCTTAAATGAAATGTAAGATTTTTGACCTGTTATCGGATGAGGTTGAAAATAGTTAGTACGAATGGTGGCACTGATCATTTCAACAAAACGGCGGATAATACGGTCATCATCTAAGTTAGCGACATTATCGAGAGATTTTTCAATATCAGCACTGACTTTATTCAACGCTTTTTCTGAAATTTTCGTCGTTGGATCAAAGCGGAAAATAAAGAATTTAATCAATAACTCAGCAATATTAGGGTAACGAGCAAAAGTATCTTCGATATAACTTTGGCTAAAGGTACCACCGATTTGACGCTCATATCGTGCATAAGCACGGATAATAGAAACTTCGCGACCACCAAGCTCGGCACCTAAAATTAAACGGTTAAAACCATCATCTTCTAAATCACCCGCCCAAACTTTTGCAAAGGCGTCTTGGAACAAGTTTTGTACTATTTCAAGGGTGAACTTACCTTGTCCGGTCAGTAACATCGAAAAGTCTAAGATCCAACAATGTTCACCCGTTAATGTTTTAACTAAATAAGGGCTTTCACCAATAACACGTAAACCGAAGTTTTCAAGGATAGGTAAAATATCTGACAAGTGGATGGGGTCGCCCGTATGGAACAATTTTAATTTTACGTGACGGCTGTTAGCACTTTCTTCTTGTGGTTGATAAAACAACATTTCCAGTGGGTTTTCTGCTGATAACGACTCAAGTTTTTCAATATCAACGATTGCCGTACCCGGTAACACTTCATCTTTGTAAGATTGTGGAAAACTACAGTATTTACGACTTAATGTTTTACCTTTAGCTTCACCTTTGTGAGAGTTCAGAGATGCTGCGAGTTTATCATCCCAGCTTCTTGCTGCTTCATTTAAGTTCTTTTCAATTTGTTTCACGTTGATATCTGCTTTAGTTGATTTAACACGAACAATATAGTGGGTACGCGCTTGTGCTGATTCAGAAAAGTAAGTGGTAAACTCGACTTCTTGACCGCTACCAAATGCTTCTTTGAGTAACTTTTGAGTATTAACACGTAATTCAGTGTTATAACGTTCTCTGGGTACATAGACCATACAAGAGTAGAAACGATCAAAGGCATCACGGCGAACAAAAAGTCCAGAGTAATCACGCTCTTGCATTTGGAAAATGCCTAAAACATTTTTTAATAATTCATCTGTGCTACTTTGTAATATTTCGTCACGTGGGTAGGTTTCTAAAATATTAATCATCGCTTTATAAGCGTGAGTACCACGAGCAAAACCAGAGCTTTCACAAACGGTGGTAACTCTAGACTTTATTAACGGTAAATCTAAGGCACTATTGGTATAATAAGCAGAGCCAAATAAACCAACAAAGCGTTCCTCACCAATAACATTACCTTTAGCATCGAAACGTTTTACGCCAATATAATCTAGGTGGGCAGGACGATGTACGCGTGACCGAGAATTGGTTTTGGTCAAAATTAACGGGTTAACCCCTAAAGCAAGCTCTCGAGCAGAACTAGATAATGTTGAAATTAAGCGTTCTACTGTGCCATCAGAGCGCTTCATTAATCCTAAACTTGATTCAACATTGGCCGAGAGTGCCATATCACCTGTTAATGTTTTAACATTGTATGAACGATAGCCTAATAAAGTGAAATTATCGTTTAACATCCACTTTAAGAACTCTAATGCGTCATCATGATCATTGATTGAACAAGGTAATTTTGCTTCGGCTGTTTCGGTGATCACTTCACCAAGACGTGCACGCATTGCTTGCCAATCGTCAACCGTTATCGCAATGTCATTAACCACTGAATGAAGCTCTTTGGTTATTTTATCAAGGACTTTTTGATCGGTTTGACGGTCAACTTCAATAAAGAAAACAGCGACAGCCGTTGCCGATTTTAACGATTTATTAGCGGCTGCTGATAAACGTGTAATTTGATTTTTGTCATCACGAATAATATTAATAGGACTATTTAACATTAAATGCGGTGATAAGCCTAAACGGTTAAGGGCAATTCGCAATGAATCAACAAGAAATGGCATATCGGCGATAATGACTTCGATAATAGTATGACTTGATTTCCAGCCATGCTTAGAAACTTGAGGATTAAAAACTTTAATCACCGGTGCATTATTTTGGTGACCATTTAACGAATTCCACAGACTTAACGTCGCACCGTACATATCACTATCGTTACGATGCTCTAAATCAAGCGTAGAAATATTGCTATAAAGGAGCTCTGCAAACTGCTCAACGAGCGGAGCTGTCTTA
Source organism: Colwellia sp. BRX10-9 (assembly GCF_014077405.1). Taxonomy (NCBI): domain Bacteria; kingdom Pseudomonadati; phylum Pseudomonadota; class Gammaproteobacteria; order Alteromonadales; family Colwelliaceae; genus Colwellia; species Colwellia sp. BRX10-9. The sequence continues at coordinate 77,578 of NZ_JACGVV010000010.1, read as the reverse complement.
GCGGGAACTTTTTGCTGAATTAACTGTGCTACATTCGAGAGTATCACTGAGGGTAAACCGTCTACTAACGCCATGCCGTTTTCCTTTTTGGATAAAACGCTGTTGTACTGAATCATTTCAAAATTGATTATTTAAAACAATTAACAGGGTAATTTGTATAATTTTTTATATAAATATTTATTATTGTCTAAAAGAATAGACTATATATGCGATTTTATTAAGAATTTTAGGCTATTGCGAGGAATATTTTACTATTTATGGTGATTAATTATTTACAGCGGCTTGTCAAAATTACTGAGAGTAATTGTTTATTCACTTGTTATAAATAGAAAATGACCTTTCGGTCATTTTCTTGTTTATTTATGCAGGTTTAACGTATTAACCTTATTTTTTATTAGGCCATAAAAAAGCAGCAATAGCAGGTAGGACCAGTACTGCAGCGATCATATTCACCAAGAACATGAAGGTTAAGAGTATTCCCATATCGACTTGAAATTTCAAATCTGACCAAAACCAGGTTGAAACGCCAATCGCTAAAGTAACACCCGTTATTAAGACTGCACTGCCTCGCTCTTTCAAAGCGAGTAAATAAGCTTCTTGAACTTGGTAACCCTCACGTAATTTTATACTCATCGTTGATAAGATATAAATACCGTAATCGACACCAATACCAACACCTAAAGCAATAACCGGAAGTGTAGAAACCGTTAGGCCAATATCAAGTGCGGTCATTAACCATTGCGCTAACGTTGACACGACATAAAGCGGCACGATAACGACAATCGTGGCACGCACACTTCTAAAGCTAATGAAACACAATAAAGTTACCGCGCCGTAAACGTAAAGCATCATCGGCGTTTGCGCTTCAGCAACCGCTTCATTAGTCGCTGCCATAACACCAACAGGGCCAGAGGCAAGTTTAAACTTAACCTCGTCTGTTTCTAATGCCTGAGTAACAACTTTTACTTTATCAACAACTCGATTAATGGTTTCAGCTTTGTGATCTTCTAAGAAAAGAATCACGGGCATAACGCTACAATCACTGTTCAATAGGCCACTTGTTGAAGGTATTCGGGCAATTGATTGCACTAATGTTTGTTGGTTGCGTGATAGAACACGCCATCTAGCATTACCTTCGTTATAACCAGCATTAACAATTTTAGCAACTGACGCTAAACTGATTGCTGATTGCACACCAACCGTATTTTCCATCTGCCATTGAAAGGTATCTATTAAGTCCATTGTCTCGTAAAAAGTACATGAATCAGCAGGGCTTTCAACGATCACTGACATATAATCAACACTGATGGCATAACGGTCAGTAATTAAAAAAGTGTCTTGATTATAACGTGATGTCTCATGCAAAGATGGAGCGCCCGCATGAAGCTCTCCTATTTTCATGTCTTGTGAGTAATAGTATCCAGCAGCATATAAAACAGCGGTTATAACAAGTATAACTGTTGCAATTCGCTTGGTAGCAAACGAAGACATTACATCCCAAACAGTGACTTTGTTCTTATCTGCTATTTCAGGCTCAACTTTAGGGACATGAATAAAAGAAACCAATAAAGGGAGTAAAATTAAATTGGTTAAAATAATCATAGCAACACCCAGAGATGCAGTAATAGCCAATTCACGAATAATACCGATATCAATAGAAAGTAACGTTAAGAAACCGACCGTATCAGACAGCAAGGCGATACCGCCTGGTATCAACAACAAGCGAAAGCTCATTTGTGCGGCTTCTTTGGATGTTGCTCCCTTACTAACCAGTTTGGAGACCGAGTTAATCATTTGTACACCATGGCTGACACCAATGGCAAACACTAAAAACGGCACTAGAATCGACATCGGATCGAGTCCAAACCCTAAGGTAGATAACATACCTAACTGCCAAACAACGGCAACCAGCGAACATGCTATCGGTAAAAGGGTTAGAGAAATAGAACGACAAAACCAAAAAACCATCAGCGTGGTAATAACAATCGCAATGGCAAAGAAAGCAACAACGCCTTTCGCGCCCTCAGCAACATCGCCAACCATCTTACTAAAACCAATAATATGGATGCTGATATTATCTTTTTCGAATTTTCCTCTAATTTGTTGCTCAAGTTGCTCAGCAATAACAAGTGTATCTAAGCGTGCCCCTGTTTGTGGGTCTGTATCCATTAAGGACGCTTTAACCATGGCACAACTGTAATCGTCGGCAACAATACTACCAACGATACCTGCTTTCTCAATATTGGCTTTAACAACAGCTAAACCTTGTGAATCAGGCTGAAAATTTGCCGGGATAACCGGACCACCAGCAAAACCGTCTTCAACAATTTCAACAAAACGGGTGCTCGGTGAATATAATGATTTAACTTGAATACGGTCAACACCAGGAATGAAAAATAACTGATCATGAACACCTTTTAGCGCGCCAAAGAAAGATTCATTAAAAATATCTCCTTCTGTGTCACAAACTGAGATAAGCACGTTATTAGCGCCACCAAAGTTTTCTCGATATTCAAGATAGGTTTTCATGTAGGTATGATTAAGGGGAATGTGCTTTTCAAAAGCCGCATCAAGCTTTATTTGGCTCGCTTGAAAAACAAGAAAAATACTGGCTAGTACGAAAGCAACAAGCACCATGACTCTTTTACGGAACATAGTGGCTTCGATAACATTAATAAGGGATTCTATTTTCATTTAATTTACTTCATCTGCTTCAGTGGAATTGGCGGTAAGCGTATTTATCGATTTACTTTTATTTTAACTTAGTCAGTGCAATGACTTTAAGACCAACTTCAGAAACGATGACTAACTGGTTATTAAACCAAACACCGCTAATTAACGCTTTGCCGTCAGCTTGAATATTCAAAGAGAAGCTAGCGCCATCATCGTCACTTTTTAAAATAACACCATTATTTCCTAAGACAAAAATACTACCGTTATCACCGAGCACTATCGAATTTAATAAGGCTTGGGTATTGGAATTAATATGTTGCCAAGGCGTGCCACTTTTTAAACTGCGAAAAATATTACCGCGCAAACCAACAACTAATAAATTTCCTTGTTGAGTGCGAGCAATATCATTAAATGAACCTTGATATATTTTGTCAAACGGCAACCATTTTTCGGCAAAATCATTGCTTTTAGCAATTAAACCTACTTCACCCACCATATAAAGCGTACGACCGTCTTTAAAGATGCTATTGAAGTGAGCAAGTATACTGCCTTGTTCATCTAAATAAGCCTCTTCATCTTGTTCTTTTAATTCTTCTAAGTAAGCGAGGTCTTCAGGGAATAGAAACTCACCATGAAATTCAAATGTCCAATTTTCACCGCCATCACTGGTGCGGTATTGCTGACCGTATGCGCCTATCGCTATGCCTTCATTTTTATCTTTGAAAATAATATCGAGTAAAGGTTTTTGCTTAACGGGTAAGTATTGTTGTACTTGCCAATTTTCGCCGCCATCACTAGAAAACAATATAGTGGCGTCATGTCCAACAGCCCAACCATGAGTAGCATCAATAAAATATACTGCCGTTAGGGTTGAACGAACGGGAACGTTAGCTTGACGCCATGTAATTGCGTCGTTTGAAAGTAAAATATGACCACGTTCACCTACAGCGACAAGCTGCTTATCGTTGATTTTAAAAATATCAAGCATAAGTGATTTACTGGCTAAAGGTGCTTGCATAGCAGGAAGTTGCTGTGAAAAAGCATTAAGGAAGAATAAAGTGCTAAAAAGGAAAGCCAACAGACGTTGCATAAAGAAGAATTCTCATTCGTTAATAATTAAAGTGTTACTTTTATCATATCATCCATGACATTGTTAAAGTTTCTTATCTTTTAAAGTATAACGGCTGACAGTTGTCAGCCGTTATAAATGTTTAAACCTAGCGGTTATCTGCGCCCTTCACGTCTTAATGCAGAAGAAGTAAATGATATATCATCTAACTCAGCTGAAAAGTCATACATTTTAGCTTCATTATCTAAGCCCATTGCTATGTAGCGACGAGACTGTAAATCATGGAACACTTCAAGTGTAGACCATTGTGTAGGAACTTCGTAATAATTCAAACCATGGGCAACACCAACACGATATAACTCGTCACGGTTATCGTAAATATCGGTTACCGCAATTTGCCAGCTATCTTCATCAATAAAGAAAACACGTTTTTTGTAAGTATGGCGTGTATCTGATTTTAAGTTAGCTTCGACAACCCATACACGATGTTTTTCATAACGAACATGTTCTGGGTTAATGTGGCCTGGCATTAAAATATCCGCATATTTTAATGAGTCGCTGTGTAAACGATAATCATTGTAAGGGATCAATAATTCCTGTTTCCCTTTTAATGTCCAGTTGTAACGGTTTGGTGCGCCGTTAAACATGTCGAAATCATCTGTGGTACGTAATCCATCAGACGCTGTACCTGGCGTGTCATAAGCAACATTTGGTGCACGGCGAACACGACGTTGTCCGGTGTTGTATGTCCAAGCTTGGCGTGGTGTTTGTATTTGGTTCATTGTTTCATGAACTAATAATGCGGTACCCGCTAAACGTGCTGGTTCAGTTACTTTTTGCTTAAACTTAAACAAAATATTTGTTTCTTTAAGTTTATCTGCTGAAGCACCTTTAACCCCATATGGGATCATAAGCTGATCGTCAAAACCTAAATAAGTATAATCACCAGAAGCGGTCGGAGCTGCTTGACCCCCTTCTCGTGTTAAAGATTCACCACGATAACGTAAAATGTGATTCCAAATAGCTTCTAAGCCATCTTTTGGTACCGGAAATGGGATACCAACAGCCGCGTTAACAATACCATTACCGCCTTCAACTAATTCTGTACGTCCGGCATTATCAATACTTGCTTGATAAACATGCTCAGGGTAAGAAGCTGAACGTCTTGATTGGTAAACATTCATTTTATAAGTATCAGGATATGTTTCAAATAACTTGACCTGACCCGGCGTTAACATGGCTTTATATTCACCCACGTTAGCCGCAGTGATCGTGTATTTTACTTTGTCGGTAGAAAATGGGTCTATATGGTGATCACCAACGGTATAGCCAGCAGGAACAGAAGTAATACCACCGTTCCATGCAGGAATAGAACCGTCTTTATTGGCCGCACGCACTGCGCCAATCGGTGTTAGTTCTTTACTTAACTTTGCGACCTCAGTCGATGAAACTTTAGCTAAAGTTGCTGTTGACACAATAGCCAAACTTACTGCAACTGAGGCTAATGTTAATTTTTTTAGTGAATTTTTCATAATATTGCTCATTAACTTAGCCCTTATATAGAATATTTAATGCTGAATGAAATGTAATCGCGGTCTGCTATTTGATTGGTTGTACCTACGCCATCCCAAAAACCGTTATAGTTAATGTCTGCTGACCAGCGACTTTGGTAATTAAAGTTAATACCTAAGGCGACAGACTTACGTTTTTCAACAAATAAGAATAATGGATCTGGTGTGGTACCTTTAACATCATGAGAGAAAACCACACGTGGTGAAATGTTAATACCAGCGATAACGTTATTAAAGTCTAACTTAGCAATTGCACGGTAACCCCAAGCAAATGCGTCTGGGAACGGGTTAGTTTCAACACCGTCCTGAACTGCCATTTCTAAACCTTCTTTACCGGCAATGCCACCGTTACGTGCAGTACCTGGACCATTTAATCGTAATACGTCTTGGTCAGGCATGTCTTGCAGGTTAATACCACCCACTTCAACTAATGTTGTTAACTGGCTGGCGCCAAATGAAGGACCCCAAAGATGCGTTAGCGTTGTTTGTGCTTGTAAAGTATCTGATAGAACAAAACCATCAGCATGTTCGCCGCCCTGGAATATTGGCATTTGAGAAATACCATCAAGCTCAGTGCGACCTTGATCATTCGCTAGTTGCTGTGGCATCGCCGCAAACAATAACTCAACATCATCAATTTGCAACGGTTCATCTTGGCGGTAAGTAATTTCACCGGCAACAGAAGTTGTGCCTAAAACGGTGTTAAAGCTCATTGCATAAACTTTAATGTCTTCTACGTAATCAAGTTCTACACGAGAGAAGGCTTTCAAATTTGTATAATTTTCTTCAGTAATAGCGCCTGAAAGTAACATACCAATATCATGACCAATAGCTTCATTACTAAAATCAGCAGTAACACCAGCAAATATTGGGCGACGGCTATGGTAATTCATGTGGTAAAGACTGATTTCGGTGTCGTTGAATTCAGGTAAAAACCATGATAAACGAAGACCATACTGGCCACCATCTTCAGGTTCATTTTCTGCATCAGCTTGACGAAGTGTAACCTTCGTTGGAAAAGCGCCTAAATAAGCTGCGCCGATACTTTCAGCAGGAACAGCGCCAGCAGCAATAGCACCACTAAGGGTATTTAGACCTTCAATAAGATAATCTAAGTCCATATCAGGGTTACTACCAAAGCCTAACTGAACATTATTAAACTGACCACCGTCACCAGCAAAGTCATTAGTTGAGAAGTAGCTACCCGGTGCTGGTAACACTGTTTTTTCCCAGTTGTACTGGTAGAAGGCTTCAATATTGAAATTCTCAGAAACACCAAGTGAACCCCAAATTGCACCGAAAGGAATAAAGGCTTCTTTCAATTCTGAACCAGGAGCACGAAGACGAGCGATATCAACAGGGTTTAACTCACTAATACCGTGAGAGATTAAAGTACTTTCACCCCAGCTGATCACTTGTTGGCCGACACGAACAGAAAGCGGCATGTCACCTACAACGAAATCACCATAAACGAAAGCATCAAGTAATCTTACGTCATTACATATTTGATCACTTGCTTCACCGTCACGACAAGGATCGTTTCTAACCTCTGATAAAGGATTAGTCCACGCTCGGTCGCCGTCACTCATTTCAAAATCATAGAAATACATGCCACGAACGAACAAACCAAAGTTTTCATAACGAACTTCTAGTTCGTGTGAACCTTTGATTATCTGAGAAAAGCTATCACCGGCGTTATAGTTAAGGTTAGCGTTATCACCATTGGTTGAATAACCGCCTTTTCCATTCCATACCGTTGCAGGATCAGGATTTGGATTTAATGATGGATGATAATTACTAAAATCAAAACCATTATTTAAATTGTTTGACTTACCAACATTATCATTCCAGTTGCGATCTTCTACACGCCAACTTTGACCGTAACTAAACGTTGAATCAAAAGTAACGTCGAAGTTGCCTAATGTAAAATTCTCTGCTTGTGCTTGGCTTACTGTCGCTAAACAAACAAGCGCAGCGGTTATACTGGCAGCTAAAGGTTTTTTATAAAACCGATTGCGAGGGCTATATTTCATTTATTCTCTCCCCAGAGCGTGTAGATTATATTTTATTTTTATCATCGCTACTTACTATTTGAAATAAGTGGTCTAAAACAATAATTGCATCATTTTATCAATGGTGCAAGAGGTAAAAACAATTGATAATACCCTGTGTTTTAATGACTTCTAATCAATAAAAAGCGAATCAGACACTAGCGTTTTAAACAAGCGTTTAAAACAAAAAATTCTTCATATAGATTTTAACAAGTAGTTACTTGTATTAAGTGTTACAGCGAAACAGGCCAATAGCCTTCAAACACATCAAATGGTCCGACCACTGTTTAAAGCTAATACTCTAATCATGCCATTTTTGTCACAGATGAAAATTTATTATTTTCAGTTTCTAGACAAAAAAGCCCCTTAATACCTGTAGATAATAAATATTTTCGCATATGCATTGCCGGAAATTGTACCCGCACTCCTTGAGTTGTAGTAACAACCATCTGCTGAGCTTTACCTTCATAATAAGGGAAAAACTCAGCAGTGGTCATATTTATTGAAAAGAAATATTTCATAAAAGAGTTAGCTCGCTAAGGCCGCATCAAGTTTTTCTTTTAAGTCTTTTGATAAGTTTTTAAGTGTAGTCAACTTCTCTAATTCTGCGCGCATCAATTCCTGTCTAGATAAATCAAAAGATCTAAATTGAATTAAAGGCGTAATGAGCCTTGAAGCCACCTGTGGGTTTATTTCATTCAACAAAGCGATTTGCTCTGCGAGAAACCGATAACCCTGGCCTGACTGACAGTGAAAATAACGCGGATTATTAACGCTGAAGCTACCCACTAATGAACGTGCCCGATTTGGATTCTTTAAGCTAAATAACGGGTGAGTTAATAAGTTACCCAATGAAGTAAAAATATCTTCGCTACATTGTTGAGCCGCAAGACTAAACCACTTATCCATGACTAATGCTGTACTCTGCCATTTTTTTTCAAAATGCTGTAACTGCCCTGCTAAGTCAGCTGAGTTGTTTTCAGCTGAGCAGACTAATGCTGCCAAAGTATCAGTCATGTTATCTGACGATTGATATTGTTCTACTACCTTGCTCTTTTGATGCTCAAGTAAAGAGAGGTAAGACAAACAAACATTTTTTAGTGCGCGTTGGCCAACTTCTTCACCGTCATATTTATAGGTAAAAGATTTATTGGCAGTAAAGGCTTTCTCAAAACTAGCGGTTAAGCCGGTCACTAAAAATAACTTCACTGCGGCAATAGCATTAACTACTTTGATGGGATCAACCTGAGCTATTTCTGCGACAACTTCGTCAAAGCTAGGCAATGATAATTGTTCGGCTTTAAAGGAATTATCGGTATTTGCGTCAAAAATAGCTTGATAAGTCGTTAATAAACTCTGTGGCAGAACAAAGCTACTGTCATCGACTAGCGCTTTAATATAATTCAACATCAATTGCTGACCAGCGTCCCAACGACAAAACTCATCATCGGCAAAAGCCATAATGGTTGCCAGCTCTTTATCTGTTTGCTTAATCGTAAGCTTCACCGGCGCTGAAAAATCTGCCAATATCGCTAGCACAGGTTTATCAGCAAGATTGTCAAAGGTCCATGTTTGCTGCGCAGTGGTTAACTCAAGTAACTCACGTCGGATCACTTTATTGTTTTCGATAAGTTCAATAGCAACAGGGATATGTAATGCTTTACCCTCGCTACCGTCTTTTTGATTTGGATTTTTCTGGGTTAAGGTTAATTGATACTGTCCCTTTGAATAAAGCTCATTTACAGATAATGTCGGCGTACCCGACTGATAGTACCAGCCTTTAAATAAATCAAGGTCAACACCCGAGGCATCTGACATCGCATTAATAAAGTCATCACAGGTCACGGCCATACCATCGAAGCGAGCAAAATATAAGTCCATGCCTTTTCTAAACTTAACTTCTCCTAATAAGGTGTTAATCATGCGGATGACTTCAGCACCTTTTTCATAAACGGTTAAGGTATAAAAATTATTCATCTCTAGTACTTTTTCAGGACGAATAGGATGAGCCATAGGTCCGGCATCTTCAGCGAACTGTTTTGAACGCAGCAATCTCACATTTTTAATACGGTTTACTGCAGCACTGTGCATATCAGCGCTAAACTGCTGATCGCGAAATACTGTTAAACCTTCTTTTAGACTTAACTGGAACCAATCGCGGCAAGTTACCCGATTACCCGTCCAGTTGTGAAAATATTCATGACCGATCACAGCTTCAATATTAAAGAAATCAGTATCGGTGGCACTCTCATTATCTGCTAAAACAAATTTCGAATTAAAAACATTTAAGCCTTTATTTTCCATCGCCCCCATATTGAAGAAGTCGACGGCTACAATCATGTAGATATCGAGGTCATAAACTAAACCAAAGGTTTCTTCATCCCAAAGCATCGATTTTTTTAGTGATGCCATAGCATGGTGAGCTTTAGGTAAGTTACCTTTATCCACAAATATCTCTATTGCCACATCGCGTTTATCTTGGGTGGTAAAGGTATCAACAAGTAAGTCAAAATCACCAGCAACAAGAGCAAATAAATAACAAGGTTTTGGATGAGGGTCATGCCAACAAGTAAAATGTTTCCCTTGCGGTAAATCACCCGCTGCAGTTTTATTGCCATTTGATAACAAATAAGGGTAACGCTTTTTATCAGCAATGACTTTGGTTGAAAAGGTCGACATCACATCAGGACGATCTAGGTAATAGGTTATACGTCTAAAGCCCTCGGCCTCACATTGTGTACAAAAAGCGCCGCCCGACTTAAATAAGCCTTCGAGTGAGGTGTTATTAAGTGGGTCAATTTCAGTCACTATAGTTAGTGTAAATTCATCAGCGCTAATATCTAGGGTTAACTGTGTGTCACTGACCTGATAATAACTTTCAGGCAAGTCTTGATGATCAATTTGCAGTGAAATAAGTTTCAATTGCTCGCCATCAAGCACTAATTGCTTAGCCTCTTTATTTTCACGTTTAATCGCCATAGTGCTGGTTACTATGGTTGCCGTGTCAGCAAGTTCAAAGGTCAGATCGACGGTGGTAATAGAAAAATTTGAAACTTGGTAATCAGATAAATAGCGCGCGGTAAAGTCAGTCATGAGCGTTTCCTTTTTGAAAATATAAAGCCTGTAAAAACAGGCTTTATATTAAGTCGATATGAAGCGTAAATAAAGGATGAATATCCTCTTTTTATCGCAATGTTCTTTGATGTTAGCTCTTTATCGCTTCGTCACTGTTTGTTGCTAACATTTTAATTTTAAAACCGGTGTAACCATAAACGATGGCAAGCACCGGGTTAATTAAATTAAAAAAGCAATAAAAAATATAATCGTATGATGTTAATGCCAACGCGCCAAACATAAAGGCACCACAAGTGTTCCATGGAATTAACGGTGAAGTAATAGTGCCTGAATCTTCTAACGTACGACTTAATAGTGTTGGATGAAAACCTCGGCGTTTGAATTCAGCTTTAAACATACGACCAGGCATAACTATCGCCATATATTGATCGGCTGTTATTAAGTTAGTACCAATACAAGTTGCAACAGTGCTGGCGATTAAGCTTCCCGTTGATTTAGCTGTTGAGAGAATGGCTTTAACAAATTTATTTAGCATACCTAAATGCTCTAACACGGCACCAAAACTTAAGGCACACATTACCAACCAAATTGTGTTTAGCATACTCGACATACCGCCACGACTAAGCAATTCATCAATTTGTTTGTTGCCGGTGTTAACCACTACGCCATCAAAAAATGCTGTCCAAACCACGGTTATATATGCTTTAACGCCACTAACACCTTCTGCAGCCATGTTTAAAATAAGCTCTTGCTGAAAAACTAACGCCCAAACAGCGCCAATTAAAGCGCCAATCGCCACAGCAGGAAATGCCGGTACTTTTTTGAAGGCTAAATAAAGTAAGATAAAAAGTGGGATAAGATTAAATATAGAAATATTATAAGTTGCATCTAGTGTGGTCAGCAAGGCATCAATACTTGTGGTGTCTCCAGTTACATTTGAAGAGTGATCAAAGCCAATAATAAGAAACAGCACCAAGGCTATGCTAATAGAAGGTATGGTGGTCCATAACATATATCGAATATGTTCAAATAATTCACTGCCTGCTACTGCAGGAGCAAGGTTAGTCGTTTCAGATAACGGCGATAATTTATCACCAAAATAAGCACCTGAAATAACAGCTCCCGCCGTAACCGCAGTCGACATTTCAAAACCGTTCGCAATGCCAATAAAGGCAACACCGACCGTTGCCGCTGTAGTCCAAGAACTGCCAATACTCATTGCGACAATACCACAAACTAAACAGGCAGCGGCGTAGAACCAACTAGGGTCAATAATTTGTAAGCCATAATAAACCATCGTAGGCACAGTACCAGACAGTAGCCAAGTTCCTATTAATGAGCCAACTGCTAACAGTATTAAAATTGCCCCCAAAGAAATAGAAATACCACCGACAATTGACTTCTCAATCGACTGCCACGAATAACCATTCTTGATACCAATAACAATCGCTATACCCATAGCGAGTAATAAAGCAATTTGATTTGGACCATAAGAGGAGTTGTCAGCAAAATACCAAACGGCTGTTGTTAACATAACAACTAATGCAAAAATAGGAATTAACGCATCTAGCATGCTCGGTTCTTTGTGGGTGTTGATTACTACGGGTTGATTGTCTTTTTCTGGCTCTGTCATGTGCGATGCCGACCTTAAGTTTTTTATAGTTATAATTTTTAATGTTTATATCGTTTTTATTAACGAGTTATCTTATTTTTCATTAGGAAAAATAGTACAACGCTAATCAAATTGATATTAATCACAAACCCCTAAAAGTCAGGGTAACGCATATAGGCTAATCTATAGAAGAAATTGAGTTTAGCTTTTTTCTTACATAAAAGCCGCAATTAAGCGGCTTTTTTGGGTGGGTAATCATTATTTTTTAGCGACTTTACCCAGCGAGATTAAATCAAAAGTTATCTTAGCCGTTTCATCTAAAAATGGATCCAATTCTTCTAACTCATCAGGTAAGTCTTCAAGTGATTTCACTTTTTCTTTACCCATAACAACTAATCGTTCATTAACACGAATAAGTTGCTTCGCTTTTCGTTCTTCGCGTTTTGCTTTACGTTCATCTAACTTAAGGGAAATAGTTTTATCGTCTTTCTCTTTTTGATAAACCGCAATATCATCAAGTAAGTAGTTAAACTCACGATTGCCTTTAACACGCTCACTATGCAGTGAAGTGAGGTACGTTAAGTCAGCCGATAAGTTACCTAAAGCTTGATATTTTGCCTTAGGGATTTGATCCCAAGGTAGTGCATTTTTCTCTCGACTTTCTCCCCAGTCTTCTGGGTCAACAGCCGTTGGAAAAGAAATATCGGGTAAAACACCTCTATGCTGAGTACTACCACCATTGATACGGTAAAACTTAGCGATGGTAAATTGAATACTACCTAATGGATTGTCATAAAGGTCATAAACTCGCCCTAGTCCACGATGTTGCTGAACAGTACCTTTACCAAAGGTATGTTCGCCTACGATTACCCCACGACCATAATCTTGAATCGCTGCGGCAAAAATTTCAGAAGCAGAAGCACTGTATCTGTCAACCATCACGGTTAATGAGCCATCATAAGAACTGACTCCATCATCATCACTATTAACTTGTACTCGGTTTGCACCATCACGTATCTGGACAACGGGGCCTTTATCAATAAATAAACCCGTTAATAATGTTGCTTCACGTAATGAACCACCGCCATTACCACGTAAATCAATAATAATACCAGCGACTTGTTCAGCTTTAAGTTTATCGAGTTCTTTGTTCACATCGCGCGATAAATTATTATAAAAACTAGGTATAGTGATAATACCTAATTTTTTAGACTTTTCATCACCTTTAGTTTCAAAATACACTTCAGACTTTGCCGCTCTGTCTTCAAGGACTATTTTATCACGAACAATCGTAACAACTTTAATAACGGCATCATCTTCCGCTTCCGCTGGTAAAATTTGCAAACGAACTTTGGTGCCCTTAGGTCCTTTAATGAGATCTACAACATCATCTAAACGCCAACCGATAACATCTTCAAATTTATCATCGTCTTGCGCAACACCGACGATTCGGTCTTTAGGTTTTACTTCGTTTGATTTGTCTGCCGGTCCACCGGGAACAACGCTATTGATAACCGTATAGTCTTCTTCAGCTCTAAGTACCGCACCAATCCCTTCAAGAGACAGATTCATGTCCATTTGAAATTTTTCAGCATTTCTTGGTGATAAATAAGAGGTGTGAGGTTCAACAACGCGAGCAAAGCTATTCATGACGACTTGGAAAACATCTTCACTTTCACTTTGTTTTAATCTTTTAATCGCATAACGATAGCGTTTGCCTAAAACTTCTTGCACTTTAGGCCATTCTTTACCCGCTAAGGTTAAATTTAGGGCGTCGTACTTAACTTTTAAGCGCCATAACTCATTTAATTCTGCACTATCTTTTGGCCAATCAGCTTCTTCACGGTCGAAGTTATAAACTTCGTTTACAGTAAAGTCGAAAGGTTCTTTTTCTAAAAGGCTTAATGCATATTCATAACGCTCGGCACGTCTTTGAAGGTTTAAGTTAAATATGTCATAGGCTATATCTAACTTACCACGAGCGATTATTTGATCAAATTCAAGACGATGCTTTTGAAAGTCTTCTATATCGGTCGCTAAAAAAACATTTCGAGCATAATCAAGTTGTTTTATATAACGGTCAAATATTTTTTCAGAGAGCGCATCATCCATGTCAACTTTCGAGTAATGGGCTCGAGTAAACTGCGCAGTAACGCGTTTACTCGATGCAGCATGCTGGCTTTCAGGAGCCAATATGGGTAGCGATTCTACCTTATCAAGATTTTCGACAGCAAAGATGTTCATTGCTGATAGCGACAAAGAAACGGCAATTGCGATACGACAAATTTTTAGCATGCCCAAAACACTCCAATTTATTCAGTAAATATATTTTTAATTTGTGTCTTAACAACCATTCCTGAATTTAATTGTACACTCACATCTTTACCAGCAACTTCAGTGATAACAGCGTTCATAGGCGAGTTGCCTAATTTAACTTTAACGCTTTTACCAACAACGACTGCGCTGTCTTCAACAGGAACAAGTTTAACTTCTGCTTTAGTATGCGTCGATTTAGTTGATTTTACCGACTTAAACTTAGCTTGTTTTTCTTGCTTTGCTTCTAGGTTGTGAGCAGACGGTTTTGCTTCAGTAGGATTGTCTGACTTATTAAGCTTAGATCCTTTATAAGGCTTTTTGCTTGCTTTGTCGTGTTTGTTTTTGTTACCAAATTTGTCTTGGCTTTCTTTTAGTGTCTTACTGGCATAGTCAGCTTGCTCTTGATCTATCTCAGCAGAGTCATTGCCATCGATATCAACACGAAAGTTACCCAACTTAACCGCTTTCAAATAACGCCAGCTGCTAGTGTAATGTCTTAATGCTTGACGTAAGCGAGTTTTACTTACAGTGCCATCTTCCGCTAAATTTACAGACAAATCTTGAAAGATGCCGATTTTAAGCGCTTTAGCTGGACCATCAACCGAGAAACACTTTGGAAATTTATCCGCTAAATAAGCAATAATTTCTTTTGTGCTTAACCGTTTAACTTCAGTTTCTTGCTCTGCTGCTACTGGTGTTTGTTGTGCAACGTCAGTATCAACTGCAACGTCAGTAGTTACTTCAGTTTCAGTATTACTCATTTCTGTTTTGCTCACTTCGTTTACTATTTTAGTGTCCATAAATACAACTTTTTAAAAATTCTTAAATCTAAGAGGTTAAATCTTGAAGGTACTGTTCACGGTTATCCAACAAATGTTGGCACCAGTCATAAATATCTTCACTATCTATGTCAGGTAGTGATTCTTGGCAAATCCAAGTGTCCCAAACCAAAGATAATAATTGCGCTAATATCTCTGGTTCAATATCTTCTTCGGCTAAATCATAAATCAGATGATAAATTTCATTTATTCGTTCGGCAACGAATTCTTCTTGGCCATCCCAGTCACCGACAATACTTTCGCTAACGAGATAATCATGAATAACGATAATTTCTTTCATTAGTTTAACACGCCATGCTTGATGATCATATTTTCAAATAAATTAATTATTGCTTCCAAACCTTGTTGATCAATTTCATCAAAATGATCATAGGCTGTGCTATCTATATCAAGGACAGCAATAATATTGTCACCGACTTTTACCGGAATAACAATTTCTGAATTACTACTTGCATCGCAAGCAATGTGACCATCAAAAGAATGAACATCGGCAATACGCTGTGTGGTGCTTTGGCTAACTGCTGTGCCACAGACCCCTGTGCCAACAGGAATACGAATACAAGCCACTTTACCCTGAAAAGGCCCTAAAACTAGTTCATTATCAATTAAACGATAAAATCCAACCCAGTTTACTTGTGACAAGTGCTCAAAAAGTAAGGCGCTGATATTTGCCATGTTAGCAATAATATCAGGTTCATCGCTGATTAAGGCATCAACTTGTTGGTAAAGTTCTTGATATAAATCATTTTTATTCATAAATACCGGTATTCTTATGTTTATCAAAGATAAGTGATGGTCAAAAAACGCATAACATAACCCGATAACCCGCGAAGTTAAAGCAATTATTACAGATTTTATGCACTTTTAACTTATATTGCTGCAAATTAGCTTAACTGCCGCTTTATTTCTCGGTTTTTATAGCAAAAGTAACATTCACTTGAGCAACAACATTACTTTCTGCTACTTGTGAATTAAAACCGCCGTTACTTCTACCTGCCACACCATAAGTGTTTGGTGTGTGATAAGCAGACTCAGTCAAATTTGAAATCTTACCTAAGGTAACGCCCATTTGCTTGGCAATAGTGATGGCTTTTTGGTGCGCATTTTTTAAGGCATTGATCAGCGCTTGTTGATACAAAGCTTCATCGTTTATTATTGAAGTTTGCAAAGCAGAAATGCGATTAACACCGATTTTTACAACATTATCGAGTAATTGGTCATAGCGCGAAAAATCGCTAAAAGTCACTTTTATGGTACGAGAGACTTCAAAGTAAACTTTTTCTTGCTGAGCCGCTGAGTTATCTGCTAATTGATGACTATTAATAACCGCTTTCGTGTTGCTTTTTTCGAACTCTCCTTGATTAGGCAACTTCTGATGAACGATTATCGCTGGCACATCAGCCGGTATTTCATAGCGGGGAATTAATTCTAATCGAGCGGATTCAATAGCAGACTCAGCAATGCCAATTGATAAATACATCTGGGTCACTAACTGGCTTTTGTGGTCAACCAAGGCTTTAGCTTTGCTGGCAACATTGCCGCGTTGGCTAACCGTCACCGTAAAAGTAAACTTGTCAGGCGTTGCACTAACCGACCCTTTACCAATGACTTCAATACCCTGAGTCGTGTATTGCTCTGCTGTGATAGATAATGAAAATAAACTGATCATAATAACGAGTAGGTATTTCATCTTATCCCCAATAGTGAGTTGTTTGTAAAAAGGTACATTAACTATTTTACTTCTGTTGAATAGATTCAACAAATCGTTTTTGTTGTTCTTTATTTGCTTTATGCCACCAAAACTTTAATTTATTTAAAGCATCGTCTGATTTTTTAATATCGCTACTTTGTTTATTATTTTCAGGCGTTTTAGCCAGCTGTTTTTGATGTTCAGCTATTTTTTTAAAGGCTAAGCCCGCTTCAAATTCAGTTAAACTTTGATTATGCACAAATATAGCGTCTTGTTGAACTGAGTTTTCATTAAAAGACTTTATTTCAATGGTCGGGGATTGGGCAAATTCACGTGCGTTAAAGCTGTCAGATATAACGGGGGTGACCATAATGTACTTCTGGTGGACGGTTTCTTTTAAAGTAAATAAAATAACTTGGGGAGCAGACTTTATCGTTACGTGGTCGTCGTCATCATAATTTTCAAAAAGCTCGCTATATTGCACGATTAAAATATTTTCACCGCGCTTTATATCAACGACAGTATTTCGGCTAAAAAAATCACTACTTGCCTTTTCACCATTAACTTTTATCAATTTATAAACATCAGGCACCACCAATTGTGCAGCAACAGCATCGTTAACATTTATAAAACAAAAAAATAAACAAGCTAATAAATTAAAAGACCAAGGTGTCATCAGTAAAACCTACACAAAAAGAATTAACGAAAGCTTAGCTTATCGTTAATTCGTACTATTTGCGATTTAACTTATGATAAATTCTGTTATTAATAAGCGTATTTGAAGTAACTAACGAATAGCCCAGTGCTTGATGTCTTGTTCGGTTAAAAACTGTTCTGCATTTTCGCCCTGCATTTGAGCTAACGTCGCCAATATACCCGCTTGAATGCATTGTGGTGCTGAAACAGTCATTGACCGCGGTGCATGCTCAATTGGCCAACCCGTTTTAGCATTTAGAATATGGCTGTAACGTTGACCGTTTTTCTCTAAAAAGCGCTTTGCATCGCCACTCGTTGCCAGTGCACCTTTAAATAATGAGACGACTATGGTTTTTTTGTCGACAAAACCAGGGTGCTCTACTCCAACTTGCCACGGTTGACCATTTTTTCTTGATGAATTTGTCGCTAAATCGCCACCTAAATTCACCAATACGGGTTGTTGTGTTAATAAATTTATTAAGACTATGGCGCGATCAACTGCATACTCTTTACCAATACCACCGAAATCAATTTCCATATTTATCGGTAAAGTCACTTGGCGATTATCGTATTTTATTTTATGCCAACCCACATTCTCCATGGCCTTTTTAACCGCCAGCGAAGTAGGAATATTGTCAGAGCAATCAAAACACCAGACTTTTCTTAGCACGCCTGAGGTTATATCAAATATCCCATCGCTAAGTTGATAACAAGTATCGGCAAAGTTTAATAAAGCAAAAGTCTCATCGTCAATAGCGATGGGCTTACCCTGACTTTGATTTATCTGGCTACAAAGGCTATCGGAGTTGTAACGGCTATACTTGTCTTCAATGCGCCAAACTTCTGTACTGACTTGTTCACCAAGCTGTTTGGCAAGCGCGGGGTCCGAGGTTTCAATAATCACCTCACACAGACTGGCCATAGCATCAAATTGAATACAGAATCCGTCTGAGCGTTTGGCCAGTTTTATTTCTCTAAGTTTATTCAATTGTCACCTTGATAAAAAGATAAAGCCCCTATTTATGTAATTAAATAAGGGCTTGTATTATTTAGATTATTACTACACTTTAGAACGAATAGCTAACCTGCGCAATTATTGCATCAATGCTTTCATATATATCTATGTTAGCTAAAGCACTAGGCACTTTATGTCCGGCACTTTTTGGGTCTTGGCGATAATATTCAAGTCTAAAAGACAAATCATTACCATCTGCTAACTTCATACCATATTTTAAACCAACCGTATAAGCGGTCATTTCACCAATACGGTAATCGGCACTGGCAAACTCAGGTGTTGCATCATCTTCCATTAAGAAAGGTTGATAAAATTGGGCTGCGCCTTGTTGATAAAAACGTAAATGAGGCTCTAAATAGCTACCGTTACCTAACGGAATATAAAAGCGAGTATCTACCGTATGAGACTTTATATCCCAGTCATCCCACATATACCGATATGACACATCTAAAATAGTTTCATCAAAATGATATTTTGTTTGTGCAAAAACACTTTGTTTGGTCCGTTCATTTGGGCGATTCTCATATAAATAGTCTTGTGCAAGACCTTCGTTATTTAACAAACTTAAGACTTTAAAGGGGTCCGTCAAATAGCCATCAACAACCGAATAGGAATAATTAAACTGTGTGACCATACGTCTATTAATGACTTGGGTAAAACCTACCATAATATCCGAGGTGGTTTTATCATCATCTCTGCCCATTCGAGTAGCATCATGAGCACTTTCGTCTTCGCTGTCATTATAAGCTGACGCCATAGAAGCAAAAGGTTTAGGTAAGCCCCCTTCTGGTGTAAAGGTGTCTTGAAAATGACTTAAACCAAAAGAAATAGTCGAGTTCTTCTTATTAAAGTCATAAGCAATATTGCCATTTACCCCTAAAGACAAGTAATCATATTCTTTTGATAGATGCCCACCGACACTGCCTGTAAAATTAGGTGCTAGTGCTTGCGTCCACTGAGCATTCAGCTGTACACGCGTATCATGAAAAGTGTCATCAAGGGGTGTTTCACCTGCTTTAACTTGATAATCTCCTTTACCAGAGGGTCTTGTAAACGTTTGAACATCGGGCTGAGCAACGGCGCCATTGGCTGAAGCCCCCGTTAATGCATCAACCGTTAACTTCAAATTTAAAATACTATCGTCGCTGTAAGTTTTTTTAGCATTAAAAACAGCTTCTGCTGCTGAAACACGATCAGCCTCACTGTAATATAAAAACGCGGAGTCAAAAGACCAAGTATCTTTATCTGCTGCTACTGATGTTGGGGCAGCACTAACTTGAACACTGCCTAACAAAGCGGTAGTTGCTAAAGTTAACGCAGCCTTGAGGTTCTTTTTATTGATGGTTTTTTTCGATTTACTCTCGTTAATTAATTGCATCCACAACCTCCGCCACCGAAGCTTTTACCGCCGCTTGACGCTTCTTTGCTGAAATAAATATGATCATCAAGTGCCGAATCAATTGGCGAAGATGTTAAGGCCATTTGCTCTTTTGCTAACAGATCACGTTCCCAAGGTTCGACACCTAAACTTGAGCAACCTGATGCCAAAGTTACCGCAGCAAAAACCAGTGAATATTTAAATTTATTGTTCATTGAAAACCTCATTATTCTCTTTATATTATTCGTTAGAGAGCAAGTAACTGTTGAATTTCTTGTTCGTATTGTGAAACTTTGTTGGTAAAAAAACCACTATGTGCGTATTTAATCTCACCTAACTTGTTGATGATCAAACTACTGGGCATCCCCTGAATTTTAAAAAAGCGCGCGAGCTCACCGTTAG
This sequence comes from Colwellia sp. BRX10-9, assembly GCF_014077405.1. Classification (NCBI taxonomy): domain Bacteria; kingdom Pseudomonadati; phylum Pseudomonadota; class Gammaproteobacteria; order Alteromonadales; family Colwelliaceae; genus Colwellia; species Colwellia sp. BRX10-9. The sequence continues at coordinate 57,191 of NZ_JACGVV010000010.1, read as the reverse complement.
GATCATAAATTACCGAAAAGTTTGCTGGGTTCTCTCGTAAAAATTCAGTGGCTAATCTTTGTTCCGTATCGAGGTTAATACTAATAACAGTAAAGCCTTGTGCTTGATGCTCATTCTGCATTTTATTCATCCACGGGAATGATTTACGACAAGGACCGCACCAAGATGACCAAAAATCTACATAAATAACATCACCATGGTGTTGAGCTATTAGGGTATCTAATTGCATTTTAGCTGAACTTTCAGATAGATTATTCGCTTGGGCATGACTCAGTAATGCTAAAGACGTTAGCATCAAAAAGAAAAAAAATTGCAATCTTTTAATAGCCACTCTTGCTGTTAGATAAGGATGTTGTACGTTAAGTATGTTCACTGAAATACCATCAAGAAATATAATTGACGCTATCTTAGTTAAGTTTTCTTAAGGAAAGCTTAAGAAAAATTAAACAAACTTAATAATGACTTTTTAACGGTCGTCGCCAAAAGTTATCACCGCTTTATTTTCCAACCACAAGGGGTATTGGGTCATCACTTTACTGAACATCCGGCTTTGTAAATAGTTATTTAGCCATGCCCTAAGTTTCGGATACGGTGAATGTAAATACCATTGCCGCTCGACTTTTGAAAACTTACGAATAAAAGGCAATAAAGCGATATCGGCCAAACTGTTTTTGTCTGACATAAGAAATTCAGTGAGTTGTAGACGTTGCTCTAAATCGGCTATGTATTTTTCACACGCAGCTCTGTCACTGGCCAGTGAAGTTTCATGATAACGTTTTGCACACTGATATTTATCAAAACATTGTTTAAATTCATCATCAAATGTTGAAATTAACGATAACATTTCCGGTAATAAATCAGGTGTATCACTATGCAGAAGATTATCGGGATCGCTTTTATCTAATGCCCACAGCATAACCTCCAGACTTTCTTCAATAACCCGTGGCTCTCCCGTATCAAGTTCGGTGACTAAAACTGGGACCGTGCCTTTTGGTGATACCGCAATCATTTCATCGGGTTTATCGGTTAATACCAGGTCACGTAATGCAACTGTCTGTTTTGCATAATATATTGCGATTCTTGCGCGCATTGCATAAGGACAGTTTCTTAAGGAATAGAGTACAGGTAACGACGAGTTTGGCTTCATGGGCGTTTATTTATAGAAAATATAAAATAATAAGTTACTTTAACGGTATTCATTAAGGAAATATATCGGTAAAATCGCCACCTTTAAATTTAAGTGAAAATAAGTGACCCCATGGATCAAAAAATAGAGTTATTAGCACCCGGCGGTGATGTCGAAGCAATTAAAGCAGCGATTATTGCTGGAGCCGATGCCGTTTACTGTGGCCTAGATACTTTTAACGCCCGTAATCGTGCGACTAATATCTCCTTTGATCAACTTGTTGGCGTTATTCGTTTAGCTCATCAGTATCAATGTGAAATATTTTTAACCTTGAATGTGGTGATCTTAGAGCGTGAATTTGCTTCACTGGCTAAATTATTAACTAAACTTGCCAACACCACACTTGATGGTGTTATCGTGCAAGATATTGGCATGTTCTATCTGCTTACCCAGCATTTTCCAACCTTAGATATTCACGCATCAACGCAATTAACCACCCATAACGTTGGTCAAATACCTTTTTTGAAAAAACTCGGTGCATCACGAGTGAATTTATCAAGAGAGCTAGATTTACGTGAAATTACCGCAATGGCAGCAGCAGGCAAAGCACACGATACCTTAACAGAAGTTTTTGTGCATGGTTCACTCTGTGTGGCTTTCTCTGGTCTTTGTTATTCAACCTCAGCAAGTGTTGGCAATTCAGGAAATCGTGGTCGTTGTAGCCAAGCTTGTCGTGAAGAATATGAACCAACAGCAACCGGTAATAAATTCCCGTTAAATATAAAAGATAACTCGGCCTTTTTTGATTTACCTGCGCTTATCGAAGCGGGTGTGCATTCCTTTAAAATTGAAGGACGTATAAAAGGTGCAAGCTACGTTCATACTGTTGTTGATAGCTTTCGCAAACAAATTGATGGTTTCCTTAAAACGGGTGAATTACTCGAAGATGGTGAACGCCTTTATAAAGTTTTTAACCGCGACTTCTCCAACGCCTTTTTACGTGGTGATTTAAATCAGTCAATGTTTATTGAAAACCCACGGGATAACTCTAAATACCACGCTGTCGATAAAAGTAATGCAATATCAGTTGTACAAATTCAAGAAGTTGAACAAAAACTTAATGATGAAAAACAGCTGATCAATGCCTCTGTTGACGATAAAATAAAACATTTAACCATTGGAAAAATACCGCTAACACTGGCTATTTCCGGTACATTAGATAAACCACTTACCTTGACCGTAACGACAAAAGAACTTTCTCAACAGCAAGCTTTTGTTGATGCTAAAGACAGCGAGAAAGGGCTTGAGGTTAAAAGTTACGCGCTTAAGTCACAAAGCAACTTAGTAAAAAGTGGCAAACTGAGTATTGACAGAGAAACCCTTGAAAAGCGTTTTAAAAGCTTTAACAATGCCCATTTCGATTTGATTGAAATAATAACCGATGACTTAGAAGATGGCTTAAGCATTCCTTTTAAAGAATTAACGGTATTAAAAAATGAAGCCGCCTTTTTGTTGAATAACTCTAAAGCTGTGTTACCTGAGGTTCAATTACCTAAGTTAGCCAATCACCCTAAACATACCCCGACTGGTGATGCAAAAGCCGAGCTATCAATTCTTATTTGTGATGAAAGTGATGTTGAATTAGCAAAATTAACTTCGGCAGATATTTACTTTAAATTACCCGATGCATATAAACGCGGTTGTACTAAGTATGTCGGTTTTCTTAAAGAAAACCCTCGCTTGATCCCTTGGTTTCCTTCAGTATTAATTGGCAAAGATTACGACGTTGCGGTCAATATTTTACAACAAGTAAAACCACAACTGATTGTAACCAATAACACGGGTATCGCTTATGAAGCGAACCGTTTGGGGATTCAGTGGATAGCAGGGCCTTTCTTAAATACGACTAACTCTTACGCTTTACTTGCAATGCAAGAAGGTTTTGATTGTAAAGGTGCGTTTATTTCTAACGAAATAAACCGTCAACAAATTAGAAATATTGCTCGTCCGGAAAACTTCAAACTTTTCTACAGTATTTACCACCCTATTTTATTGATGGCCAGCCGACAATGTTTCTTCCAACAAAGTGTTGGCTGTGAAAAGCCACGCATTGATAACGGCTGTATGCTGTCGTGTGATAAATCTACCAGTATCACTAACTTGAAAGGTGTTTCGTTTGCTATCGATAAACAAAAAGCCGGCTATCCAAGTATTTATAATCAAGACCAGTTTTTAAATACTGAAATTATTGAAGACCTAAGTGATTTATTTGATGGCTTTATGATTGATCTGACTAACATTGGCTCAGGTGATAAAGAAACACCAGACAAAGCGTTATTAATTAGTCAATTTGAAGCATTACTTAACGGTAATATTAACGTACCTGAGACACTTAATATCATGGTACCTGAATCAACGAACAGCCAATATCATAACGGCTTATAAGATAATCGCGAGCAAATAATACCAAAACGATGCTTATAAAATAACTGCATGTTTATCACCAGACTAAGTCAGTAAACATGCAGGTTTTATCATTAAATAAGTTTAGTTGTTGGTATAACAGACTTTTGTTTTTGCGACATAATCATGCAAACAACGCTTTTCTTTACCAAAGATAAAGAGTGGATTAACCAGGCCTGAAATAATTTGACCACCAAAAGGAACAAGAGAAAGTAGTTGCATCGGTATCATCCGCTTAACGTAAATTGTCGTTAAACTTGCCTTACTGTCATCTAAATTTTCAATTCGAATAGACATGAAATTCTTGCCTATGGTTTGTCCATAATGGTAAAGCAGGTAACCATGTAAGACAAGGCCAGCAATAAGTCCATAAGCGAGTAACATCACTGTTAAAGAAAAAGTGGGTTCCGCTAATTTATCAAAACCGACAGTGATAAAAATAGGTACAGCAGCAAATATACCAATAAGACCATCAATTAATGCCGCATAAAAACGGTCTAAACGTGTTGCTTTTTCACCCACTCTTTTCACATTTTGTTCTATCGCCGGTTCAGCGACAGTTTGCTCGACTGTTACAGCTACAGGTGCGGGTTCAACAACTGTTTTCTCAACTATTAACTTATTAATTTCTGCAGCTCGTTCTGGGTATTGCTCACTGTCGATTTGTTCTGCTGCTGAGTATAATTCTTCTAAGGTATATGACGTAAAATCGATTATTGGATCCATGTAGACTATGCTTCCTTTTTAAAAAGGTGAATTGGCTTGTGTTAAGAACTCACGTTCTTCTTGACTAGACTTCCTGTTAAGGATTTTATTGCGATGCGGATAACGGCCAAATTTTTCAATGATTATTTTATGTTTATTTTCAAAATCGATACTTGAAGCAACGCCATTATCGACAAAGAGCTTAACAGCGATATCATGTATCATTAATGACTCACTATGCATAAACGGCATATACAAAAAATTTCTTTCTAAATGATTTAACTCTTGATCAGCGCCAACGGCTATCGCTTCTTGAGCAAGCGCTAAAGCTAAAGGGTCACAGGCAAAAGCACCTGGCGTATCACGATACATATTTCTAGAGAACTGATCTAGAATAATAATTTCAGCAAGTCGCCCTTTAGCTGTAAGTCGCCATTTGAATAACTCACCACTATTTGCCGCCAGATGCACAGCCGAAAACTTGCTAATAATACACTGATCAAACGCGAGGTCTTTTAGCCACCACTGTGATTGATCAATTTCTTTAAACCAAAAATTTAAAACGTCATCTGCATTCATTTACCCAACCTCCATCGCTGTAATCAATCTATCGGCTAAGCACTTTTATTTATACGTCACTTTGCCACCAATCATTTTAAAGGCTGGCATACCCCGAATTAACGTCTCCCGAGCAAAGACACTGGCACAGCTTGGGCACACACAGGGTGTCATGGTAAAATTTTTAACTATCCGAGCTTTAAAACATTTAACTAATGCCCCTTTACCGCCTTTTTTGTATTTATACAGAGGTGCTCGACACTTACTGCAATAAATATCAACAGACTTTTCAGGGGCTTTTTTATTGGGCTTAGCCATCAATAACAGTTACTAAACTATTATTTATTTTCTTTAAGTTTAGCTTTAGCCGCTTCAACTTTAGCAAAATCTAAACCTAGCTCTTCTACCGCTTCTTTAATGAGTTCTGGGCTAGACATGACCATCATCATAATTGATTGCAACTTCTCCGGTGGTAAACCCAATGACTGAATATTCATCATCGCCATCATTGGGTTTTCGGTGAGTACTTGAAAAAGTTCTTTAATTTTTTCTTCACTTACATTTAATTCTTTTAGTGCCTGAATAATAGGATTCATTACCTTTCCTTAAAACATAAAACTTAGCTAAACAGCATTGTCGCTATTTCAACTGACATTTACCAATCTAATTTTCTCATTCATTGGCACTATTTTCAGTAAATGTTATTTACCTAGTGACTAGATGATTAAAAAATAGCAAGAATTGATAACAATATTTAAATGGCTCACTCTTGGAGTGAGTGAACGGGAATTTTTCTTTGTTTATCAAGTTTAATTAAGTAAGCATTTCTGCCAATACCCATAAATTCTTCGTCCGTATAAACAACGGTATTATCATCAAAAAAAGTCACTGACTCTTTTTGGGTAATAGTCCCTAGATTAATTTCATAAGCATCGCCTGAAAAAAAGTCATCCCCTTGCCAATTTTCAAATAGCCACAACCTTTGTGAGTCTAATAACACCAGTTTCTTTTTATTGGGGCTTAACGCCGCAGAAGTTATCCAACAGAGTTTTTCATGATGCGTACAAGTCGTGAAAGAGCTGAGCTTTGTCGCCTGATGATTAGCCGCATAAGCCCCTATTCGGTACAAATTAGTTTCGCCGTCAAATGGCACGGATCTGTTCTTTGTAAACAAGTACAATTTCTTTTTGTAAAAAACAAAAGCTTCTAAATCATATTTTTTCTGATGTTCTTTTGGCGGATAACTATTTTGCTCTGGATACATAAATTTAATTATCTCAGCGCTAGTGCTATCGCCCTTAATATCTATGGGATTTTCTATTTTATAGATGGTTAGCCATTTTCGCTTATTGTCGTTATTACCAAAATCACCTAAAAAGAAATGGCCAAAATCGTCTTGGGTCATATCTTCCCAATCAATATTTTTAGCATTAGTGATCAACACCGTTTTACTTATTTTACCATCGGCTTCAACCCGGTATAAATTCGGCTTATCACCACCATCATTTATTGCCCAAAGTTTACCTTTTTTATCAAATTCAATACCCGAAACTTCCGTGAGCCTCTCATCCATTGAAACCAGTTTATTGTTATAATGATGTTTAATTGATGAACCCAGCGCAATAAAAATAAACAATGATAAAAATGTAGTTAACCAACGTAGGTTTTTCTTGAGCATAGGGTTTTTAATTTTCCGAAAATACTAATCAAGGAATTAAAATAAAGACTTATTTTAATTCAATAGAAAATGGATAAAGTTTAAGGAGATCACTTTGAATGTTCAAGATCAGCTGCCAGTCGAATTTTTCGACGCTATTATAAACTGTTTTAGCGCTTTTAGGAAAAGACAGTTTGTCGCGACTGCAGGTCATTATTTTTCAATTTAAATACTTAGTCACATCTGAATCTGTTGTTCGCAGGTTAATCAACATATTCAGACAATAAAATATCTTTAGGAATACTCTCAGCTTTTATTCGCGTTGAATGCAGCATTTGCATTTTCCATTGCCCCGCCACTTTCACCATGACGGCACTTTCTAACCAAGCTACAGTACTTTCTTCCTTGCCATTATTGAAAGTTGCTTTATTCCAATAACTCACCCATGCAACATCACTATAAACCCTTGTTTTAATGACACTAAAATAGTTTCTTCTCTTATACTCTGAGGGTTTAACAACGTTAATCAGGTCGGTTAAGCTCCAATCTTCGCCGGCTTCTAACAACTGAAAATCGTCAGTGACCACGGCTTTCATTTTAAGATGGTCTGCTGCTGACATCGCAGAAAATAGTGCTTCAACCGGTCTAAAAACGGCTTCATTGGCCAATGAATTAACGCTTACTGATAAAGTAAGAATAAGAATAAGTAAATTTTTATTGTTCATGGTTTTCCCTAGTAATCAGTTATTTTATAATTATGCCTAGCTAAATTGATAGACACTTTGTTAATAAACTTTATAGCAAAAACCTAAACTCTGATTATCTTTGAGTAATAGTTTTTAATAAAAATTAACCGTTACGTACCAAGATAAGTTTTTATTACCATTACCTTGCACGTTCGATTGCTAAATATTGTCGTTGAGATACGCAATAAAGGCGTGCTCTTCGAGTGGGCGACTAAAAAAATATCCTTGAATATAATCGCATTGATGCTTAGTTAGTAATTGGCACTGAGCAAGATCTTCAACCCCTTCGGCAACCACTTTTAAACCTAAACTTTTTGCCATCGACAAGATAGCGCAAGCCAAAGCTTCATCTTCAGCATTAAAGGTAATATCTTTAATAAAAGCGCGGTCTATTTTTAATATGCTAATAGGAAACCGCTTTAAGTAGCTAAGTGACGAATAACCGGTACCAAAGTCATCAATCGACAGTTCTATACCCATAGCTCTTATAGCTGATAACTGAATTAGGGTTTGATCATCTTGTTGAATTAATAAACTTTCAGTCATTTCAAGGATCAGTGAATCTGGAGCAAGTTGTGTTTTTGCTAAGATAGTTTCAAGTTTACTGATAAAATCCTGACGTTGGAACTGCACACTCGAGATATTAACTGATATCTTTGGCGCAAGGTCAAATTGGCTTTGCCAGCATTTAGCTTGTTTACAAGCTTCTTCTAAGACCCAATCTCCAATTTCAGTAATAAAACCAATATCTTCTGCCAATGCAATAAAGTCAGCCGGTGGAACCAAGCCTTTTATCGGGTGTAGCCATCTAACTAAGGCCTCAGCAGAAACAACTTTATTACTACTAACTTGATGGATAGGTTGATAATGTAAAATCAACTCCTTGTTAACAATAACCTTGCGTAGTTCAACTTCTAGATGCCTTCGTTGTTGGGCTTTAATATCCATTTCTTTGGTAAAAAATTGCACATTATTTTTACCCTTTTCTTTGGCTTTATACATAGCGCTATCGGCTTTACTCAATAGCTCTTCATAGGTACTGCCATCATCTGGAAATATTGATATACCTATGCTTGCGGTAACATAAGCTTCTATTTCTATTAAATGAAATGGCTTAGCTATTTTATCAAGTATCTGGCTGGCAATTTTTTCAAAACTAAAGACATCATTGTCGCCCGACAAAATTATTGCAAATTCATCACCACTCAAACGACTGACCGTATCGGCCTTTCTTACCGACTCTTTGATACGCTCTGTGGTTAATTTTAACAGCATATCTCCCTTAGCGTGGCCAAAGGTATCATTAACATTCTTAAAGCCATCTAAATCAATAAAAAATATAGCAACTCTATTATTGTCCCGTTGGGCAAGTTCCAAAGTATGCTCAAATCTGTCGACAAACAGATTTCTATTGGCGAGTCCGGTCAATGAATCGTAATTAGCTTGGCGATAAATTTTATCTTCGGCCTTTTTACGTTTAGTAATATCACTAAATAATGAAACATAAGACTCTAATTGCCCAAACTCATCTCTCAAAGCAGTAACAGATAACCATTCATAAAACACCTCACCATTTTTACGTCGATTGCAGATTTCACCTTGCCACTGCCCCAAGCTTTCCAAATCTGCCGCCATGCGCTGATAAAATTCTGTGTCATGATGCCCAGAGCTTAATAATGTGGGGTTTTTACCTAAGACTTCTTTTTCCTCATAGCCAGTAATTAATATAAACGCTTGATTAACCGCAACAATATTATTATCAATATCGGTAACCATTACAGCCTCTGTTGCGGTTTTAAATACCGTTGAAGCGAGTCTCAACTGTTTTTCATCTTGCTTAATTTGGGTAATATCTTCTTTAATCCCTACATAACTGGTGATTCTATTTTTAGCATCTTTGAGGGGATATACATTGGCTTTCTCCCAAAAATTATCACCATTTTTTCGCTGATTATAAAACTCCCCGATCCAGTGTTTACCTGATGTTATTGTTGCCCATAAATTCTCATAGAGCGGAGATTGATGAAAACCAGATTTAAGAATATTTGTTTTTTGACCGATCACTTCTGTTGCTTGAAACCCAGAACTTTTAACAAATTCTTTATTAACATAAGTGATAATACCATTAAGGTCTGTGGTTTGAATTGAGACTGGGCTTTGCTCTACAATTTGAGCAATTAATGAACGCTGAGCTTCAGCTTCATTTTTTCGTTTTAACATAAAAAGTAAAAACAGACTCAAGGTCGATAATAACAAGAGACCTATCACTAATAGTTGTATTAAGTTTTTTTTAGTTTTATCGATTTCATTAACTTGCTTGTCGACCAAGTTCTCTAAATTACTTTGATAATGCCAAAGCGCTTGCTGATATTCCCTTTCTGATGTCACATCTTGGATAATAGAAAAGAGCACAGCTTTATTATTATAAGTTATCGGAATGGAATGTGACGACACGGTTTTAATATCGCCATTACTGGTTTGATGTCTAAAAATAAAATAATTTCTATCTTCTGATTTAGCTAAGGCTCTTTCTGAAGCGACTTGCTCTACACTCAACAGGTTAATGTCTTGAATAGCCAGTGACTCAAGTTTTTTTTCTGCGAATCCATAGAAATGTTGAGCGGCTGAATTTGCCTGAAGAATATTACCGGTTTTAGGCTCAATGATTAACATAACTGCGCTATGTTTTTCAAAAATAGCGCTAAAGTCACTCATTGAAAAAGTATCATTTGAAAATAATAACAGCATAACAAAAGCGCAAAGATACCGATATTTTTTGAACGAAACCTTGATCGCCTTTAGCAGGCAGAAGCGCTTAACATTGAACATATGATCCTATTATACTTAAAAAGAAGGTTAAATTTTATTCAAGTAAAAACTGCATTAAGATAGTTCGTTAAATTAACTTAATTCCATTTAATACTAAGATAGTAACATAGGGTGAGATTAATAACAGGAAGTCAAAAAGAGTATAGAAGATTAGAAGTTACACTTTATAATTTAGCGATTATTGACCGTCAATAAAAGTGCATTAGCACTTATTCTATTGGGCTAAATCTTGCTAAAACACCATAAAAAAAACACCAAGCCAATAAATGACTGATGTTTTTATTTGCTAAGTAAGACATTAGCTCATTAGGCTGAATATACATTCAGCCTCTTAGTTTAATCACTGTTATTCTGTGTCGCTATAACCGGCCCAAATATCAGCGTTTATGGTATTCACCGCCCCTTTCTTTTTACGCTTTTTCTTTCCTGTGCCTTCAGGCTTTGCCATGGGTTTTTCTGCGGCAGTAATTGAATCATTACTGACTTCATCGGCTTCAAAACCTTTGACTTGCTCACGTTCAAGACGAATTTTATTTTTCTTTTCGATGATACTAAAGTGATGAAAGTCTTCATGGTCAATCAATGATAAAGCTAAACCTACTTCACCAGCACGGCCACTTCGACCAATACGATGCATGTAGTCTGACGGACTTCTCGGTAAGTTGAAATTAATAACCACCGGCAGTTTTTCAATGTCTAGTCCGCGAGCGGCTATATCTGTGGCAATGAGCACGTCAATCTCGCCAGCTTTAAAACCATCAAGCACCCTACTTCGTTCGCCTTGACCTTTATCACCATGAAACACTGCCGCGGTAATACCACGTTTAGCAAGTTTTTCAGCTAAATGCTCACAGTGGTGTTTAGCATTAACAAAGATGAGCGCTTGTCGCCATTCATTTTCTGCAATTAAATGTGCTAACACTGCGGTTTTTTCGCCTTTATTAACGCTAAAGACACGCTGGACTAGCGTACTTGCATCAGCACTTTGAACTTGTATCTCGATCGGGTTGTTAAGTAATTCTTGGGTTAACGTTTTTACTTGTTCAGGAAAGGTTGCTGAAAATAATAATATTTGTTTTTTCTTAGGTAATAAAGCTAACAGCGCAGATAACTCTTCGGTAAAACCTAAGCTTAACATCCTATCGGCTTCATCAAGGACTAAGGTCTTAACCAAATCAAGCTTAATGGCATTACTTGAAATTAAATCGAGTAATCGACCCGGGGTTGCCACCAGAATATCGGCGCCACCTCGTAATGCCAACATTTGTGTATTCACAGATACACCACCAAAAACAGCAACCGTTTTTATCGCACCATTGAAATGCACGGCATAAGATTTAATGCTCTCTGCTACTTGTTTAGCAAGTTCACGCGTAGGTACTAAAATAAGCCCAGTAACATAATTCCCCTTGTTACTCTTGTTACTCTTGCTATTTGAGGCTGTATCAGCAGACAGTTGTAAAAAAATGTGCTGCAAAAGTGGTAATGCAAAGGTGGCTGTTTTACCTGAACCGGTATTTGCCCCTGCAATTAAGTCACGTCCTGCTAAAACACTTGGAATAGCTTGTGCCTGAATAGGCGTCGGCTGCAAATATTTGAGCTCAGTTAATCGAGCTAATAGGGGGGGAATAAGACCAAGTTCTGTAAACTGGGCTGGGGTTGAAATAGAGGTCATTAAGATAAAGGGCTCAAGGCTAAAATAAGTAAGTATATTTTAGCCTATTTTTGCCCCAGTAAGTTAATAAAATTGACTAACCCTAGCAGAAAGCCCTTAACGTGAATTAAATTCAGGTTAAGGGAACACCCTGACAAGATAGTTAAATTTTACTAATAACTCTTTACTTCTTTATTTAGATATTTCGGCGTTAAGAAAATCTTCTTGGTGAGGCTGACCCGTTGTATTAGTTAAATTAGCATTAGACTCACTGTTGTAAAGTAACCAATCTCTTGCTGCGCCAAAAGCGCTGCCATCAGGGTTTAGTGATATAGACTCCAAGTAAAGCGCTAAAACACCCGCAACATGTGGAGCGGCCATTGATGTGCCGCTCATCGTTGTTGTGCCACCGCCACTTTTAGTCGATAAAATATTAGCTCCAGGGGCTGCAATAGCTACTGGCGCAGATTGATGACTAGTCCAGCTAGCTGAGCCATTACCCCAGTTAGAAAAGCCAGCCCAATCATCATTTATATCGGTTGCACTAACGGTTATCACCGCATCGTCATAAGCTGCTGGCGTTGAACCATAAGCATCTGCGCTGTCATTTCCTGCCGCCACAGCAAAAATAACCCCTTGATTTTTCGCATTACAGATAGCGCGATGAAAGTTATCATTACCAATAAAACCGTCATTGGTACAGGTACCTGTTTTAGAGCCATCACCGCCCAAGCTCATGTTAGCAACAACCGCTACGCCTAAAGATTCAGCCTGCTGTGTTACCCAATCAATACCAGCAATAACCCCAGAATTAGAGCCACTGCCAGCAGCATTTAATACTTTAACGGCATGTAAAGTAACGGCTGGTGCTACGCCAATAACATCAAGGTTATTATCTAATGCACCAATGGTGCCCGCAACATGGGTGCCATGGCCTTGATCATCATCCCAGTTATTTGAACAATCTAAACCAAGACACATTTCAACACTATAACCATTAGCGACATTACTAGCTAAATCTGGGTGATCAGAATCTATACCCGTATCAATAACATAAACATGAACCCCCTGACCGGTGTTTTCATCAGTATTTGCCCCTATGCGACTAATTCCCCAAGGAGTTTCTTGCTGGCTAGTCTGGCAACCAAATAAGAAACTGCATGCTGCCACTTGATTGGAAGTACTTTTTGTTGCGTGAACTCTGCCATCTTTTGAAACACTCAAAACACGTTGATCTTGACTTAGCTGGGCAAGTACTTTTGACGGAACCGTCGCAGAAAAACCAGTAAAAACATGGCTGTAAGTATATTTACTTGCTATAGCGTAATCGTCGATAAAGTCTGCAACACTGGCGATTTGATTAGCATCTAGGCTAACGATAATATTGCTAAGTGCGTTGTCTTCTGCAGCAATAGCTGGCAGTGCAATACAAGATGAAATCATTAAGCTTATTAATTTCTTTTTCATTTTTGGCTCCACATAGTATTAAGTTTCTCAAGTTACTCTAGGATAGAGCACTTAATTATTGTTTTTGGTACACATCTAAAAGTAAACGTGTTGTTACCAATGTAGAGTCTTGATACTGGTATGACCATCAGGGGAAACCCCTACTTTAATAATATTAACCCCTCACTGGAGGCATTGTCTTGTTAACAAACAAGTTAATATCGAAAAAAACCGAGCAAATAAACACGGCTGTTAAAACGCCGCTAATAGTAAATGTTTAAGATTTAGCTGAGGAGCGTAAAAAGGTAGGATTTAATTATGATTTCAGTATTATTGATGTGTGTATTGAGTTTCAAGTAAACAGAAACAGCTAGATATGTTAAATAATAAATATGGCTAAACGGTATTTTATGCAGAGTATCGATTAAATTGCGCAAAAGCGTGTGAATCATTATTTTTTAAGTAATAATACGCCATCAAACTTCCATAATTTTCCTGCATCAATATAACATCGATTATCATCATATTGACGTTACTATTGGGTTAAAAATAACTAGAGATACCATGAAAATACTGACCACTTTAATCACATCATTAACGTTAATACTAAGCACCTTAGTAAGTGTCAACGCTATCGCCACAACCTTTACTTTTACCGCGATCCCTGATGAAGACGAATCTCAATTAAGAACTCGTTTCGAAAAAGTAGCCTTGTATTTAGAAAAGGAACTTGGCGTCAAGGTTAAATACGTACCGGTAAAGTCATACTCTGCCGCCGTAACAGCCTTTAGAAACAACCAAGTTCAACTCGCTTGGTTCGGTGGTTTATCTGGCGTACAAGCCCGACTTTTAGTGCCTGGATCACAAGCGATTGCTCAAGGCTATGAAGATCAGTTTTTTAAGAGCTATTTTATCGCTCACCACAGTACGGGGTTAAAGATGAACGACAATTTCCCTGATATAAATGATAAAACCTTCACCTTCGGCTCAAAAGGTTCTACATCAGGTCGATTAATGCCACAATATTTTATTGAGCAACATTTAGCTAAAAAGCCACAACAAGCGTTTAAACGCGTAGGGTTTTCTGGTGACCATAGCCGTACTATTGCTCAAGTTCAAGCGGGCGCTTACCAAGTTGGTGCTGTTAATTATAAAGTATGGGAAAGTGCACTTAGCGCAGGAAAAATAGACACCAATAAAGTCAGTGTTATTTGGGAAACCCCTACCTACCCTGATTACCAATGGACGATACGCGCCAATGTTGATGCGGAATTTGGCAAAGGCTTTGCGAATAAAGTGCAGGCGGCACTTCTCAATATGAATAACCCAGAGCTACTTAGTAGCTTTCCACGTTCTTCTTTTGTCAATGCTGAAAATAAAGATTTTGAGCCAGTATTAACAGTGGCTAAAAAGATAGGACTTATCGATTAATGATAACCCTCGACTACCTAAACCTTTATCATCATAAAACAACCAGCAATAATACAGGTAAGCGTAAAGGGGCTGCTCAAGTCATCTTTGATCTAAGTCTGACGATAAATAAAGGTGAAAAAGTTGCGATTATTGGTCCCTCTGGTGCAGGAAAAACCTCGCTACTGCACCATTTTTATCAGTGTTTACAAACCAGCGCAGCGCTTTGTTCTCAGCGCCAAGGCTTAGTCGATAACTTAAGCATCTTCCACAATATATTTATGGGTGCTTTAGCTCGCCACCACTGGTTATTTAATCTTATTAACTTAATGAGACCTTTTAAACAAGACTTACACGATATTGGCCTACTTTGTCAGCAGTTAGAACTAGATGAGCCCTTAGACAAGTCAGTAGATAAACTTTCAGGTGGGCAAAGACAACGAGTCGCATTAGCAAGAGCTTTATATCAGCAGCAAGATATATTTCTTGGCGATGAACCTTTTTCAGCACTTGACCCATTAATGGCGTCAAGATTACTTGAAATAATATTAGCTCGCCACAAAACTGTCATTATGGTTGTACACGACCGTACCTTGGCAATGAACGCTTTCGATCGTGTTATCGCCTTAGATAAAGGTCGGTTGGTACTCGACAGCAAAAAACAGTCCATTAACCAACAGCAGATCAGCAAACTTTATCAAACTGACGCAGTCGCGTAGGTTTATTTTATGGCGTTGCGACAAAATACAGTTTACCCATTAGGATATTGGCAAAAAGTCACCTTATCAATAGGGTTTATCGCCTTAGTTATTATTCCTTTTGCTGATATAGAAATTGTTACTTTCGACCCTTTACTTGAGTTATCGCTTATGGCTCAAGGTTTTATTCACGCTGACTTTTTCGCCACTGAATACCTGTTTCAAGCGATAATTCAAACCCTTAACTTTGCCATTATTGGTGTATCTTTAGGACTGCTGCTCGGCGCTCCTCTCGCACTCATCTACCCACACCCTTTAGTATCTGGCTGCTGCGCTTTTTTACGCGCAATTCATGAGATTTTTTGGGCGCTGTTATTTTTACAAGTTTTTGGTCTTTCTCCAATAACAGGCATTTTAGCGATCACTATTCCCTTTGCCGCCACTTTTGCTCGGGTATTTCACGATATAATCAATCAATCGTCAGACAATCCATTAGAGAGTATTGACAGCAGAGCAGATATTATTAGCCGCTATACCTATGGCAAAATAGCTCAAGTTTTACCGCAACTTATCACCTACACACGCTACCGTTTTGAATGTGCGCTGCGCAGTAGCGCTGTGCTGGGATTTATTGGTATGCCAACACTGGGTTATTATTTAGAAACCGCTTTTAAACAAGGAAACTATAGCGAAGGCGCTGCATTACTGATGATATTTATTGCGCTTATTGGCACGATTCGTTATTGGTGCCCTCCTAAGTTATTAGGGGTTTACCTTATTATTGCTTGTATAACATTGGTAGAAATTCCTACGCTAGATAGCAGTTTACTGATACGCTTTATTAGCCAAGATATTATTCCTCCTGCGTTAGTAAACACCTTAAGTTTTGCCGACGTGCAATGGTCATTACTTTATACTTGGTTTAGCGATATTGTTACGCTACAGGCTTTCCCTGGGGCGATATCGACCCTAACTTTAGCCTTATTAGCATTAGCGGCTAGCCACTTTGTTAGCTTAAATGCCCATGTCATTGCAAGTAAGCATTTATGGCCCGCCCCGCTTGCGTATTTTGGTCAGTTCATTTTACTTATTGGTCGTTCAGTACCTGAATACATATTAGCGTTTATTTTTTTAATATTACTTGGCCCGTCGATGTTACCTGCTATTCTTGCCCTAGCCATACATAATGGTAGTGTTATAGCCTACTTAACGGTTCGACAAAGTAACGCCATAGCGCCCCCCCTGATGCAGATAAGCACGTTAAATAAGTTTAACTACTACATAATGCCAAGCATTTATCCCAATATGATGGCTTTATTGTTTTATCGATTCGAGATTATCGTCCGTGAAACTGCCGTGTTTGGTATTTTAGGTATTATGACATTAGGTTTTTATATCGACAGTAATTTCAGTGAAATACGCTACAGTAGTGCATTAATTCTTATCATCTGTACCGCTTTACTTAATGTCGTCATCGATCATATTTCAATGCGGCTACTTAACTCCCACAAACAATCGTTAACGACATAAGCTAAAACCAACACTTATCGATTTTGCCATTTTATTACAAATAATTAGCTATTCAATAGTCCTTAAAAAAAAATGATACCTGTGTTTAAATTAAACCTTGGCGCTTAATATGAGCTTCCATTAAAAATATTACCCTTTAATTACAAGTATTAAGACAAATTGAAGGTTTTAATTCTCAGTGATACTATTGAGATGATATAATAAATGATTAACGATTAGCAGTAAGTCCTGAAAGTGCTGTTGAATTAATGTATATTTATCATCCTCTTGATATTTTTATTCTATTGAGAAGTGATATCAAACTAATTTATCCATTCACAACCTATTTGAATTCTTAATAATTAAAAACTTATGGCTACAAACACTTTTACACCTGAATTACTTGAAAAACACTTTGCCAAAAATGAATGGAA
This sequence comes from Colwellia sp. BRX10-9, assembly GCF_014077405.1. Lineage (NCBI taxonomy): Bacteria > Pseudomonadati > Pseudomonadota > Gammaproteobacteria > Alteromonadales > Colwelliaceae > Colwellia > Colwellia sp. BRX10-9. Next base: position 39,956 of record NZ_JACGVV010000010.1, on the reverse strand, counting down.
AAAAGGAACGCGTATTTTTCAGGCGAATGGCATTAAAACCTGCGCCCTTGATGGTGAAATAATTCGTGGTGTCGTTTACAGTGAACGCTCTCGCCAAAGCACTTATTTGACTCGTTTAGTGCTAAATATTAAGAATGATGGTATTGCCAGTTATTGCGATTGTTATATTGGTCGAGATTGTAAGCATGGCGCAGCGTTAGCGCAGTGTTTTATTCACGAACATTTTGACCAAAACAGTATTGCGACTTCTGAAAAGGTCATTGATAAATGGCTTAGTCGCTTTCAAGCACAGCCCAGTAGATATCAGCCCAATAGCCAACAAAAATCGCTATTGTACTTTTTAAAGCCTAACAGTTATAACGAAGATGACTATTTCACTTTAGGTATAAAATCAGCTCGCCCCAAAAATAGTGGTGGATGGAGTAGTTCACTTGGCAGCGAGTTTTCTGCCAGCTCGTTAATAAATAGTGCTTATGCTAATAACGATGATGTTGCTGTACTTACCGAACTTATCCGTACTAATCAGTATGGCGATAACATCAAGTATTTTGATTTGTTCGAACGTATTATCAAAACTAATCGCTGTTTTTGGCAAACAAGTTACGACTTAAATGAAGCGATCACTTTGGGTGATCCCATAGAAGCCCAGTGGCAGTGGTTAGCCCTTGATAACAAGTTACACACCTTAAAACTTGTTTTCATGGAACCCTCGACCAATATTCTTATCATCAAAGCACAGCCACTTTGTTATTATGATGAAAAGAATAATTGCTTTGGGAAAATCAATACCAATACACAATGTAATTTTGAGGCAGACTTACTCAATTCACCTATTTTCGAAGAAGACAAATTACCTTGGGTCATGAATAAGTTATCTATGTCGTTAGGTGATGCTGTGCAGCGTTTACCTAAACCCAAAACAGAATACTCACAAGAGTTGACCAAACCAGAAGTACATTTGCACTTTTCAACCCCCCGTGAAGCAGATCCACAATCAGGTTTTGTAAAGGTTAACTTTTCCTACCAAGGAAATTTAGTCAACCCACATAATGAGAGTGTTACGGTTACCCCCAAAAACTCAAGTGAAAATGATAACGAAACTGAAACTGATAAAAAAATAAAACTGTATCGAGATTTAACGTTTGAACAAGCGGTTATCGATAAGTTGACGACGTTAAAATTTACCGTTCAGCCCAAAGCTAAGCGTTATACTTTCACCAATGAAGACTATTTAAATAAAGATAAAACGCCTAAATTTTCGATGCTAATGCAAGGGCGCTACCTTTGGCATCACTTTTTGCATCAAGAAGTACAACCACTTAAGAATTTAGGCTGGCATATAACTTTTACCGATGATTTTTATTATAAGGCGCTCGCTACCGACAGTGTTTTTGATGCTGAAGTTATTCAAACCGATGACCATGACTTTTTCTCATTAGGGTTAAACTTAACCATTGATGGTAAAAAAATGCCGGCATTTCCTATTTTGCTTGGCGCGATTGAACAACTCCCTAAATCGGCGTTAGTTGACCGCGAAAAAGAAAAACTTATTTCGCCTGATTCACCTATTTACGTTGACTTAGATAATGGTGACTTCGTTGCCTTGCGTTATCAAAGCGTACAACCGATATTGAAACAGTTTATTGAGCTGTTTATGCCCAATGCTTTAAATAAAAATGGCACTATGGAGCTATCACGTTTTCAAGGACATCAAACATTATCAATGTTAGATGACCAAGGAATGATAGCCACGGGTACCAGTAAGTTAAGAAGCTTAGCTGACAAACTCAGAGACTTCCAACAAGTGACCACGGTTCCTGTGCCAGAAGGATTGAATGCGACCTTAAGAATATATCAGCATCAAGGGCTAAATTGGTTGCAGTTCTTACGCGAGTATCAATTAAATGGTATTTTGGCTGACGATATGGGTTTAGGTAAAACGATTCAAACCTTAGCGCACCTATTAATTGAAAAACAACAAGGCCGCCTTACTAAGCCCGTGCTCATTGTGGCACCAACCAGTGTTATTTTTAACTGGGCAAATGAAATAGAGAAATTTACCCCACAACTTTCTTATCGCGTTTTACACGGCAGTAAACGCCAGCAGCATTTTGATTGTTTTGAAGGACTTGAGAATCAAGTTGATATTATCATCACCAGCTATGCATTGATTACTAAAGATTTAGCGCTTTATAGCCAGCAAAAATTTTATTATCTAGTGCTCGATGAAGCTCACTATATAAAGAACACTAAAACAAAATTATACCAAGCCTTTTTGACCCTCAAAGCGCAACATAAATTATGCTTGACCGGTACACCTATGGAGAATCATTTAGGTGAGTTTTGGGCACAATTTAATTTCTTATTACCGGGCTTTCTTGGTGGCCAAAGACAATTTACTAAACTCTTTAGAACACCGATAGAGAAGCATGGTGAGCAAGAGCGTAAGCAGTTATTAAACCAACGCATCAAGCCATTTATTTTACGCAGAACGAAAGATAAAATAGCCACTGAGTTGCCGCCAAAGACTGAAATCATTCAAAAATTGCGTATTGAAGGTCAGCAAGCTGAGCTTTATGAATCAGTGCGTTTAGCGATGGACAGTCGTTTAAAAGATATCATTGCTGACAAAGGCTTAAAGCGCAGTCAGATAGAAGTATTGGATGCATTATTAAAACTAAGACAGGTTTGTAATCACCCTAAATTATTATCGCTTGAAGGCGCTAAAAAAGTAAACCAATCAGCCAAGCTTGACTACTTAATGGAAACGCTACCTGAGCAAATTGCTGAAGGTCGCAAAATATTAATTTTTTCTCAGTTCACCAGTATGCTTGCTTTAATAGAAGATGAGTTGGTGGCAGAAGGTATTGATTTTGTTAAACTAACTGGTTCAACGACCAACAGACAGGCCGTGGTAGACAAATTCCAAGAAGGTGAAGTGCCGGTATTTTTGATTAGCTTACGTGCTGGTGGTGTTGGCTTAAACTTAACCGCTGCCGATACCGTGATTCATTTTGACCCTTGGTGGAATCCTGCCGTAGAGAATCAAGCAACTGACAGAGCGTATCGAATTGGACAAGACAAACCTGTTTTTGTTTATAAATATATTATAGAAAATTCAATAGAAGAGAAAATCCAAAAAATACAGCAAAATAAAGCAGAACTTGCTAAAGCTTTATTGTCTGAAGAAGTCAGTGATAATAAGCTGAGTTTAACAGATGATATTTTAGGCTCGTTGCTAGCACCGCTAAGCTAATTTGAAATAATAGCCATTACATTGCATAGAGTTGATGAGAATAAGTAGAGTCATCAACTCGCTTTTAATGACACGTCATTGCTTTGAATACCGCTAACTTGCTATCTTACTTATCGGGGTAAACTACTCTGTCTCTTGATATTACGGGTTTGGTTACATATTGAGCAGGGGTTACTCAGGTATTAAAAAAGCGCCTCAAAATTAAATATCATTAGACTGTCTGAGGGTAGCGTCTAATTCAATCACACTTGAAACTTGGTTTCTTCCTGCTTTTTTTACGCTATACATGGCTTTGTCAGCAGCTTCTAGTAGAATTATTCTATTAGATTGACTATCGGGAATAGTTGAAGCTAAACCAATACTTATCGTGACATTAAATGTATTACCCTCATAATCTAAAGGAGTACTTTCAATTGAAAGTCTCATTTTTTCTGCCAGTTCCTTGGCATCTTTAGCGCTATATCCTGAAAGTAATACCACAAACTCCTCACCTCCAAAGCGCGCAACGAGATCTGTCGACCGCTTAATATTTTCTTTAATCACTTTAGCCACATGTATTAAGCAAGCGTCTCCACATAAATGCCCATGGTTATCATTAAATACTTTGAAGTGATCAACATCTATCAGCATTAATGCTGTTGATATTTTATGTCGGCTACCCATTTGCCATTGGCGTTCAAATTCACTGTTAAAATATCCCCTATTAAAAATATTTGTCAGTGAGTCAATTTTGTTGAGTTGTTCTAAAATTTTGTTCTGTCCATCCAGTTGAGTTTCAATTTCAAAAGAGCGGTTATATTCACCTGAAGAGCGAATGCCCATTAAACCAATGAAGGTTACATAGACGAGGATCATAATCGCATAAGGGAGTTTATCCTCAATGATAAAACCCGCTATTATTGATGGAACTAGAAGTATCCCTAAATTCAATAAAGCTAAAGGTATTCTTGGTGTCAGTGCAACAATGGCACTGCTGGCAATACCACCGATAGCCAACATAGTGACATGTAAAATAGGGGTGAAACGCGGGTCATATATCGCTAAACCAAAGAATAGGCTTAATACACTTGCCTGTAACAATGATAAAAAAGTAAAGCAATTGCGCCACACGTTAGGAGAATAATTATAAATAGCATCGCTAAAAAACCAGTGAGCAAGGCGCACTATACTAATTGCCAGCATGCTTAACGCAAAAGCTAAGGTCAAAGCAGGCTCTTCGGTGTGAAAATCAAATGGCCAAAATACAGCCGGTAACATCACCGCATAAACAAGGATGCCTGTCATCGAACGACGTCTAAGATCCATATCAATACGTTGTTGAATGTCTGGCAGTTTTTTGATGTTTAGCTCCTGTCGATAATTAGCTTTATATGTAATCGTCTATTAATAAAAAGCTAATAGTTATTTTTTGTTAATAAATTTAAGTGTATACGCTAGGATAATAATGGCGAAACTTTTTATCATTTAACGAAACCAGCCCTTACTGGCAAAAATATAAATACCACAAGACATCGCCACACCAACAAAGAAAGTCACTTCATAAAGGGTAAAATTCCACGGGCTGTCAATTAAGTTCATTCCCATTAGACCACCAACCATGGTGGGGATTAAGGTTATGGTGGTGATAACAGCCAGTAACCGCATTACCTTATTCATTTGAAATGAAGACATATTAATGCGCAGTTCAACTAATGCTGCCAGTGTTGTTACTAAGTCATCGGCACTATCAAATAATCCATCAACGTCATCGGCTAATACCGTCAGGATAGGTCGAGGCATCAATTCAAAACTTTTAATTGCAAGAGGCTTTTCTGCAAGTTGGTGAACCACTGACGCTAAATGCTTAAGGTTACCCCTAACATTGGTAATTTCATTACGCAGTCGAAACGTTTGGTCTAAAAAGCTTTTATCACCTAATTGTTTTTGATGCTTATCTAGGTATAAAAGCGTCTGTTCTAATGTGCCAATAACATCGGTGTATTGTGCGACAAGAACACGAATAAGCGCACTTGTCGCTTGCATCAGAGGCGGTGCAGGTATTCTTACCTCCATTAAATCAACTGTTATTTCATCTACTAACGATGATTCTGTCCCAGACAAGGTAATAATATTATTATTCGCGCCCAATAAAAGAATAGGACTTCGTTCTATGGTCGGCACACTATCATCGGACTGTTTTACCACCTTGGGACTCCAGAGAAAAATGGCGGTGTATTCATCCATTCGCTCTATTCTTGGGTACAACGAATGTTTAAAGAGCATATCTAAGGCAGACTTAGGGGCTTGAAGAATCTCCGCAACCTCTGTGAGTTGCTCAGAGTTGAGCCCTACAGCAAATAACCAGTCATTACTTGACGACTTTAATCGCTTTACAACATTACCCCAAGTTAATTCAGTGTAGCCACAAATATTTTTATCTACTAACGAATAGGCGCTAAAAGACTGTATTGGTGGTGACGATACTGTCGAAACTTTATTGTTATCTAAGGACATAGCAAATTTCATTCGAACACCAAATAAAGCCATTCGGATGAATTTAAGCAGTCTTAAAGCAGGAATATTACGTAAATGTTCATTAGCCATAGGGATCAAAGATAACAAGCCCGTACAGATGATGAATAAATCTAAGATACGCCACGGATCCAGTAAAAACACACGGCGACTTGATGCTAAAACAAAGTTAACGCCGTATTCAACGATGAAAAGGGCCAGGATCCCCCATTCCAAAAAAACTTTCGCTTGAGAAAAGCGCTCATTAGTCGCAACGACTGTTGGCGCAAGAGCAATGAAAAGTGAAATAAGCGCTAAAAAGCCCATGACACGTTCATTGAGCAACAAGCGAATTTTTGATGTTATAAAGATACTCTCATCCACCTTAGAATTAATTAAGTGTTAATTGTATTATTAAGGCTAAAATGTGTAAACACATTTCAAAACAGAACAGTAAGTGCATTTCAAGTTCCCTCTTTTCGTTGTGATTTTCACAGCAAAGTTATCAGTAATAATTTAAATTATGGGCATCTATTTATCTTGAAATAACCTATAGTCATAGTCTTAAGGATAAAATAATGTTTATTAATTAATTGGTTAACATACATTAACCGTTTCATTAATAAATATATAACAACATCATAAGCAATTAACTAAACGATAAAGAGTGTTTAAAAGTTTTTCATCACAAAGTGATATAAACGCTAACAAAGCTCACTATTTAAAAGAAAGTATCACGGGTGAAAGACTGCCAAAATAAAGATTATAATAATGGATTAAGTAATTATGTCACGATACGCAAATTTATATAAATCTCCTCTATATCTAATCACTGCAGCCGTAGTGCTATTTTTAATTGGCTCAACAATAATAGCTTGGTATAGCCTTAACAAAGTTGAAAATACCCTAAAAACACAAGCAATAGAAATTTTAAAGGCCAGAGTGAATGTCAGTAATGACTTACTAGAGAATGGCTGGGTTAGGTCTCATTTTAACAAGGTAAAAGCTTGGTCAACCTCACCGATTGTTGTCAAACAAGTCAAACAGTTAGTTGCGGCCCAAGCAATTGGCGACTCTGCTGCGGTGACAAAAGCCACTGGTAATTTAACTGCTTTTTTAGAACCTTATCTTCTGGCTGAGGAAAATGAAGGGTTTTATGTTATTTCCCCTGACTATAATAACCTCACTGCCAAGGTTGCTGGCTTAATTGGGCAACCCAACATAATCGCTAAACAATACCCCAAAAAGCTTGTTGAAGTTTTCAATGGTCAGCTCGTTTTTATTCCTCCGCTTTTATCAGAAACCCCTTTAGTCAACATTCAGGGAAAACTACAGCAAAAATATCCAACAACTTTTATTATTGCGCCAATACTTGATAATGAACAACAAGTTATTGCTGCGCTCGCCATACGTTTAAATCCGTTTGGCGCTTTTTCTTCGACAGTACAGCAGCACAGTTTTTGGAAATCAGAGCAAACATACTTCTTTGACACCAAAGCTCGTTTATTAACCGCCAGTCAATTTGAGCCAGAACTTAGGTCCGAGGGAAGACTAACGAAAGAGCAATCTAGCGTCTTAGCGATATCATTAACGCTTCCGTTGAAACCAACGACTAGTGAACAAACGCAAGCCCCCATTTATACAAAATTGGCTCAGTCGGCATTAGAAGGCAACACAGGTTACAGCGAAGAAAGCTATTTAGATTATCGTGGCCAGCCCGTATTAGGCGCTTGGTTGTGGAACAGTACTTTAGGCTTAGGTATCGGCGCAGAAGTCAGTGAAGTGGATGTATTGCAATCTCAACAGAAAATAGTACATGGCTTTTTCTGGCAGCTATTGCAAACGGTGTTATTGAGTTTGTTTATTTTAGTTATTGCTTTTTATTGGCAAAAACGCAGCGCAGCTGCCATCTTCGATTCAGAGCAGTACCTTTATTCTATGCTTAATAACGCTCCTGATGCCATTATATCCTTTAACGCAAAAGGGGAAATAATACGCTTTAATAAAGTCGCTGGCTTACTGTTTTTGGTTGATAGGAAAGGCGCGGAGTCGATGTTTTTCAATGACTTTTTTATGAAAAACGAACAAGAAAACTTGCAGGAATGGATCAAAAACATCATTAATGATAGCAGTGTATGTGACAGCTTCAGAATTATGCGGGCTAAGGCTAGTGACAGTCGGGAATTTTCAGCTCGTGTTGCGATAAGCAGTCATAAAACTACTCAAGATAATATTTTTACTGCCATTATTTCTGATTTAAGCACAATACAACAATTAGAAGGAAGACTGCTGGTACTAGAAAGTGCTGTTGAACAAAGTCATTCAGCGATATTGATCACCAATTTGATTGGTAAAATTGTCTACGTCAATAAAGCCTTTAGCGAAACTACCGGCTATTCAAAAACAGAAGTTTTAGGGAGAAATGCCAACCTGCTAGATTCTGGACACAAAAACACCGATAAATATCAGCAGCTCTGGCAAAAAATTATTGAAGGCCAGCATTGGAGTGGTCAATTATACAATAAGAAAAAAGACGGTAGCTGTTATTGGGGCACTACCGACATTACCCCCATTAGAGACCGTAATGGTAAAATAGATCATTTTCTTGCGATAAATCAAGATATAACAAGGCAAAAGGCCAATGAAGATAAGCTACTAAAACAGCAGCTTTTTTTAAAAGAGGCTGAACGTATTGCTCATTTGGGGTGTTGGGAGAAAGATCTTAAAAACGATATCATTTACTGGTCAGACGGCATGCACAGATTAATAGGTATTGAGAAAAATTCTACGCCTTTGACTTCAGAGCTTATTGTAAACCTTGTCCATCCAGAAGACCGTTATCAATTTAGAATACACCAACTAAAAGCCTTAAATAAGTTAGAAGTTTATAACTATGAATGCCGAATAATATTAGCTGATAAGCAATTAAGGTATATCAATACATCAACTGAGGTTACCCGTGATGAAAGTGGCGAACCATTAAGTATGCTAGGTATTGTCAGAGATATAACCAACATTAAACAGAATGAAATAGAGCGTGAAATACTTGATGCTGAAAAAGAACAATCTCGTCAAGCGACACTCAATGTGCTGCTTGATGTTAAATACCAACGTAACAGAACAGAAAAGACATTAGCTGACTTAAAAGAATCTCAGCAAGAATTAGAACAAGCACGTTTAACAGCAGAAGCGGCAAGCGACTCTAAGTCGCAGTTTTTAGCAACAATGAGCCATGAAATTAGAACACCGATGAATGGTGTTGTTGGTATGTTAGAGCTACTGCAGCAATCAGAACTAGATGATGATCAATACCATTTAGCCAATGTTGCCAAAGATTCAGCATGGGCGTTATTACAAATCATTAATGACGTGCTCGACTTTTCAAAAATAGAAGCGGGGAAAATGACTTTAGAGTCAATACCGTTCACCTGGACAGAGATTATTGAAGGCGCTGCAGAGTTACTATCATCGCAATTACAAAGCAAAAGATTATTGTTGGTTTGTTCATCTAATCATCATATGACTGAGTCAATGCTAGGCGATCCCATTAGGTTAAGGCAAATTGTACTTAATTTATTAGGTAATGCGATTAAATTTACTCACAACAATGAACAGCCGCAAAGCCTTATTGAGGTTAAGCTTGATTATTTAGATAATAGCCAAAACAAAAAATTATTTCGATTAACGGTTAAAGATAATGGTATTGGTATTAGTGAGGATCAACAAGTTCATTTATTCGATGCTTTCACACAGGCAGACAGTAGCACTCATCGTCAGTTTGGTGGCACAGGACTCGGCTTATCTATTTGCTCAAAGTTAACCACTATGATGGGAGGACAAATAAGTTGTCAAAGCGTGATAGGTGATGGTACAGAATTTCATGTCGATTTACCTTTAATAGCAACTGAAAATAAAAAGACATCGACCCTGAGCGTAAAACTCTATCATTTAAATATTTTACTCATTGCTTACGATGGAATTACCGATAATATCTTGCACAAAGGTCTAACAGAGCTTGGCGCACATTGTCATTTAGCACCAAGTTCGCCAACAGAATTAAGCAAGCTTATTTCTGCTGAAAATTATGATCTTATTATTATTTCAGCAGAACAAGTTATTAGCCTTTGGCCAGAAGTTAAAATGCAGTTACCCAACAACAGTGATGAGGATATTAATATACTGATCCTTGAAAGGTGGCATGACTTCGACTTACCCTTTTACCCTGAACACGCGACAACTATTGCCAGTAATCCGTTTTTACCACAAAAAATATACTGGGCCATTGCCCGTATTATGGATCAAAAAAATCCACTTATAAGTTGTCTAAAGCAAGATATTAAGACGTTATCTATACCCAGTGTTACTGAAGCACAAGCCAGTAATAAACTAATTTTGATTGTTGAAGATAATGTCTTTAATCAACAGGTATTAGAGCGTCAGCTAAATCTATTTGGTTATGCTGTGATCATTGCCAACCATGGTGAAGAAGCCTTAACTAAAATGACGCAATATTCATTTTCCCTGATCATGACAGATTGTCAAATGCCGATCATGGATGGTTTCGAATTTGCCCAAAAGGTGCGAGAGAATGAACAAGGCGGCACAACACAGATACCTATTATAGCAATCACCGCTAACGCGATGCGAAATGAAGCCGAACACTGCATTAAACTTGGCATGAATGACTACGTGACTAAGCCAATGAAGCTAGATAGCTTAAAAGCTTTACTCAGTAAATGGTTAGTTGAAGAAGAACTCGAAGATGAATTTAAAATAGAATCACCACCTGAATTGACCGATGAACAAGTCACTAAAATGATAGCAAAACCGGCAATAAACATCTCAGCATTGGTTGAATGCTTTGGTGATGATAAAGAAGCGCAACAAAGCTTTTTACAATTTTATCAACAACATAGCAAACCATTATTCGCTGAATTAGCCGTGCACATTACCGATAAAGATTGGCAGAGTGTAATGGAACTGGCACACAAGCTTAAATCTTCAACCCGGGGCGCTGGAGCGATATTACTAGGTCATTATTGTGAGCAATTGGAACAATTCGCTAAAGAAGAAAATACACAAGAAATTATAACGTTAAGCCATAAACTTTATGCTGAGTTTATTCGAGTGTCTGACGAGATAGCGGCAAACTTTTAGGCCATGTTATGGCGTTTGTCAGTGATTATCTATAGCGGTGACTGAAAATATTGTTATAAACGTTTTCATCAATCACACGTCGCTACTGAATACTCTTATTATTTAGCGTATTAATTGCTGAAAACGTCGGCCACTTACCCACGGCACGAATAGTTAACGGAGGGTTGTGATTGTTTATCTTTTTTCAATTAAAGGAATGTTATTTTCCTTAAATAGCTTAGCAACAACGCCTTGCGTTAAAGGTTTAATGAGATAACCTTTTGCGCCTAGTTCAATAGCTTTTTTTACTATTTGTTTATTTTTATTACCGGTTAACATAATAAGTGGCGTATCTACATTTTTGCCGTTGCCCTGTTTCATTTGTCCTAAAATATATAAACCATTGGTATCGGGTAGACTTACGTCGAGTAAAACGATATCAAAACGTATATTATTAAGACAAATCAAGGCCGTTCTACCGGTACTAGCGGTTTGAACGTTGAGTTTATACTTGTGCAACAGTGTATTGGTTAAATGTATGCTAATGGGATCATCTTCAACCAATAGAATATTAATAGCGGCTGCTTTATTATCCCCTTGTACCTTATCTAATTCTTTTACCGCATCAGCGTTACTTGCATTATAAAGCTTATTAAAAGAAGCTGGCGGATGTACTTGCTCGTTTTTATCAGATTGAGCCGCTTCATTACTTTCTTGTGCTATATTTTCCACGTCACTGATTAATCCGCTGAGCAAGTCTAATGCTTTACTTTGCAGTTCCACCAGCCTAGGTCGAATTTCGTTTGAACGTATCGACGCTAAAATATTCTTGACCACATCAAGATTAATATTAACATTGTGTTTGAGTTTAATTTGCTCTGTTGCTTTACTGATAGAGTGTTCAACGTCGGTAATACTCTCTTCAAAAGACAACCTAAGTCTTTCTTTCAGCTCTAGGCCGTGCAGTACCGTTTCTCTAATTTCTTTTGCATATGACTCTTTGTTATAAATATAATCTAAGGCAGCATTTTTTTTGAGACCAATGCCCAGCTTAGTCAGTAAATTAGAACAAACAACAACTGCACGTTTTTTCTCATAAAGCGGATTGGTAATTATATAGTCATCAATAATATCGTTATCATAAGCTTCATAAGCTTCGTTTTCTTCCCTTGCAGAAACAACAGAAACAATAAAATGTTCGCACGTTTGTCCTACTAAAACTGATTTTAGCGAGCTGTAATAGATCATTAAAGATCGTTGAAAAGAGGTTGCGTCGATTAAAATTATTTTAGGCGTTTCATCTTTAAGCTGTTTCTCAAGCTCCGGCAAAGCAGTAACAACAAGTACTTTATCAAAATGTTCAATCAACACCTTAATTAACAGCTCGCTATCTTCACGTTCGGTCGTGTATAAAATAATATTATGATGCTGCACTATAACTCCTTGACTCAACTATCTAATGCTAACCTTGTAAGTGTGTAAAACTTGCTTAGCAATATTGGCCACTCGACTTTATCAAAGTATAAGTGAGTATGTAAATTTCCCTGCTCAGGTCAATACAATCTAACACTGTTGAGCATGCTTTGGATACATTTCATCTTATCAATTAGATTAATATATAAATAAGCTAAATCAAGGATATAAAAGCAGCAAAAGTGTGATTAACAGCTAAGGTGTACGGATTAATTTGAAAACATCACTTTCATCAGCAAATTTTTAATAACATCATAAGATTCATCTTCAAATTTAACGCCAAAATAATCAATCGTCGGCGATGACTTAATATTGCAAACAATACCTTTTATTGATGTGATGTCACTTAGGGCCTTGTCAGTAATAGCGAAGGTAATGGTATCGTCTTTGGTGATAACAACATTTTCTTCCTTCTTGGCACTTAATAAACAGCCTTCTAATGAAAGATTAACCATAATACCTTTTAATAACGAATTATTGACCGAAGCTTCAATATTTAATTGCGTATCAATTCGCGTTTCTTTTCGTAGCGGTCGAACGGCTACCTGTTGCGGAATGTTCAAGACAATCATTTTTGCTGGAACAGTTATCGTGCGCTCTATACTGGTAACAAAAGCAACAACCGCGCCTTCATGCTTTTCTACGATACTTCTAACGGTGCAGGCTACCCCTTGATTAATATTGCCAGTAAGCTCAACATGACGATTTAAATCGGGTAATTGGATCAACATAAATTGCTTGGGTAAAAAACCAACAAAAACACTTTTAAATTTTATTTTTTTACTGGGGGGAATTGAGACTTCGACAATAATGGCAGAGCCAGGGGTTAGCATTGATAATGACTTTGTTACATCTTCTCGAATCATTGATAGTTCTCCTAATAAGCCATGCCCTGTAGAGTCTTAAATTGATAAGTTACCTTATCAACTCATTCATTGCAGGTTATTAAATGTGTTAAAATTAAATATATCATCGATTTTCATACTATCAATATTTATTAGCCACAAAGCGAAAAAGTTTTAATAAAAATGTAATTGGCTGCAAGTTTTTAACACTATTAAGCGCAGCAACAGGTTAAAAATAGGCTTCATAGCCTATTGTAACCGCTGATAGCTTTTAAACTATCGGCAAAAGGTTATTTACTGATGTTTTTAACCTTCATATTAAGCTATTGTTAAAAGGTAATCAGCACACCACTATCGGCTTTTAATAAGCTAATTAGTTAATATTTATTAGTATTTTTATTAGCTAAACCGTGAAACATGTAAATTTTATAAAGAGTCTTATTGATGATTGAACTTTTTCGCAACATGAAAATTTCACAAAAAATCCCATTATCTATTAGTGTTTTTATTATATTACCTTTAATCATCTCCCTTATTGCAATAAATTCAACGAACACCATTAACAAAAACGGTCAAGATATTTATGATAATTATTTTGTCAGTTTTGTTAATCTTACCGACGCTCGAAAATATTTATATGAAGAGTTTGTACTAATAAAAAGTCATATTATTTCTCCTAACGATAAGTCTATGAGAGACACTGAGCAAAAAATTAGTAATGCATCCTCCAACTTCCGTGCTTCACTGACTAAATTTGAACAAACATTAGACAGTGGCGAAGAAACCAAGCTTCTCTATAAATTCAAAACTCAATTAACAACGTTTGAGTTGTTAACCGAGCGAATTATCACTTTAAGTAAAAGCAACCAAGATATTGCTGCAGATAGACTAGCTAATGAAGAATATGGTGTGCTTTTTAATGACATGCAACTCAATATGGCGGGCATGTTAGAAACTAATATTGATGGAGCTCAAGCCCTATACAACAGTAATCATCAACATCATCAAACTACGCGATCTCTTATTATTTTGGTTACCGCTATTATTATTGCCATTGGCTTATTTATTGGTTGGCTATTGATCAGCACAATATTAGAGCCACTGCTTAAAATACAGTGCCATATAGCAAGTCTGACTCATTCAGGTGATCTTCTCCTTCAACTCGACATTGAAGGTAAAGATGAAATTAGCGAATTAGCTGAGTCATTTAATACTATGATTGAGTCATTATTTCATGCACACAACAAGCTCATCCAAACAGAGAAATTGACCGCTTTAGGTTCTCTAGTTGCAGGAGTTTCTCATGAAATTAATACGCCATTAGGCATAGCTGTCACGATAGGCAGTACAATCAAAGATAACTTTCAAAAGTTTTCAATTCGTTTTAAAGAAAAAAAAGTAAAACGTTCTGACTTGGAAAGTTTCGAAATAGAAGTCAATGAATGCTTAGATATTTTACTGAATTCTTTAGACCGAGCTGTTGTCCTCATTCAGAGTTTTAAGCAAGTGGCTGTTGACCAAACGAGTGAGGCAAGACGTATATTTTTCTTATCTGATGTCGCAGACGAAGTGATCCGTATACATCACCATAAAATAAAACGCCTAGGGATAACCTTCGACTGCGTAATTGATAAAAATATAGAGATGGACAGTTTTCCAGGTCCTTTGGGGCAAGTGATGACTAATTTATTTAATAACGCCATTATTCATGGTTTTGAAAGTACAGACTCTGGCATTATCGCTATATCAGCTTATCTGAATAATTCAATTGTCATTATCAAAATAGAAGATAATGGTAAAGGCATACCAAAAGCGTTTATTGACAAAATTTTTGAACCTTTTTTTACTACTAAGCTTGGTGAAGGGGGTTCAGGTTTAGGCCTGAGCATCATCTTTAATATTGTCGTCAATTTACTCGGTGGTAAAATTAGCGTGGCCAGTACGTTAGGAAAAAACACCTGCTTTACCTTAGAGTTACCCTTGGTTTCGCCCCAAAAGATAACAAAAATTAATGATAATTATTAACAGTACTCGTTATAATCTTAAACACGTTTAAAACAATCAGCTAATTTTTTCTCTATCTAAAACAGGTTAACCGCACAAGATTATCAATGGCACGCTAATTATGGTTTTTGATAGAATGCTACTTGGCCTCGTCCTGATGCTTTAACTTGGTACATCATGTCGTCTGCCTTAACCATCAATTCGTGGAGTACCTTAGCGTCTTTAGGGGCAACAACAATACCAATACTTGCGCCTACCTGGCATTGCATGTTATCTGAAATATGAATGGGCTGTTCTATCTCAGCAAGAATATTATTAGCTTGTTCAAGCATTAACTCTTGGTCAAAGTTCGTCAACTGACGGGCAACAATAAATTCATCCCCTCCCCATCGAATACAGAGGTCTGTTGCCAAGTTAAAATGTGCTTTAAGACGTTTTGCTATTGCTATTAATACCTTATCCCCCGCTTCATGGCCATAACTGTCGTTAACAGGTTTAAACTTGTCTAAATCAATCATCATCAACACTAAGCTTTGTTGATTTTCTAAACAATAAAGTAAGGCATTATCTAATTTTTTGTCGCCGGAGCGTCGATTAAGTAGATGGGTTAAAGGGTCATGATCCGCTTCAAAACGTGTTTGAAATTCCCGTTCTGCTCGTTCAGTAACGTCATGTATTATTACTTCAACTAAATTACCTTGATCACTACTGCGTTCATTGCTGCGCTGCTCCGTTAATTTTGCGAATAAACAGTGCAGCCACAGCGTTTTATTGCCGATGCGGCATTCTATGTCTAGAGTGACTTGTGGACGATTCTTGTCGGCGCGAATACTCAATAACAACTCTTCGAGTTTGTCGACATTATTTAATAAGGTTGGAAAGTGTAAAGAGACCAAGTCTGTCTGTCCTGCAACACTGAAGTATTGTAAAAATGCCGGGTTGAAAGTGGTAATGGTGTTTTTTTCATCGAGCAAACAAATTCCAGCACTCGCTTGTTCAAAAATAAGCCTGAATTTACGCTCTAACTCTTGAGTTTTTTCGCGCAATGCTCGCTCATTACTAATAGTAAGGTGTAACTCATGCATCAAAGAGTTTATGCCTTTTGTTAATTTACCAATTTCATTTTTGGCACCTTGCTTCACCAACAACATCCGCATTGTTTTAGGTATACTAGGATTGATGGTAGTAAAGCTATCGGTTAACTTTTGAATCGGCTTAGTTAGCCATCTGTGCACGATCAAAGAGACAAAAAAAGCAATAATGATAGATTGTATTAGTATCAATGCCACTTCTTTTTTAAGTGAGTTTTCTACCTGTTGTTGAATATAATTATTGTCTGGATAAACAGTAAGTGTGCCAACAAGGGTATCATCAATAAAAGGATGGATTAATTGGATAACTATGCCATCTTGTGGTTTGTTAATAGCACCACTGGAAATGCTCATTTCGCCCTCGCCGGAGAGTCTAGCCCCTTGAACTAAATCATTACTCAACAAACCACTAATAATTTCCTGTCCGAGCTCGCGATCATTTAAATAGGCAGATATCGTCGCAGTTTTTGCCATCGTTTGGGCTAATTGTTTAACAAGCAAATAGTTAGTATCTTTCTTTTCTTGAAGGCCAGCATAATAGGACAACGTTGAAGAAACCAACGCAACTAGCACGGCAACAATAGCGATCGCCAATGGAACTCTGACATAAAGATTTTGACTAATTTTCATTAAATCGATAAACCACTTTTACAGCATCAGTGAGCTGGTCTTTAGGTATATAACCAATTGAATATGGTGAACTGTATAACTTGTTCAAAGCATCTTCAATTGAAATAGCCGCGATCGGCGGTTTAGCTCGCCCAGAGAACAGTAACCTTGCCCAGTAAGCGTTTATTTTTTGCTCATTTTTATTAACTAATTGCAGATAAAAGTCATTCTTCAATAGTGATTCAGAGGGCAAATCTAGTGGCTGTGCCATTTCACCGTCAGGAAAAGTTAAATAACGCCCCATATAAATGTCAATCACTTCGCGCTTAGATAATGAGTTAATCGCATTGTCTTTATTGACCACAACAACAAACTCGGTACTCACAGCATCAAAGTTGAAAATAGCCAATCCAATCATTAATAACAGGGGGTTTTTCATCATTAAAACACCATGTTCGCACTAACAGTAAACACATTAATTCTATGCTCTTTTTCAACATTTTCCGGATCACTTATCCCCCATAACCCACCACCAAAAGGTTGAACATCAAAGTGATCAATTTGCGCTTTAACGATCAAATTTTCTGACGCCTGCCATTTTACGCCAACATTAATTGAATGTTGGTGCACCACTAATCGGTCTACAGCCTCTTTTGAAGCAAGTGCTAACTGTTGTAATGGAAAGGTTACTTGTATTGGCGTACCAGGAAGAAATTGGGGCGCAGTAACTGTGGTTATCTTATGGCGGTTCTCTGAAATAGAAACACTGGAAAAAAGCGTCACTTTATCTAAACGATAACCGACACTCACATAGCCATTAATATTTGATGAAGCGACCAACCAAGGAGACTCTGAAATAGCTATTTCAGATTGAATTAACCAATTATCACTATCGTAGGTTAATCCTAAAGCAGCATATTCAATACTATGGTTTTTTGTGTCAAAACTTGCTGATAGCGACGCTGCTTGTGGCCACACAGGAGCTGGCACAGAGTTTAATAAATCAATAAACTCATTTAATGCCTCGAACTTATAGTCTCCGACATCAGCTTGTGATACAGAAAATCGCATGGTCCAAGCATCAAGTACGTAGGTTGCGCTAAAAGTCATTAAATGGTCAAAATCAATAAGAAAGTCTTGGCCACTCGCTTTTAATTTTGCAGTCGTGTTACCCGCAGCTAATTTTAACCGTAAAAAACCATCATTAATTGATTGGCTGTATTCAATATCTACACCATCAAATTTCCCCGCTGTACTTGCAAAAGAGTAATACTCATGTGGCGGACGTACCCACAAATAAGCGTATCCCACGTGCGGGTATTCTGAAAGTAAATAAAGGTCACTGTTTAATCTGCCCGCACGAATAGCCCAATTACGAGAAGGACGGTAGCGCAAAAAAGCTAATTCGAGGTAGTTTTCAAAGTCTGTATTCGCGTGATCTTCTAGGACAAATTGCACAACAGAATCCCAGTTATTAGCCAAGGATATATTGGCTTGCCCCCCTAAAATTGAGTCACGGGTAGCTGACCAGCCTGTATCGTCAATATTCAAATAATTGGGACTAAAAGCAATATCAGGATCGTCACTATAACTAAGGGCTAAAGAGGCAAAACCACTAAATTCAACTTTTATGTCATCGGCATAGGCATTATAAGTAACGCCTGTGAAAATTAAAGCTGTGGCGAAAATAAATCGATACAAGGTAGCAGCCTTTTTTCGTTTGATAATATTGAAGATATTAATGATAACAGATAGCTCATTTATTTGCCTATTGTTCGACCATAAAATACCACGACTTCTTTAACGAGTGCTAGACTAACGTCTGTGTTTTGAATTAATAGACTTTTGAGGTTCGTCTCAGGAGGATAACGCATAAACCTGTGCTTAATCAGCAAAATAAATGGCGAATCTTGGACTGCGAAATAATGGCTTGGTATCGGCTTGGCTATTGGCTTGGCTAATGTTGGATAATATATTTAACAAACACTTGTCCTAGCAAGAACAACATTATTTTGGTCTGGTTAAGTGTAATCAACCGATTGCCCCTTAGGGCATTTTCCCTTAATACTTATCTTTCTAAGTGCTCGGCATGAAAACGCAAATGCGCTTCAATAAATGAAGAGATGAAATAGTAACTGTGATCATAGCCTTCATGAATAGTTAACTCTAATGGGTAACCACTCATTTTTGCTGCAGCCTCTAGCGTTTCTGGTTTTAATTGCTCTTTCAAAAAGTCATCTGCACCACCTTGATCAACTTTGGCAGGAATAAACTGTTTTGCTATACGCATTAATTCACTGGCATCATGCTGGTACCAACTTGCTTGGTCTTTCCCCAAGTAAGCGCTGAAAGCTTTTTTGCCCCAAGGCACCTTAATCGGGTTACAGATAGGACTAAAGGCTGACATTGAACGATAACGTTCAGCGTTTAACAAACCAATAGTTAGTGCCCCGTGTCCGCCCATGGAATGTCCACTAATAGCGCGCTTATCTGACACTGGAAATGTGGCTTCAATAATTGCTGGCAGTTCTTTAACCACATAATCATACATCTGATAGTGACGGCTCCAAGGTGCTTGGCTAGCATTAAGATAAAATCCTGCGCCCTGCCCCAAATCATAACTATCGTCATCAGCTACCTCTTCACCTCTTGGACTAGTATCAGGAGAAACAATAGCAATGCCTAACTCAGCAGCTATTCGCAGTGCGCCGGCTTTTTGCATAAAGTTTTCATCGGTACAGGTTAGACCTGAAAGCCAGTAAAGCACAGGAACTTTTTTGCCATTATTAGCCTGTGGAGGCAAAAAAATGGCAAAGCGCATGTTAGCGTTTACGGTTTTAGAATGGTGGCTATATTGCTTGTGCCAGCCACCAAAAATTTTATTTACACTGATACTTTCAATTAAAGGATCAATTGTCATAGGGTAACCTCAAGACGCTCCCCTGCTAATTACTGCAATAAAAGGGCAACGCCATATTATTAATGTGAGTGACTATCTTTCTAAAGACAGATGCTGGTTATTTATATCGCCTATTTATCAAAATGAATAACACTGCGAATACTTTCTCCTTTGTGCATTAACTCAAACGCTTCATTAATGTCTTCAAGACTCATGGTATGAGTAATAAAATCGCTCAAGTTGAATTCACCGGCTAAATAACGTTCAACATAATCTGGCAACTCAGTACGACCTTTAACACCGCCAAATGCAGAACCACGCCATACTCGACCCGTTACCAGTTGAAATGGACGGGTTGATATTTCTTGTCCGGCACCGGCAACACCAATGATCACTGATTCTCCCCATCCTTTATGACAACATTCTAAGGCAGAGCGCATTAGGTTAACGTTACCAATACATTCAAAAGAGTAGTCAACACCGCCATCGGTCATTTCGACAATCACATCTTGAATAGGCTTGTCGTAGTCTTTGGGGTTAATAAAATCGGTAGCACCCAATTTTTTCGCAAGTTCGAATTTACTTTCGTTAATATCGATAGCAATAATTCGACTAGCTTTCGCCATAGTCGCGCCAATCACTGCAGACAATCCAATACCGCCAAGGCCAAAGATAGCAACAGTTGCGCCCTCTTCAACTTTTGCTGTATTCATGACTGCGCCCATGCCGGTGGTAACACCACACCCTAGTAGACAAACCTCTTCTAATGGTGCTTCTTTATTAACTTTCGCTAATGAAATTTCTGGCAAGACTGTGTATTCAGAAAAAGTTGAACAGCCCATATAGTGAAAAATAGGCTGACCATCTTTGTAAAAGCGGGTCGTGCCATCTGGCATCAAACCCTTGCCTTGTGTCTCACGAATTTTTTGGCAAAGGTTGGTTTTACCCGATAAACAGAATTTACATTCACCACACTCTGGTGTGTATAATGGAATAACGTGATCGCCTACCTTAACACTGGTTACACCTTCACCTATTTGTTCAACAATACCACCGCCTTCGTGACCTAAAATAACGGGGAAAATTCCTTCTGGATCCTCTCCAGATAAGGTAAAGGCATCGGTATGACAAACACCAGAGGCAATAACCTTAACTAACACCTCTCCTTTGCGAGGTAGCATGACATCGACTTCTTCGATAGATAGTGGCTGATTAGGGCCCCAAGCAATAGCCGCTTTCGATTTTATAAATTTATCTGACATCGTTATTCTCACTTTTCAATTAATAGATATTTTGATGGGATTAGCATCTAGTCGAATTTGTTACAGTAACATTAGTTTACTCAACTTATTTAAAGATGATAATACGCCTAATACGTAATTAACTTTTACCCCTTGGTAACAATCTAAAGGACATAGTTACCAAAAAGTGAAAGCATTTTGTTAAAAATTTTGATCTACATTGTTCATCTTAATGACTGTGTCCTTGGGCAAGATTTATCATAGCAATACCAACAGCAACTAACCCCATGCCTAGCCATGTTGTTAAATCAAGATGCTGACGGTAAATCAAAGCAGACAATAAAGTCACGGTTATAATGGCAAGCCCGGCCCATAGCGCATGGACGATACCAACTGGCATGCCTTTCATTGCTTGACCTAAAAAAATGAATGCGGCTAAATGTCCAAGTAAAACTAAAGCACTTGGCAGTGGTTTACTAAAACCATCAGTCTCTTTTAATGCTACATGAGACATCGCCTCAGCAGCGACACCTAAAAAAGGAATAACCAACTCATCTTTATTTCCTATAATGTTATACGAACGGTCACTGTTAAAGGTCTAAAGTAATTTTAAATAAGCTACTTTTGTGGCCACTAACAATGTCTTGTTGGCGGCTAGTATAGTTATTTCTATATAAATGATAATATGCTAATTTGTAAATTCACTTGTACATATAGGTAATAATCATGCAGTGGGATGGCATTAGCGAATTTGTTTACGTTGCGGAAAATGAAAGTTTTACCCTCGCCTCAAAGAAAATGGCGATATCTACCGCACAGGTGAGTCGACAGATAAGTGCATTAGAAAAACGCCTTAATATTAAGTTATTTTATCGAACAACTCGCAAAGTATCATTAACAGAAGAAGGCCGTGTTTTTTATCAGCATTGTCGCAGTGTTCTCGATGGTCTCGATGCTGCTGAGCGGGCTATCACAAATTTGCAGTCAAAACCCCAAGGCAAAATTAAATTAACAGCGCCTGTTGCCTATGGTGAAAAACAAATATTACCGCTAGTGAATAATTTCATAAAACAATATAGCGATGTTGAAGTGTCGGCTTATTTAAGCAACCGCCAAATAGACATTGTTGAAGAAGGCTATGACCTAGCAATTCGCCTTGGTAAGTTAAGTGACTCGACCATGATGGCAAAAAAACTTGGCAAAAGAACAAACTACCTTTGTGCATCACCGCAATACTTAGAAAAACAGGGAGTACCCCATTCTATATCAGAGCTTAATAAACATAGTTGTTTGTTGGGTACATTAGACTACTGGCATTTTAGAGAGTCTGACCGAGAAAAAAGTATCCGCGTAACCGGTAGATTAAGATACAACAATGGCTACAGTCTGATGGACGCCGCATTAAAGGGCTTAGGGATAGTTCAGTTACCCGATTATTATGTTCAACAACGCATAGAAAGTGGTGAACTGGTGACCCTATTAGATAATTACCGTGCGCCTGATGAAGGAATATGGGCAATTTACCCTCAAAATCGCCATTTATCGCCTAAAATAAGACTGCTGGTTGATTACTTAGCTGAACAGTTACTTTAATCTTCAGCTTTATTAAATTACCGAACAAGACTGTAAAGCTTAAGTCATAACATAAAATAATAACGGTTAGGTTTGCCGCTATTATCTTACATGCACTCCACCTAAGCTTCCAAAGTCACGCCGCGCAGATAAAGAGACAGCAATAAAAGGAAAGTAGTAATGATCAATCGCCTGTTTTATCCGTTAATCATCCAACAGGCTTTCGAGTGAATGTGTAACGCCCATTCGTTGATGTACTACTGGACTTGTTGTGGTGTATAACGTTGGAATACGGTCTTTTTCTAAAACAGTTTCCGCAATCGAAAAGGCCGCTAAGGCCGTTTCGTGGAAGCCACTTAAAATCAACTTTCGTTTACCCGGGTAATAATTAATATCACCAACGGCATAGATACCCGGCACTGAGGTTTGAAAAGATTGTGTATCTACTTTTATCTGGTGTTGGTGCATGGCAAGTTGCCAATTTGCTATCGGGCCAATCTTGGGTGACATACCAAAGAATATAACAAGTTCATCAAGTTCCACTCTACGTTTGATGCCATCTTTTGAATTTACTGTTAGGCCAGTTAGCTTATTATCTTCTTGCTGAAAGTCGCTCACTTGACCACATAAAAATTGCATTTTGAGTTCTTCACACAAGGCGTACATTTCATTCACGCTACTTGTAGCGGCTTTAAATTTTGTACTACGATGAATAAGCAAGACACTATTAGCCGTTTTTTGTAGGCTTAAACTCCAATCAAGTGCGGCATCTCCGCCACCTAGCACAACGACGTTTTTATCTTTAAAGTGTTCTATATTATTGATTCGGTAGAACAGTTGTTTCTCTTCAAATTTATCAATTAAGGGTATTTTTAATTTAACGGGTGAGAAGGCACCATTACCAGCAGCAATAATCACCGCGCGACAGTGAATAAGCGTATTCTTGTGCGTGGTAACTGAAAAAGAAACATCCGACAATTTATTAATGTCTTCGACCCGCTCGCCCAATAAAAAAGTTGGCTTAAAGGGAGCCGCTTGCTCATAGAGATTTTCTATAACTTGGCTTGCCTTAGCATTAGGCAAAGCAGGAATATCATAGATAGGCTTATCTGGATAGAGTTCAGTGCATTGGCCACCAACTTCTGGCAAGCTGTCAATAACAACCGATTTTAATCCTTGTAAACCAAGCTCAAATACTTGAAACAAACCAACAGGGCCTGCACCAATAATTACAACGTCTGTCGTTAAGGTTTTCATAAGTACCTCCTCAGTACCATTAGCTTATATTTATGGCGGTTCTAGCGCCTTGAAATATCAGTCTATTGTCATTTTTATAATCAATATAAATCACTACGGGCTTTATTGATTTACCCTTAGCAGGGTTAGCATTTAACGAGTTAAAATCACCTATCATCCATACTCAAAATGGTTCGCTACTGCTATTCTATAAATTTTTTTTCAAGTCGATGCTCAATTTATTCATCTACCCTGCTCGTCTTTTTTAACCAAGGCTTAAAGAATAACGCACTGGAAAAAAACAAGATAAAAGCTTGCGTCGTGATGCCTTGCCACGTTGAATTAATACCTAGCCACGCGAAATGAAAGTCAATAGGAAAGCGCGTAATACTAATAATAGCGGCTTCTTGCAGCGCTGTTATCGCTTTACCCGCGAGAATAAATGACAAGGCTAATAGTAAATACGTTGTTATTGAAAAGAATCGCGCTATTGGTAATTTAATAGAATATTTAATCATTAACCAGGCCACGACAACTAGCATAGCCGCTGCTGCCCCAAAGCCACTAAAAAGAACAAATTGCTGTGAGGGGTTTGTCTGGGTTAACAATGATTGATAAAACAGTACTGTCTCAAAAACCTCACGATAAACCGCAATAAACGCTAAGCCAGATATTCCCCATAAAGCACCTGATTTTAAACTTTTATTAATATTTTGTTGAACATAACGTTGCCATTGATCGGCTTGCGTTTTACTGTGCATCCAAAAACCAACATAAAAGAGCACAATTGCAGCTAACAGCGCGGCAACCCCCTCCATAGTTTCACGGCTAGCACCGCTAATCGTTACTAATTTTTGTGCCACTAACCAAGTTAACCCACCCGCAATTAAGGCTGCTATCCAGCCAAAATGAAGATATTTAATGGCTTCTTTTTTATTGGACCGTACCAGTATGGTAAAAAGCACCAGCACAACCAATAGCGCCTCTAAGCCCTCTCGTAACAAAATAATAAAACTGGCACTAAATAAAGCTGTGTCTGATATAACTGAGTCATTGAGTAAAAATTCAGCTTGTTCTATTTGCAGCAAAATTGCAGTAACAGATACAGCAAATTCACCCGAGCCTTCCTCGTTGTTAATTTCATTGCGCAAGCCTAACAAGTTAAATTCAATCATTTTACGTAACGAACTATCATAAGCGTCGAGGTTATTTTCAACAAGCTCGAACCCATCTAAGTAGGCACTCACCGCAAATTGTTGGGCAAGTATAACGTCATTATTTTTGTAAGCGGCAAGTGCTTTTTTAAGTTGATCACGCGCGATTGTTAATGGCGCCTTAGTTGCAGAAAACAGTTCCTCAGGGTTAGATCTAAGCTGCTCAACAAAACCTTTTTCCAAGTCAGTTTTCGCCCTATACAATTCGTTAGGGCTATACTGAACAAGTTCGGCGAGTGAGAGTTCAAGTGCATTATTTTCTTGTCGTTTTTCATCAAAAACAAAAGCTAAACTACCCGTATAAAATGCTAACGACCAACGTTGTTTTGCCGTTAAGCTCTTAAATGAAGGCATAGCAGTGCCGTCAAGACCGCCGGTTACCACATCATATAATCCTAGAATAGAACGGTCTAAAGCACGTGTTCTTTCGTTAAAATTAGTAGGCTGTGGACTTAGTTGCCTTGCAAGCTTCCCGTCTCCTTTACCCGTTACACCATGACAACTGGCACAATTATTTTGAAATAATTGCTTTACCCTAGATGCTGAAAGTAAAGATGTTGGTAACGATAACTGCGGAGAGTTATTTATCAACAGGTTTTTTAATTCACTGGTCAGCATTTGTATTTCGACAAGTGTTTTTTTCGCTTGTACCGCAGAGAGAAGTGATTTCGATAACTTAATCATGGCTTGTTCACCCGGCTCTCTCACCGATCTTTCAGCAATAATGTTAGAAAAATCAAGCATTTCTTGATACTCACCTTGATCAATAACTTTGCCATTACTGATGGCAGAAGCATAATCAACACTAATATATTCAGTGAGTTGTAAAAGTTGACGTAATCCTTCTGTATCGCTGCTCGCCGATGTTTGCGTTGAGATAAGATAACCAATAACAAAAAAAACATGAATAAATTTGCGCTTTAATGAGCGCATTGAAAAAGTCATTAATTTTTGAAAATAGCGAGAAAAATAATAAGTCATAAATAACCCTGTAACGCAATTGAGAATGATTCTCATTATACTACATAAGATAAGGATAATGTTAAATATTTATAAAAATAAAGTACTATAGTATCGGTTTAAGTTCTAACGGTTAACGTATGTCCCCTTAAATTAAATGTTCGCTTTTAATAAAGCACAATAATAGTTTATCGACTAATGAACCTCCCCCTTTATAGCCAATAATCTCCTCAAAGAGATAACAGTAAAGTTTGACCCTAAAGCAGGTCAGGCGTTACTATGATGAAGTTCTAGTAGGCTTTAGCTAAAATAGCTTGGCCAATTTACTCACCTAGTCGTAACATAAACATCCATATTTGAAATATTTACACCAACGCTGAACGGTTATACGTTCCTTAACAAAAGTGGCCGTATGTACAAAACTAAAAAAAGCACCAAACCCCAAGAAATTTCTTACAAACGTGTTCAATCATACATGATGTGGATGATCGAGAGATACGGTGATTACTCAGCAAAATCTTTATTGCAAAAAGCCAATTTATTATTCAAAGACGATACTCAATATAATCAAACTGCCTTAGATTATTTAATTGAACACGAAATTATAGATGATGCTCGTTATGCTAAAAGACTAACGCTTAGTCTGGCCGAAAGTAAAATAGGCCCAAATAAAATAAAAGAGAAACTTTATGCTAAGGGTTTTCAATCAACAACCATTAATGAGTGTGTCAATGAACTTGAAACGTCAGAAGAGGACTATTTTGATAAAGCGTTGGCGTTAAAAATAAGAAAATTTGGTGAAGAGCCTATTACCGATATAAAGTTGAAGCAAAAAGCTTTACGCCATTTAACGGCAACCAAAGGATTTTCATATGCCATTGCCAATAAAGCGATTACTTATAACCCTGAGCAAGAAGAATAGGTAGTCTGTCATTAAGGCTTTATTTTATAACAAACAATAAAATAAACTTAAGATCCTGTGCTTTATATACAGCTTACACCACAAGAATAGTGCGTTAATATAAGATCAATATCTTCGCCAGCTTTATTGTTAGTAATCATCAAATACTTTTTTAAATTGACCATTATTTTTCAATACAGAGATGGCTTGGTTGATTCGAGGAAGTAAATTTTCGTGTTCTTTTCTTAATCTAATAACGATATCACCTTTAGTATGTAAAGAAGCGAGTGCTATAGACGTTTGATGTTTTTCAGCCCAATATTGAGCCGCTCTTTCTTCTATAATAGCAACCTTAAAGCGCCCTTTTACCAACCCTTTGACTAATTCACTTTCTGATAAAAAATCAGCGCGAATAAACTTGTCATCATCAAAATAAGCATAGCCTGCTACTGTGCCGACTAACTGCCCATAAGCCATTTCTGGTTGATTGAACTCTATTGCAACATTAGGCAATGTAACAAAGTATTCTGTTACTTCAAATAAAGGAACACTGCTAACATAATCAACACCAATAATTTTATCTTTAAACCAATTGGGGCTAACAACATCGAAGTCAATTTGTCCTAATTCCAATGCGGTAACCGCTCTTTTTCCCGGGAGATAACTGGTATCAGTAGGAATGGCTGCTTGCATCATAATAAGCTCAATTAACGCGATAATAATACCAGGTTTTTGTTTATTTCCACTATAACCAAATGGCACCCAAGCCTTGGTGCTGCCTAGATCATATTTTAAAGGACTAGCAACAGTTTCTGTCGCACTAGAGACAAAAGATCCAAGCGTCATTGAAGCAGCGATTAAAAATATCGCCACATTAACCGTACGTTTCATCTTTGGTATTATCAATTGAAAATTCACTAAGTAGCCCCCCAAGAAGAGTTGTTTTAACTAAATAGAGTGTAAAAAACAAATCAGATACATTTTTAAAATTAACAGATAAAAAATCCAGTAGGCTAGTCGCGTAACCTTCATCGTTTTCGCAGCGCTAATAGCGTTAGCTATAACATAGCGCGATTTACGGTCTATTTCGACTGTCTATTTACATAGTCAAACTATAACGATTATTCACAGAAACGCTTATCCAAGAGGCGTAATTAAATGTTAATAAAAATCTGAAATACGGTTAATAAGATGAGCTTATTAACATTAGTTTTAATGATTTTATCTCTTTATTAAATATTGTTAATTATCCAAATAAGTTAATAATATTTCAGACCATAACTTTAATTATTTTTAAATCTTAACGTAATGTTAGGCACATAAAAATATGCCGTAAAGGTAAAGACTTCTTGTAGAATTTAGATTATTACTCATATAAATCAAGGTCCATAAAGAGAATAATTTAGTTTATTAAAATACTCTTTAGTAAACTCAATAAAAGCGTTCAGTTTATTCGACTGGTGAATTAATTGTGGATAAATCATAAAAATGGTCTGCCCTGCTGGCATTTCACTTTCAAGTATAGCGACTAACGTTCCCTCCTTAATCTCTTGGTCGACTAAATAGTCAGGCACCCTAATAATACCTTCGCCATTTAATGCTAATGTTTTCAGCATATGGTTATCGTTTATTTTTAACCAACCATCTACAGGCACCTCAGCGTTTAAGAATGACCAAGTTAATTGCTCTTGTCCCCTTAAACATTGATGCGTTTTTAAATCGCTGGGCACCTTTGGTTTACTGTATTTATCTAAATATTCAGCAGAAGCACAACAGCAATGTTTATAGGGCAAAATAGCTTTTGCAACCATATTTAAAGGCGGGGAGTTTGTGGCACGAAAAGCCAAGTCAAAATCACTACGATTTAAATCAAAACGGGTGTAACTGGTATCGATAGAAAACTCAATGGCGGGATGTAAGGCGCTAAACTTAGAAAAAATGTCGAGTAAAAACCTTTTAGTAAAGAGGCTTGGTGCTGTAATTTTTATAACACCTTCAATAGCATTGCCCTTATGACCAGCATTTCGCTCTAGTTCTAAAACAGAATGACGAATTTTATTTACACCCGTTAAAACACTTTCACCTTCTGCGGTTAAGCGAACACTCCGTGTCGAGCGGATCAACAAAGCAAAACCCATCTCCTTTTCTAATCGACGAATTTGAGCAGATAGATGCCCTCTAGATATTTGTAAATGTTTTGCCGCGACCGTAAAGCTTAAATGGCGGGCAACTTCACTAAATAACATTAATCGCTCAAGTTTTTTATGCTCTTTATTCATCATCTTTTGCGCTTATTGTGTGTTATATAAAACAATGAATTTTATTTTGTTATATATTCATTTGCAAATTTTTAGTGAAAAATACCTAGTCTTGTTATTACCTGCTTTATGCATGGCTGTAATTAATTTCACCAGCAGACGCTAATGCAGTAACTAAAGTATTACGGCATAAAATAGTAAAACAAAAAACGACAAATCAATAACTTGATTAACCAATTTGAATAAAAATAGGCATAAGAATGTTAAATATAGAAAATAAATGGGCGCTAGTAACGGGAGCTAGTCGAGGGATCGGTCTTCGTGTTGCGAAAGAGCTTGCTAAACAAGGCTGTAAACTCATCATTCATTCTCGACAATTAGCTGGTACTAGAGATTTACTTAATGAATTAACCACAGCGGGTCATGAAGTTTATGCTGTAGCGGCTGAACTTAATTCAATCTCTCAAGTAGAGCATTTAATTACCGAGGTGAAAGCCTTGAGTAATAACCACCTAGATATACTGTATAATAATGCAGCAATCATGACGACATACCAGCCGCTCTTTGCCCCGACGGCAGAGGAATACCTTCACAGTTTTATGGTTAATAGTATTACTCCGGCTAAATTATGTGATGCTTTTCTTCCAGGAATGCTAACGCGTAATTGGGGACGTATTGTTAATGTTTCTTCAGGTATTAGTAACCAACCTGAATTGATGGCATATAGTTGTTCAAAAGCCGCTCTTGAAAGGTATGTGCGCGACATGATGCCAACGCTATTAGGCACTAACGTCTTAATGAACTTGCTCGACCCTGGTTGGTTAAAAACAGACCTTGGCGGCACATTTGCCCCTAACGATGTCGATTCAGTAATGCCCGGCGCACTTATTCCCATACTATTGGAAAAAGAGCAAGGGAGTGGTATTTTATTTTGCGCCCAAGATTATGTTGGTTAACATTATACTTAGTATCAGGCTTAAGTATCGAGCTTAACTATCGAGCTTAAGCATCGATGGGCTAATGACGCTTTATTGTAGATAGCTAGTCAGTGGAACAAAGAGCATGAGTTCGATGAAAAAATAATTTTATTTGTACTTTTATCTTGAGTAATAGTTAATGAAATCACTAAAAAATAGAAACATACGTTGGGGAATTATCGGTTTAGGTAACATAGCCAATAAATTTGCAACAGACTTATTAACGCTGAAAGATGCTGAGCTATATGCCGTTGCTTCAAGAACACAGCAAAAAGCCAATGATTTTGCCGATAAATATCACGCGACTAAAGCTTACAGCAGTTATAAGGCGCTCGTAAATGATGAAAATGTTGACGCTATTTACATAGCAACACCACATTCAATGCATAAAGAAAATGCGCTGCTGTGCTTAGAGCAGGGTATCGCGGTGCTATGTGAAAAACCTTTTGCCATGAATACAGATGAAGTGCAATGCATGATTGATGCTGCAACGGCAAATAATACTCTGCTAATGGAGGGGCTCTGGACCTATTTTCTTCCCCATTATAATTTTGTTTTAAATAAACTGACTGATAAAACTTACGGCAATCTACGTAAAGTTGAAGCAGATTTCGGTTTCGCAAGAGAGTTTAACCAAGAAGCTAGGCTGTTTAATAAATCATTAGGCGGAGGCAGTCTTTTAGATATTGGCATTTATCCTATTTTTGCAGCACTAACTACCCTTGGCGTGCCCGAGACCATGACCGCTGATGCAACATTTTTTGCTAATGGCGCAGATTCTTCCTGTTCCATGGTCTTTAACTATAAAAATAACGTGGTAGCCTTGTTAAAATCGACACTCTTGGAGTCGACGCCAAGTGAAGCTGTGTTTTATTGTGAACAAGGCAATATTAAAATTAACAGTGGCTTTAACAGCCCTTCAACCGTCACTTTAATAACTGATACAAAAGAAGAAGTTATCTCTTTTAATGGCAAAACATTTGGCTATGATCACCAAATCAACCATTTTAATGAACTGTTACGTCAAGGGAAAAAGGAAAGCCATATCATGACCTTTAATTTTAGTCGCCAGCTTATCGAGACTTTAGATAGCGTTAGAAAACTTATTGATTTGAAATATTAATTGTAGATATTGACTGTAGATATTGATTTGAAATGTTGATGGTTAGCACTAATAAAGTCATGTTAATGGTATCGCCCTTTTAACGCCAAGCGTCTTAAGCAATAAGCCATTATCAATGCATATAACACGGTGATAATGGCTTTATTTTATTGACGCTTTATGACTGTTCTATCGGTAACAAAGTTATTTCAACACGGCGGTTAAGCTCGCGACCTGCAGCTGTTTTGTTCGTTACTGCCGGTTGTGTTTCGCCAAAGCCAACAGTTTCTAAACGATCACTAAGGATTTTTTGTCCACGAAGATAATTAGCGACTGAGCCAGCTCGGTCTTCAGACAATTTCTGGTTATGCTGGGCAGAGCCACTAGAGTCAGTGTGACCAGAAACAACAATAATGGTTTGGTTATATTCTTCAAGCACCAAAGAAACAGAATCTAATACGCTAGTAAAGTTGCTGTTAATGTTTGAGCTGTTCGAAGCAAAAGTAATGTTGCCTGGCATAACAAGGTTAATTTTGTCGCCGTCACGCACAATACTCACGCCACTGTCGCGTAATTGCTTACGCAATTTAGCTTCTTGAGTGTCCATATAGTAGCCAATACCACCGCCGATTGCAGCGCCACCTGATGCTGCTGCTAAAATACGTTTGTTACGTGTTCTGCTGTCTTTGTCTTTATTGTCTATAAAGGCAATGACTGCTGCTAAGCTTGCGCCTGCAGTTGCGCCTATAGCTGTTTTACTGGTTTTACTTTCACCTGTGTAGGGATCAAATGTTGTACAGGCTTGTAGCAATAATATCGCAGATGCGGTGGTGATTATTTTTTTCATGGTGAATTTCCTTTATTGGCCTTATTGCTTATTGTACAAAGCTTGGGCTATTAATAAATTACTGCAGGGGCAGTCTTGCCATTATTGCTTTTCGTCTATGTATTTTAAGGCACAAAAAAACCCGATGGAGACTCGGGCCTGAATATATAACGAAAATACACATATCTAAAACAGCACTAATTTTATACTTAATATTTATAACATTCAAGCTACCTAAATTAATTACTGATGTTATATTTACTGAGAAGTGTTGTACCAAGAGCGTTAACTACTATATCTTAGCGGCATGAGTATTCTATGGAAAAACCGATGACGTTAGCAGCAGATTTTAGACATTTTATTGACGACGAGGGCAACGTTCTCGAACTTACTGACCAAGCAAAAGTAGTTTTTATTTTTCTGAGTAAAATTGTATTAGCCCTTTCTGAAAATATTGAGCAACCGCTCGTTCACGTTAACTTAAAATGTAATACTCGTGCTAAACAACTCTCGTGTTCTGGAGAAATCAAAGCTAAATCAATAACCTTAGGGCTAATTGAATGGCATTGCGACACTTGCCAAGCTTGTGGAACGATTACTCATTGGCAAGGAAGTCGTTGGGACAAGCAGCAACGCGTTATACATTAGGTCTACTTTAGTAATAAAATATTGCTAGATAATAAAAGAGCGAATGCTAGACACGAACGCCAGCGCTTAAAATGTTCAGAACATACGATTTTAAGAGAACGTTCGTGGTTTACATTACTTGATTTAGCTAATTAATCGTGTCGATAATAATCACTTCACAGTCAATTAACGCCCTGAGTAAAATTGTCGTTGACTGAGTGACTTCAGCGCCATCTCCTGCGTTCATGGTGATAATTTTTGAGCTATCCTCTACTTTAAACATACCTGCTGAAGCTAATATATAAGCTTGATGGTCAATGTTATGCTCAATAACGGTTCCTTTCGCTAATTTCCCTCCATATATGCGCGTTTCTTGGTTAATAAACAGCGCCTTATTTTTATCTGCTGGGTAGCCTGATACTAACAATGTCAGTGCTGATAGCTGCTCAGTAGGAAATCTCTTACTTTCCCAGCGAGGTGCCACATCGATTTTATTAGTTTCAATCCAAATTTGATAAAAAGTTAATGGATTTTTAGTGCGATTATATTCTGAATGCACAAGACCTGTACCTGCACTCATCACTTGAACTTCACCTGCTTTCGTTGTGCCTTTATTGCCGGTACTGTCTTGATGAGTGAGCGCACCTGAACGAATAAAACTGATAATTTCCATATTACGGTGTGGGTGCGAAGGAAAGCCCATGCCCTGTTCAACCCAATCATCATTAACAACACGTAACTTTCCAAACCCCATCCGGCTTGGATTGTAATAATTAGCAAAGCTAAAATGATGTTTAGATTTAAGCCAGCCATGGTTAGCGCTACCTAAGCTTTTATAAAGATAATGTTTTATCATCAAATTTCCTCAGTATTTATTTATCTAACTTCATTTACCAGTCAAACCTTTAACCTATTAACCCTTAGTATTGACGATTACGGTCATGTGGCGCATCAAAGTGTTCCGCGGCGCCTAAAGGGACAATACCTGTTGGATTAATCGTTAAATGACTCGCGTAGTAATGAGTCTTAGTGTATTCCAAGTCAACCGTCTCTTTAATGCCAGGTACTTGATAAAGTTCATTAACATAGTTCTTAATATGATGAAATTCGCTGATTTTTTGGCGATTACACTTAAAGTGCCCATGATATACCGCATCAAAACGGATCAGTGTGGTGAACAAGCGCCAATCCGCTTCGGTTATTTTGTCAGCCACTAAATACCGCTGTTTTGATAAGAGTACCTCTAGCCAATCTAAGCTGTCAAATAAGCTGTGGTATGCGTCATTATAAGCCGCTTGTGTCGTCGCAAAACCTGCTTTATAAACACCATTATTAATAGTGTCATAAATACGCGTATTTACCGTTTCTATGGCTTCTCGTTGCTCAACGGGATAGTAATCATCAACATTACCTGTTAACTCGTTGAATGCTGAATTAAACATTCTACTGATTTCAATGGATTCATTATTAACAATCGTCTGAGTTTTTTTATCCCATAAAATAGGGACTGTCACGCGTCCTTCATAGCTAGGATCTGCTTTTAAATATAATTGGTAGGCATAATCTAAGTGATAAAGTGGATCTCCCTTATCACCAAACGTCCAACCATTTTCCATCATTTTAGCTTCAACAACACTCACCGAAATAATTGTTTCAAGTTGTTTTAACTTTCTAAATATTAGCGTTCTGTGTGCCCAAGGGCACGCCAACGAAACATATAAATGGTAGCGGCCCGCTTCTGGTTTAAATTGACTATTAACATCTGATGAAATTTGACTTCTAAAACGACTATCTTGACGAACAAACTGCCCTTTACTTTTATTGGTGTCATACCATTGGTCGACCCATTTACCGTTAACAATTAATCCCATAACAAACCCCTTAAATTTATTGATTTAGCCATTAGTACTATTAATGGCAGATAATTTAGCTATCTTACATTTTACGTATTTTAATTAGCTTTCGAGATACGTGACGATCAATAGAGTACTTTCCGCCACCTTGCACAAATAGCGCAAGCGTTATCGCTAGTAACGATAAGGCAAACTCATAACCGTTATTACTCATAAATAGGCCATTACTGATATGAACACTAAAGATGGCCACTATCATGGTAATAGCCAAGACAAAACTGACAGGTCTAGTGAGAAAACCAATCAATAATAATATCCCACCAAAGAACTCAGCACTACCGGCCATTAATGCCATAAAGAAACCCGGAGTAAGCCCTATAGATTGCATCCACTGTCCGGTTCCCTCTAATCCATAACCGCCAAACCAAGCAAATAACTTTTGTGAACCATGAGCGGTAAAAATTAACCCAGCAATTAATCGCAGCGGTAAGCTTGATAAAGATTGTTCAGTTTTAGTGATACTATTGATGGTATTTATAAATGACATTTTAATACTCTTTAATGACTAATGATTTAATATGTAGCTATTGTAAAGGTTGAGTTGATATCGAATAACCCCTATTATTTGTTTGTTATGTTCAAATAATTTGAACAATTAAATATCTGGATAATAGCCATGAAAACGCCACCTATTAGTATTGAAGCATTACTTGTATTAGATGCTATTGAAACGCGTGGCACTTATGCGGCCGCAGCAGAACAATTGAATAAAGTTCCTTCAGCGCTTTCTTATATCGTTCAAAAGCTAGAAGAACAGTTAAACGTGACACTCTTTCAACGACAAGGCCGTCGCGCCGTGCTAACGCCAGCCGGCAAGCATTTATTATCAGAGGGCCGTAAAGTACTAACAGCCATTAATACCCTTTCAGAACAAACTCAAACAATTGCTAATGGCTGGGAACCCAAGATCCGTATTGCTTGCGATTCCATTATTGATATAAAAACTATTTTTAAAGGCATAGAAGCATTTTTAATCGCCCATCAAAATATTGAAATTGATGTGCGAGAAGAAGTAATGAACGGCACGTGGGAGGCATTAATTGAAGACAAGGTTGACTTAGTTATTGGCGCTCCTTCACCTGTGCCCAATCAAAAAGGTATTAGGGCAATAAAAATTGCAATGTCTGAAAATGTTTTAGTGGTTAACAAAGTACATCAATTAGCCTTTCTTAAAGGGCCGCTTGAATCAGCACACTTATCAAAATATAGGAATGTCGTCGTTCATGACTCAGCCCAACATGAGATCCCCTGGTCAGTTAATATTATCCAGGGCAGTCAACATTTCTTTGTCAGCTCGATTGCGATAAAAATTGAAGCGATTATTGCAGGGATTGGCATCGGATACTTACCCAAAAACCTCATCCAACATCATATTGAATCAGGCCAGCTGGTAGTTATTAAATTAGCAGAAGAGCGCCCACTGCAAGACTTATTTATGGCATGGAAAATAACCAACAAAGGTAAAGGATTAAAAAAATTAATCGCTATCTTATCAGCACAATAAACTAGCAATAATAGTTAACCTTAAGCCTTTAATTATTAATATAAATATCATTAATACAAGAGTAGACGTTTTTATCTATTTCATTTAAAGTCGCCTCCACAATTTGTAGCTTAAAAGCTAATTTTTTCTGCCGATAACTTTATTTACGGCATCAGTGTGTGAGAGACCTTTCGATGAATAATAACCTTTGGGAACAACTATTTTCTATCAGCGATACCTTAAATGAATCTGCAGAATCAAAAGAAGAAAAACTCAAAATATTAATCAAGCATTTAGCCTCTATTAATATCACCCATGAACGATCATTTGATCCAGCGGAAAATTTTGAAGCCTATGTCGCAGTAAATTTATGTGAAGCTATACATAAAATTTTAAAGTAAAACTAAAATGTAATGCAGTAATGTGACCTTGCAAATTATTATTAACTGAGCCTATTTGTTATTTAAGAACAATTAGGCTCATGTTGCTCATCTTTTGATATGAAAGTAACTATATTAACCATTCAACGGCAAACTGACTATCTGCTGGTAACAATTTATCTGCGACAAATCGATATTTAACATCTATTGGTTTGCATGACTTCACTGAATTTTTTAAAGTAGCGAAGTCTTCAATATTATTTTTAAACCCCTTTGGTTGATAACAATATAGTTTCAATATCGCCAGCATATATGCTGCAGAAGATGCCATATGGGTATTACGTAATCGTTGAAATTCAGAAGTGAAGTCGTCTGCTTCACTAATATTAAGGTTTTTTATACCTTTACGTAATAAGTTTGAAATTAACCTTATAAATTCTACTCGCGGAACATATTTATCTAAAAAGCTGTATTCACCCAGTGCTCGAACAGATTGCTCAAAGTCACCGATAATCAAATCGATTTCCGCTTTTTCTATGTACTGCATATCCAAACTTTTAGTTTCAATGTTATCCGCTGTTGCTATGATTTGCTCTACAATTGGAGCAAAGTCACCAGATTCTAATGAGACAACAACATCGATCCATTGCTTACGAATAAAGTGATAATTGTTTCCACCTGCAGCCCCTGAAACTATACTGTCATCTAACTTTAAAGGAATTTGTTTTAAGCCATGTTTTTTAGCGAGTTGTATTTCGTTACTAACTTCTTCTGAAGCTGCAACCTTTAATAATTTATTTCCAATAGAATGCTTTGAAGCTAATAGTACAAAAAGCTCACACTGTTCGATACCCTCTTCAATATTTTCAGCATAATTCTCGCCACCTAAAATTTTATTGGGTGCAAACCAAACTTTATGACCTGCTGCTTTTAAGCCTTCTACAATCTTGGTTGCTGCGTCTGAATCTTTGGTGCTGTAACTTAAAAATATGTTTCTCATCTTTAATTTTCCGTATTTAAATTTTTAAAATGTTCCGATGCGGTTAACTTCATGTGTTGTAATAAATTAACTTAAGACGGCTTCAGACCTTTTATGACTTTCTATTTGTGTACGGATATTCTTATAAGCTAAATCAACTAAACTATCTTTAGATTGAGACTTTGCTATTGAGTCACCTGGATCATAGTTCTTGGCAATATCACATTGTTCTTCGATATAACTCATTAATTTTTGTTGAGTGATATCTAACAATTTCACTAACTCGCTCTTGTTTTCTTCTTTAGCACGAGCGATTTCTGCTTGGTAGTATACGGTTAACTCTTCTGATTCAACTTCAAGTCGTTCTTTAACAGCAGCAATTCCACCGGCGGTGTCTTGCTCGATACTATGTGCGTCATTCTCAGCTAAGGTTTCAGAAAACTCTCTAATACTCTCATCATTCATCAGTGTTAGACTAATTTTTGCCCCACTAGTGACTGAAAGTGTAATTTCACTTCCCGTTAATTCTTGACCAAAGCGATTACGATGAACGTCTTTACGTGTGACATTGCTGACATCTTTGTAGTAAAAAGAGTTTGACTCACGGCCAATGTATTTATCAGCAATAAAATCATAGTAGGTGGAGAAAACATCAACTTTTTCTTTAGTTAAGAAAATATATTGTATTGATCTTACCGCACAAACTAATTGCCCATTGCTATCAAAACGAACCGCTTGTTCATTTTGCTTATTAAGTCGAGGATGACTATTTTCTTGGATATACGACCAATCTTGCAGAACAATCGACTCACTTTTTTGACCATCACTTCGTTGATAAGTAATATCTGACTGATCGATATTACACTCTTGCATGGCCGCTTGCTGAATTTCATTTTCGATTTTTTGTTCAATAAGTTTATTTATTTTAACACCGCTAAATAACTCATTATCTTGATGACTAGGTAAATTATTGAGTATCTCAGAGCGGTGTGTCTTAATTGTTTCAATCAAGTTACCGTAGGTTGTTAACATCACTTCAATAAGCGAAAGGTTACCCACGTTTTTAAACTGCTTACTTTTCTGGCGTCGATTGCGAATAAACCAGAGCAAGGAAATGAACAGTAACGCCCCTGTACCTATAGCAAATATAATTTGTAAATCTAGTAGCTTGATATGTTTAAGTGTGTTCTTGGACTCAAGCATTTTATCTACTATTGGACTGATTGATTTGACAAGCATGTCAAAGTTATCAGTTAAAAACAGTGCTACCACACCAATTCCGCCAAGAGTAATGGCGAGAAAAAAGAAAAATAAAGCTGTAAATTTAGCAAATTTTCGCTTACTACGATGTTTTTCTATGCTTTTTTCGGTTTTAGATTTTTGTAGTGTTAACTCTTCTTCAGCTTGACGCGCCAAATCAATATTTTCTTTTAATGCCGTTTTTATATTTCTTTCTATTGGCCGGTAAAAGAAATCCCAAATGATGCGATTACCGCTACTTTTTTTGAACAACAATTCTTGGTTTTCAATCTCTTTTTTACCACTTTTTAAGTGGAAGTCTCCAAATTCAAAACTATTACATGTTAGTGGATAATCATCAGTACTGGCATGTGATTCAATCCAATTCTCGCTTTCCTTACTTGCGGTCACTAACTTATCGAAGTAATCTGTAATACCAACATCTTTAACATGTTTCTCTAACAATTCCCCATCTTTAGACCACAACTGAAGTATATTATGAGTATCTTTAATTAACAGTTGAAGATTATCTAATTCAAGTACATCGGTACGAGGAGAAAAAGAGAATTTATACTGATGAATCAATTCACCCTTAGCAGACCATTGACTTGGATTTTCATTTTCAGGTTTGACAATCCAAGTGTCTGATTTAAACCACTTGATGTACTCTACAGTTTTAGTAAATCCCGTTAATTCAGCGAGTAATTCACCCGTTAATCGCCAGATTTTTGTGTCCAACTTATTCTTAATAATAAGTGTTTTCGCATTAGCAAAATCAACATCATCTAAGCAGCTAACATCAGCCTCAATGGTTGCAATACATTTATAACTTCTCATGTCCCAATGCTTAATCGTTCCATCTAAGCTGACAGACAGTAAGTTACCATTAGGAAGTTCAATTAAACCAATAACTTTACCCGTATGACCATTAAGCCTTTTAACTAATCGACCATCTTTGTTGCTCGAAATTTGAATAGCATGCTCTAAATCAACAGTCAAAAAATGATCTTTATATTCTATATTTATTAGCGCCATGGTACCTATGATACGTTCATTGTGGCGAGCAATGGTTTGCTTTTCATCTTGTTCTTTACAAACCCAATTAAAGCTATTGTCTAAGCCCCACTCTATCTCATAGATACCCAAGTCTAATCGTCTAACTTCTTCTGTTTCTAGCTCTTTATCCGTAAGGGTTTTATAGCGCTGGTAACTATTGGCCATTGAATTAATATCCTATTTTATTCT